>NZ_JBHWJI010000048.1:0-80501 GCF_042731515.1 Streptomyces sp. NPDC059850
ATCGTCTGCAGCGTCAGTTTTTTATAAGAGACACACCATAAATCGTCGGCAGCGTCATTTGTGTATAAGAGACAGCCCCCGCTACCTGTACATCGGCTTCCGGAAGTACCCACGGAGGCTGGGGGACGGCGGGGGGAGGGGTGGCGGCACCCGTCCCCGCGCCGTCCCCTTACCATGGGGTGAGCCGTGGCGTAAGCAGCCCGGCGGAAAGGCGCGCCGGATCAAGGAGCGCGCAGCCACCCACGAAACCGGGAGAAGCGCGCTCGTATGCCCACGCGCCACGACATTCGTAACGTCGCCATCGTCGCTCACGTCGACCATGGCAAGACGACCCTCGTCGACGCCATGCTGAAGCAGGCAGGTGCGTTCGCCGCGCATCAGCAGGTGGACGACCGGGTCATGGACTCCAACGACCTGGAGCGCGAGAAGGGCATCACCATTCTCGCGAAGAACACCGCCGTGAAGTACCACCCGGCGGACGGCAGTGACCCTGTCACCATCAACATCATCGACACCCCCGGCCACGCCGACTTCGGTGGCGAGGTCGAGCGCGGCCTGTCCATGGTCGACGCCGTGGTGCTGCTGGTGGACGCCTCCGAGGGCCCGCTGCCGCAGACCCGCTTCGTGCTGCGCAAGGCGCTGCAGGCCAAGCTGCCGGTCATCCTGTGCATCAACAAGACGGACCGCCCGGACTCCCGGATCGACGACGTCGTCAACGAGGCGTACGACCTGTTCCTGGACCTGGACGCGACCGAGGAGCAGATCGAGTTCCCGATCGTCTACGCCTGCGCCCGTGACGGCATCGCCTCGATGACCAAGCCGGAGGACGGCACCGTCCCGGCCGACAGCGACAGCCTCTGGCCGTTCTTCGTCACCCTGCTGGAGACCGTCCCGGCGCCCGAGTACGACGCCGCCGCCCCCCTCCAGGCCCACGTCACCAACCTGGACGCGGACAACTTCCTCGGCCGTATCGCACTGCTCCGCGTCGAGCAGGGTGAGCTGAAGAAGGGGCAGACCGTCGCCTGGATCAAGCGCGACGGCACGATCTCCAACGTCCGCATCACCGAGCTGATGATGACCGAGGCGCTCACCCGCAAGCCCGCCGAGGTGGCCGGTCCCGGCGACATCTGCGCGGTCGCCGGTATCCCGGACATCATGATCGGCGAGACCCTGGCCGACCCCGAGAACCCGATCGCGCTGCCGCTGATCACCGTCGACGAGCCCGCCATCTCGATGACCATCGGCACCAACACCTCGCCGCTGGTCGGCAAGGGCGGCAAGGGCCACAAGGTCACCGCCCGGCTGGTCAAGGACCGGCTGGAGAAGGAGCTGATCGGTAACGTCTCGCTGCGCGTGCTGCCGACCGAGCGTCCCGACGCCTGGGAGGTGCAGGGCCGCGGTGAGCTGGCGCTGGCGATCCTGGTCGAGACGATGCGCCGGGAGGGCTTCGAGCTGACCGTCGGCAAGCCGGAGGTCGTCACCAAGGAGATCGACGGCAAGCTCCACGAGCCGATCGAGCGGCTGACCATCGACTCCCCCGAGGAGCACCTCGGCGCCATCACCCAGCTGATGGCGACCCGCAAGGGCCGCATGGAGACCATGACCAACCACGGTTCCGGCTGGATCCGCATGGAGTGGATCGTGCCGTCCCGTGGCCTCATCGGCTTCCGCACCGAGTTCCTGACCCAGACCCGCGGCACCGGTATCGCGCACTCCATCTTCGAGGGCCACGAGCCGTGGTTCGGCGAGCTGCGCACCCGTAACAGCGGCTCCCTGGTGGCCGACCGCTCGGGCGCGGTGACCGCGTTCGCGATGACCAACCTCCAGGAGCGCGGCGTGCTCTTCACCTCGCCGGGCACCGAGGTGTACGAGGGCATGATCGTCGGCGAGAACTCGCGCGCCGACGACATGGACGTGAACATCACCAAGGAGAAGAAGCTCACCAACATGCGGTCCTCGACCGCGGACGTGACCGAGTCCCTGGTGCCGCCGCGGCTGCTCTCGCTGGAGCAGTCCCTGGAGTTCTGCCGCGACGACGAGTGCGTCGAGGTGACCCCGGAGACGGTCCGCATCCGCAAGGTCGTCCTCGACCAGAAGGAGCGCGGCCGCGCCGCCTCGCGCGCCAAGCGCTAGTTTTCCGCCTCCGTACGCCCCGACAGCCCGGGCCTTCCGCTTCTTTCGCGGGGCCCGGGCTGTCGGGGTTTCAGAAGGGCGGCCGTCAAGGGGATATCCGGCGAGTGCCGTCCGGTTATCGGTGCTGAGGCTCCGCATGATGTGTTAACAGTCCGTTTCGCGCGTGTCTGTCTGTGACAGATTTGTCCGGATTCCGAAGCTCCGCGCGTAGATGATGTGACCAAAGCGAGACCCATAAGGTGTGGTTTACGGGGCTGGCGTGCTCAATCATGGGGTCCATTGAGCTCGGGTCAACGGGTCGCGCGCTGTGGGGAGTGCGGGCCTTCGAGCACATCTGGGGGGTCCGGTCCCTTTCGCTGTCAGGGGTGTCAGCGTGTCTCCGGGCACCCCTCTCGTAGCAGCAGAGGACTCCGGAGGAGGCAAACCCATGCGTGGTGCCAAGAGCGCCAAGTGGGTCGCGATGGCCGCTGTCGTGGCACTGGGCGCGACCGCTTGTGGCGGCGGCGGTGACAGCGGTGACAACGCCAACAAGAAGGTCGATCCCAAGGGGATCGTCAGTTACGCCAACGGTGAGCCGCAGAACTCGCTGATGCCGGCCAACACCATGGAGGCGTACGGCAGCGTCGTCATCGACTCCCTCTTCACGGGTCTCGTCGGCTACGACAAGTCCGGCAACATCACGTACGAGAACGCCGAGTCGGTCACGCCGAACGCCGACAACAGCGTGTGGACCGTCAAGCTGAAGCCGGGGTGGACCTTCCACAACGGCGAGAAGGTCACCGCCAAGTCCTATGTCGACACATGGAACTGGGACGCCAACCCGGCCAACGGCCAGCAGAACAGCGCCTGGTACCGGGACATCGAGGGCTACGACAAGGTCCACCCGGCGAAGGGCAAGGCCAAGGCCGAGACCATGTCCGGCCTGAAGGTCGTCGACGACAACACCTTCACCATCAAGCTGGCGAACCCGATCCCGTACTTCGCGTACAAGCTCGCCTACTCCTCCTTCTACCCGCTGCCCTCGGGTGCGCTGAAGGACCCGAAGAAGTTCGGGGAGAGCCCGGTCGGCAACGGACCGTACAAGTTCAAGACCTGGCAGCACAAGAAGTCGATCCAGGTCACCGCGTGGAACGGCTACAAGGGTGCCAGCAAGCCGAAGAACGGCGGCATCGACTTCAAGGCGTACACGACGCCGCAGTCCGCGTACAACGATCTGCGCTCGGACAACGTCGACACCATGCCGCTGGTGCCGGACAGTGAGCTGGCCAACTTCAAGTCGGACTTCGGCAAGCGCGCGATCAATACCGACTTCTCCGCGATCGACACGATCAACCCCGCCTTCTACACGAAGCAGTGGAAGAACATCGACGTCAAGGTCATCCAGGGCCTGTCGATGGCGATCGACCGCGAGACCATCGCCAAGACCACCTTCTTCGGCAACCGTGAGCCGGCCACCGGCTGGGTCGCCAAGGGTGTGAAGGGCTACCAGGCCGACGCGTGCGGCGACATCTGCAAGTTCAACCCGGCCAAGGCGAAGCAGCTGATCAAGCAGGGCGGCGGCGTCCCGGGTAACAAGATCTCGATCCAGTACAACGCCGACCAGCCGCACAAGGGCTGGGTCACCGCGACCTGCAACAGCATCACCAAGGCGACCGGCGTGAACTGCGTGGGCGACCCGGTCACCGACTTCCAGGCCGACACCGAGATCCGTGACCAGAAGAAGGTCAAGTCGATCTACCGCTCCGGCTGGGTGCTCGACTACCCGTTCAACGGCAACTTCCTGGCCGACCTCTACGGCACCGGCGTCGACGGCAACAGGGGCGACTTCTCCGACCCGAAGTTCGACGGACTGGTGAAGAAGGCCGACGAGGCCAAGAGCGTCGACGAGTCGGCGAAGCTGTACCAGGCCGCCGAGAAGGAACTGCGGAACTCGATGCCCGGCATCCCCATGTTCTACAAGAAGGTCAACTCGGCCTGGTCCAACAACGTGAAGAAGATCGAGTTCGACCAGGCCGGGGACCCGATCCTCTGGAACGTCGAGGTCTTCAAGAAGTAAGTCGCTACGGAGTATTCCGTCCCGCAGCGGCGTCCGGCGATACCGGGCGCCGCTGCGGGCGGCTCCGGAATGGACGGAGGCACCAATGGGGCGCTACGTCGCGAGGCGACTGCTCCAGATGATCCCGGTGTTCATCGGGACAACCCTGTTGATCTTCCTCATGGTCAACGTGCTCCCCGGCGATCCCATTCGGGCGCTGTGGGGTGACAAGCCGCCGGACCCCGCGCAGGTCGCGCAGATCCGGCACGACAGAGGTCTGGACCTTCCTCTGTGGCAGCAGTACCTGCACTACATGGGGGGTCTGTTCCAGGGAGATTTCGGCAGGACCATCGCCGGTAACCGGCCGGTCCTCGACGAGATCACGCAGGCGTTCCCGGTGTCGATCCGGCTCGCCGCCATGGCCTGGACCTTCGAGCTGGTCGTCGGCATCACCCTCGGCGTCATCGCGGGCATCCGGCGCGGCAAGGTCATCGACACCGCTGTCACGCTGTTCACCCTGATGGTCATCTCCGTCCCGATCTTCGTCATCGGTCTGGCGTTCCAGCTGTACTTCGGAAACCAGCTCGGGTGGATCACACCGACCGTCCAGGACTCCACCAACGTCGGTCAGTTGATGGTCCCGGCACTGGTGCTCGGCATGGTCGGTCTCGCGTACGTCGCCCGGCTGACCCGCACCTCGATCGCGGAGAACCGGTCCGCCGACTACATCCGCACCGCCACTGCCAAGGGTCTGCCGCGCAAGCGGATCATCACGGTGCACCTGCTGCGCAACTCGCTCATCCCCGTGGTCACTTACCTTGGCACGGACATCGGCAGCCTCATGGCCGGCGCCGTCGTGACGGAGGGCATCTTCAACGTGACCGGCGTCGGCAACCTGCTCTTCGAGGCGCTCGCACGCCGCGAGGGCGCGGTCATCGTCGGCATCGTCACCGTTCTGGTGCTCATCTATCTCCTCGCCAGCCTCCTCGTCGACCTGCTTTACGCGGTCCTGGACCCGAGGATCCGTTATGCCTGAACTGACTAAGTCCTCGTCCGCGAGCGAGGAAGCCGCCGAGGTCGTCGCGGGCACGCCCGTCACCACGGACGCCGGTCCGGGGCCCGAGAAGCCGCGCAGCCTCGGCGCCGACGCCTGGCGGGACCTGCGCCGCAACCCGCTGTTCGTGGTCTCTGGGTCGCTGATCCTGGTGATCCTGCTCGTCGCCGCGTTCCCCGGCCTGTTCACCAGCGCCAGCCCGACCACCGGCGACCAGGCCAACCACTTCCTGGGCAAGCCGAACCTCGGCCATGTCTTCCAGGAGGACTGGTTCGGCTACGACGGCACGGGCCGCAGCCTGTACGCGCGGGTGCTCTACGGTGCCCGCAACTCGATCATCGTCGGCCTCGGCGTGACGCTCCTCGTCACCCTCTTCGGCGGTCTGATGGGCATGCTCGCCGGCTACTTCGGCGGGTTCTGGGACAGCCTCATCTCGCGTCTGACCGACGTGTTCTTCGGTATCCCGTTCCTGCTCGGCTCGATGGTCGTGCTCAACTCGTTCACCCAGCGCACCGTCTGGGTGGTCACGGGTGCGCTGGCCTTCCTGGGCTGGACGCAGATCGCCCGCGTCATGCGCGGCGCGGTCATCACGACCAAGCACGCGGACTACGTCGTGGCGGCCAAGGCCCTGGGCGCCGGCACCAAGCGGATCCTGTTCCGGCACATCCTGCCGAACGCGATCGCTCCGGTGATCGTCGTCGCGACCATCTCGCTCGGCACGTACATCGTCGCCGAGTCGACGCTGTCCTACCTGGGTCTCGGGCTCGGTGACAACTCCATCTCCTGGGGCGGCGACATCTCGGACGGCACCCAGTTCATCCGAAACTTCCCGCACGTACTACTCTTCCCGGCTGGCGCCCTGAGCATCACCGTGCTGGCGTTCATCATGATGGGCGACGCCGTGCGCGAAGCCCTCGACCCGAAGCTGCGCTGAGGGAGGCGTACGTGACCATCATCGACATGCCTGCGGACGTCCCCGCTCCGCGCCCGGACGAGGGCAGCGGCCACAAGCTGCTCGACGTGCGTGATCTGCACGTCGAGTTCCATACGCGTGACGGCGTCGCCAAGGCCGTCAACGGAGTCAACTACAGCGTGGACGCGGGCGAGACGCTCGCCGTGCTCGGCGAGTCCGGTTCCGGAAAGTCCGTGACCGCGCAGGCGATCATGGGCATCCTCGACATGCCGCCCGGCAAGATCCCACAGGGTGAGATCCTCTTCCAGGGCCAGGACATTCTGAAGTTGTCCGCCGAGGAGCGCCGGAAGGTCCGCGGCAACAAGATCGCGATGATCTTCCAGGACGCGCTGTCCGCGCTGAACCCGGTGCTCTCCGTCGGCTACCAGCTCGGCGAGATGTTCCGGGTCCACCAGGGGCTGTCCAAGAAGGACGCCAAGGCCAAGGCCGTCGAGCTGATGGAGCGGGTCCGCATCCCCGCCGCCAAGGAGCGGGTGGGCGACTATCCGCACCAGTTCTCCGGCGGTATGCGCCAACGCATCATGATCGCCATGGCGCTGGCCCTGGAGCCGGACCTGATCATCGCCGACGAGCCGACCACCGCGCTCGACGTGACCGTCCAGGCCCAGGTCATGGAGCTGCTCGCGGAGCTTCAGCGCGAGTACAACATGGGACTGATCCTGATCACCCATGACCTGGGCGTGGTCGCGGATGTCGCCGACAAGATCGCGGTGATGTACGCGGGCCGGATCGTGGAGACCGCCCCCGTACACGAGCTGTACAAGCGCCCGGCCCACCCGTACACCAAGGGACTGCTCGACTCGATCCCGCGGCTGGACCACAAGGGCCAGGAGCTGTACGCGATCAAGGGCCTGCCGCCCAACCTGCTCAAGATCCCGACCGGTTGCGCCTTCAACCCGCGCTGCCCGAAGGTCCAGGACATCTGCACCACCGAGGTCCCGGCGCTGGCCGCGGTGGCGGAGCAGGACGGCACCGCGCTTCCGGGCCGCGGCAGCGCGTGCCACTTCTGGAAGGAGACGATCCATGGCTGAGACGGAGAAGAACGACAAGGCCGTGGACACTTCCAAGGACGCCGCCAAGGACGCCTCCAAGGGCACGGACGCCACGCCCAGTGTCACCGAGGTGACGACGGTCGAGGTGGCCACCGAGGACGAGGCGGTCGCGGCGCTCGACGCACAGGTCGACCGGGGCGAGCCGATCCTCCAGGTGCGCAACCTGGTCAAGCACTTCCCGCTGACCCAGGGCATCCTCTTCAGGAAGCAGGTCGGCGCGGTCAAGGCGGTCGACGGGATCTCCTTCGACCTCTACCAGGGCGAGACGCTCGGCATCGTCGGCGAGTCCGGCTGCGGCAAATCCACCGTCGCCAAGCTGCTGATGACCCTGGAGACCGCCACCGCGGGCGAGGTGTTCTACAAGGGCCAGGACATCACCCGGCTCTCCGGCCGTGCCCTGCGCGCCGTCCGCCGCAACATCCAGATGGTCTTCCAGGACCCGTACACCTCGCTCAACCCCCGGATGACGGTGGGCGACATCATCGGCGAGCCGTACGAGATCCACCCCGAGGTCGCGCCCAAGGGCGACCGGCGGCGCAAGGTCCAGGAGCTGCTGGACGTCGTCGGCCTCAACCCCGAGTACATCAACCGCTATCCGCACCAGTTCTCCGGCGGCCAGCGCCAGCGCATCGGCATCGCCCGCGGCCTCGCGCTCAACCCGGAGATCATCATCTGCGACGAGCCGGTCTCGGCGCTGGACGTGTCGGTGCAGGCGCAGGTCATCAACCTGATGGAGAAGCTGCAGGACGAGTTCAACCTGTCCTACATCTTCATCGCCCACGACCTGTCCATCGTCCGCCACATCTCCGACCGGGTCGGCGTGATGTACCTGGGCAAGATGGCCGAGATCGGCACCGACGCCGAGATCTACGACCACCCGACGCATCCGTACACCCAGGCCCTGCTGTCCGCCGTCCCGGTGCCCGACCCGGAGGCGCGGGAGGGCCGGGAGCGGATCATCCTCACCGGCGACGTCCCTTCCCCGGCCAACCCGCCTTCCGGTTGCCGCTTCCGCACCCGCTGCTGGAAGGCCGAGGAAAAGTGCGCGAAGGAGGTGCCGCTGCTCGCGATCCCCGAGCGTTTCGCCGGTACGGACTCGCTCGCGGCGCACGAGTCGGCGTGCCACTTCGCGGAGGAGAAGGACGTGGTGCACGCGTAGCCCGCGTATCACGTGAGGGAGGGCGCCCGGCCACCGGCCGGGCGCCCTTCGGCGTCTCCCGGCCCGGCCCGCCGCCCCGCTGTTGAATCGATTAAAGATATGGAACAGGCTCTTGAATCGCGGGGAACGATAGGCCACAGTGGCATAGAAAGCGCTTGCCGAGCGCGGGACGTACCGCTCGGCTCGCGCTTTGCCAATGCCACCGGGCCGCTGCCACGGACAGCGGTCACCGGCGTGCGGGTCTCCCGGCCCTGGGGTGTGATGAGGGCCTGAGACGGATCTTGGAACGGGTCCTCGGGAGGCGCCATGCGCGGAGCCCAGCGCGTCATGCGGACACGGTGTGTGCTGTGCGCCCTGTGCGTGGCCGCCGTCCCGGCCGTCGCGGGCTGCGGCGGTGATTCCGGTTCGTCCGAGGGCATCGTCCGCTCCTCCTGGGGCGATCCGCCGAATCCGCTGGAGCCCGCCAACACCAACGATGTCCAGGGCGGCAAGGTCCTCGACATGATCTTCCGGGGGCTCAAGCGGTACGACCCGGCGACCGGTGCGGCCAAGGACGCGCTCGCGGAGCGGATCACCACCGACGACCAGCGCACGTACACCGTCACCATCAAGAAGGACCGGCGGTTCGGCAACGGCGAGAAGGTCACCGCCAAGTCCTTCACGGACGCCTGGAATTACGGCGCCCTGCTCGACAACAAGCAGCGCAACGCCTACTTCTTCGAGTACATCGAGGGGTACGACAAGGTCCACCCCGCCACCGGCCGCCCCACCGCCCGCACCCTCTCCGGGCTGCGGGTGACGGGGGAGCGGACCTTCACCGTCCGGCTCACCCAGAAGTTCTCGTCCTGGCCCAAGACGCTCGGCTACAACGCCTACGCGCCGCTGCCCCGGGCCTTCTTCGAGGACCACGAGGCCTGGCTGAAGAAGCCCGTGGGCAACGGCCCGTACCAGGTGGCGTCGTACGACAAGGGCGCGGTCATGAAGCTGCGCGCCTGGGGCGGCTACCGGGGTCCCGACAAGGCCCGTAACAAAGGGGTCGACCTCCGCGTCTACACCGACAGCAACACGGCCTACACCGATCTCCAGGCGGGCAATCTCGATCTGGTGGACGATGTCCCGGCCCAGCAGCTGAAGTTCGTCCGCTCCGACCTCGGCAACCGCTACATCAACCAGCCCGCCGGGATCATCCAGACCCTCACCTTCCCGATGTACGACAAGGCGTGGAGCGGGCCCGCCCGGGCGAAGCTGCGCCGTGGCATCTCCATGGCGATCAACCGCGCCCAGATCACCGACCGGATCTTCCGCGGCACCCGCACCCCCGCCACCGACTGGACCTCCCCGGTGCTGCGCCGCCAGGGCGGCTACCAGCCGGGGCTGTGCGGGGACGCCTGCTCGTACGACCCCGAGCGGGCGCGGAAGCTGATCGCGGCGGGTGGCGGGCTGCCCGGCGGCCGGATGACGATCACGTACAACGCCGACACCGGCTCCCACAAGGACTGGGTCGACGCCGTCTGCAACAGCGTCAACACCGTGCTGCGCAGCGACCGGGCGTGCGTCGGCAAGCCGGTCGGCACCTTCGCCGACTACCGCAACAAGATGGCCGGGAAGCGGATGACCGGACCCTTCCGGGCGGGCTGGCAGATGGACTACCCGCTGATCCAGAACTTCCTGCAGCCGCTGTACTACACCGACGCCTCCTCCAACGACGGCCACTGGAGCGACACCGGCTTCGACCGGCTGGTGAACCAGGCCAACGCGGCGTCCGCCGACGGGGCGTCCATCACCGCCTTCCAGGACGCCGAGAAGATCCTCGCCCGGCAGATGCCCGCCATTCCGCTCTGGTACCAGAACGGCAGCGCGGGCTACGCGCCCCGGCTGCGCGAGGTGACCCTGAACCAGTTCAGCGTCCCCGTATACTCCCAGATCAGGGTCGGCTGAGCCATGGGCCGCTATGTGCTGCGGCGGCTGCCGCAGATGATCCCGGTCTTCCTCGGCGCCACGTTCCTGATCTTCTTCATGGTCTACGCGCTCGGCGACCCGGTCGCCGCCCTGTTCGGAGACAAGGCCCCCGACCCGGCCACCGCGGCCCGTATCCGCGAGGACCTCTACCTCGACGAACCGCTGTGGAGCCAGTACGTCCACTACATGGGGCAGGTCTTCGGCGGCCAGTTCGGCACCGCCTTCAACGGCCAGCCGGTCACCGAGCTGATGGCCGAGGCCTTCCCCGTCACCCTGCGGCTCACCATCGTCGCCATCGTCTTCGAGATGGCGCTCGGCGTCACCCTAGGCGTGCTCAGCGGACTGCGCCGGGGCCGGGGGCTGGACACCTCGGTGCTGCTGCTCACCCTGGTCGTGGTCTCCATCCCGACGTTCGTCAGCGGCACCGTGCTGCAGTACGTGTTCGGCGTGGAGTGGGGCTGGGCCCGGCCGTCCGTCGCCCCCGAGGCGCCGTTCACCGAACTGCTGCTGCCCGGGGTGGTGCTGGGGCTGGTGTCCCTCGCGTACACCACCCGCCTCACCCGCACCTCGCTCGTCGAGAACGCCCGCGCCGATTACGTCCGTACCGCCGTCGCCAAGGGGCTGCCGCGCCGCCGGATCGTCGTCCGGCATCTGCTGCGCACCTCGCTGATCCCGGTGGTGACCTTCATCGGCACCGATATCGGCGCGCTGATGGGCGGGGCCATCGTCACCGAGCGGATCTTCAACATCCATGGCGTGGGCTACCAGCTCTACCAGGGCATCCTGCGCCAGAACTCGCCGACCGTGGTCGGCTTCGTCACCATCCTGGTGATCGTCTTCCTGCTCGCCAATCTGCTCGTCGACCTCCTCTACGCCGTGCTCGACCCGAGGATCCGGTATGCCTGAGCCCTTTGAGCCCCTTGAGCCCCTTGAGCCCCTTGAACCCCCTAAGGCGTCATCCGATATCGCCGTCACCGGCACCGCGACCCTGGAGGGCGGGCCGCGCGGCCGTCCGTGGCTGCGCCGCCCCCTGCCGGGCCTGCGGTTGCGCGCCGCCGGGCGCCCGGCCCCCGGCGGCGGCCCGGCGCCCGGGGCGCGCGGGCTGTGGTCCGACGCCTGGCACGATCTGCGCCGCAACCCCGTCTTCGTCGTCTCCGCGCTGGTCATCCTCTTCCTCGTGACCATCGCGGTGTGGCCGCAGTTGATCGCGGACGGCAATCCGTACCAGGGCAACCTGGCCAAGGCGCAGGACGGCCCCGCCCCCGGCCACCCCTTCGGCTTCGACCTCCAGGGCCGGGACGTCTACACCCGCACCGTCTACGGCGCCCGCGCCTCCATCACCGTCGGCATCTGCGCGACCGCCGGAGCGGCCCTGCTCGGCAGCGTGCTGGGCGGCCTCGCCGGGTTCTTCGGCGGCTGGTGGGACGGGCTGCTCTCGCGGATCGCCGATGTCTTCTTCGGCATCCCGATCCTGCTCGGCGGGCTGGTCTTCCTGTCGGTGGTCACCAGCGGTTCGGTGTGGCCGGTGGTCGGCTTCATCGTGCTGCTGGGCTGGCCGCAGATCTCCCGTATCGCCCGGGGCGCGGTCGTCACCGTCAAGCAGCAGGACTACGTGCTCGCGGCGCGCACCCTCGGCGCGGGCAACGGCCGGATGCTGCTGCGGCACATCGCGCCCAACGCCGTCGCCCCCGTGATCGTCGTCGCGACCATCGCGCTCGGCACGTACATCGCGCTGGAAGCGACGCTGTCGTTCCTCGGCGTGGGGCTGAAACCGCCCACCGTCTCCTGGGGCATCGACATCTCGTCCGCGTCCACCCAGATCCGCAACGCCCCGCACATGCTGTTGTGGCCCGCGGCGGCGCTCAGCATCACCGTGCTCGCGTTCATCATGCTCGGCGACGCGGTGCGCGACGCCCTCGACCCGAAGCTGCGCTAGCCGTGACCCGGCTGCTGGACGTACGGGACCTGCGCGTCGCCTTCCGCACCCGGGACGGCGTCGCCGAGGCGGTGGGCGGGGTGAGCTACGCCGTCGACGCGGGGCGGACGCTGGCCGTGCTGGGTGAGTCGGGGTCCGGGAAGTCCGTGACCGCGCAGGCGATCATGGGCATCCTCGACACCCCGCCCGCCTTCGTCACCGGCGGCAAGGTCTTCTTCCAGGGCCGCGATCTGCTGACCCTGGGCCGCGAGGAGCGCCGCCGGATCCGTGGCGCCAAGATGTCGATGATCTTCCAGGACGCGCTGTCCGCCCTCAACCCGGTGATCCCGGTGGGCGCGCAGCTCGCCGAGATGTACCAGGTACACCGGGGCATGTCGCGCGGGGACGCCCGGGCGCGGGCCGTCGAGCTGATGGACCGGGTCCGCATCCCGGCCGCGAAGGCGCGGGCCGGGGACTATCCGCACCAGTTCTCCGGTGGCATGCGCCAGCGCATCATGATCGGCATGGCGATCGCGCTGGAGCCGGAGCTGATCATCGCCGACGAGCCGACCACCGCGCTCGACGTCACCGTCCAGGCCCAGGTCATGGATCTGCTGGCGGAGCTGCGCCGCGAGTACGCCATGGGGCTCATCCTCATCACCCACGACCTGGGCGTGGTCGCGGACGTCGCCGACACCATCGCCGTGATGTACGCGGGCCGGATCGTGGAGACCGCGCCGGTACGCGACCTGTACCGGCGCCCCGCCCATCCGTACACCCGTGGCCTGCTCGACTCCATCCCGCGCGTGGACCAGCGGGGCGGGAAGCGGGGCGGGCAGCGCGGCGGCGAGCTGTACGCGATCAAGGGGCTGCCGCCCAGCCCGCTCGCGCTCCCCCCTGGCTGCCCGTTCAACCCCCGCTGCCCGCGCGCCCGCGACCTCTGCCGTACCGACCGGCCGCCGCTGTACGAGGTGGCCGGTGACGGAGCGGTCGGACGGGCCAGCGCCTGCCACTTCTGGAAGGAGGAGCTGCATGGCCTCGACCCCCTCGACCCCCTCGGCACCGCCGGTACCGTCGGCCCCGTCGGCGGCTGACCCCGCCCCGCCCGTCCTGGAGGTACGCGGCCTCGCGAAGCTCTACCCGCTGACCCGGGGCGTGGTGGTGAAGCGGCGTACCGGCGCGGTCCGGGCGGTCGACACCGTCTCCTTCGACCTGCGGCGCGGCGAAACCCTCGGCATCGTCGGCGAGTCCGGCTGCGGCAAGTCCACCCTCGCCCGGCTGCTGGTCGGCCTGGAGCGGCCGACCGCCGGAACGATCCACTACCGGGGCGAGGACATCACGCGGCTGTCCGGGCGCGCCCTGCGCGCCGTCCACCGCAACATCCAGATGGTCTTCCAGGACCCGTACACCTCGCTCAACCCCCGGATGACGGTCGGGGACATCGTGGGGGAGCCGTACGAGATCCACCCCGAGGTCGCGCCCCGGGGCGACCGCCGTCGCGCGGTCCAGGAGCTGCTGGATGTCGTCGGCCTCAACCCCGAGCACATCAACCGCTATCCGCACCAGTTCTCCGGCGGCCAGCGCCAGCGCATCGGCATCGCGCGCGGCCTCGCCCTGCGCCCCGAGGTCATCGTCGCGGACGAGCCGGTGTCGGCGCTGGATGTCTCGGTGCAGGCCCAGGTGGTCAACCTGCTGGAACGGCTCCAGGACGAGTTCGGGCTCTCCTACGTCTTCATCGCCCACGACCTGTCGGTGGTCCGGCACATCAGCGACCGGGTCGCCGTCATGTACCTGGGCCGCTTCGCGGAGACCGGCACCGGCACCGAGATCTACGACCACCCGACGCATCCGTACACCCAGGCCCTGCTGTCCGCCGTCCCGGTCCCCGACCCCGAGGCCCCTGCCCCCCGGGCCCGCATCCTGCTGACCGGCGACGTCCCCTCCCCGGCCGACCCGCCCACCGGCTGCCGCTTCCGCACCCGCTGCTGGAAGGCAGCCGCCCGCTGCGCGGCGGAGGTCCCGGTGCTGGCGGTGCCGACGGGGCTGACGGGCGAGGCGGCGCACCCGTCGGCGTGCCACTTCGCGGAGGAGCGTGCTCCTGTTGGCTAGCGCGGAGCCGCCCGCTTACGATCCGCACCATGCCGCAGACCGATCTTCAGCGCGCCATCGACTTCCGTGCCCTCTTCGCCCGGCGCCAGTCTGCCGAGGTCAGGCCGGTGCCGGGTGGGTTCCTGGTGCTGGACGAGCGGTACGCGCTCTCGCACGAGCACAACCAGATCCACGTCGACGGGCCCCTCGACCCCGCCGCGCTCCCCGAGGCCGCCGACGCGGCCATGGCGGGGCTGGCGCACCGGCGGGTCACCGTCCACGACGACCGGCTCGGGCTCGCGTGCGCGCCCTCGATGGCCCTCGCGGGGTACGAGCACGACGTCGAGCTGGTGATGACCCACACCGGACCGGTGCCGGAACCGGCGCCCGGGCGCGGGAAGGCCGAGGAGCTGGACCTCGGGCCCGATCCGTACGGGCCGCTGTGGCGGGCGCTGGCGAACCAGCAGCGGCTGTGGATGCCGGACGCCGACGAGGAGACGGTGCGTCAGCTGGTGGGGCGGCGGGCCGCCCGGCGGAACGGGGCCGAGGACGTGCGGTTCGTGGCCGTGCACGACGACGGCGGCGAGGTCGCCTCCTGGGCGGACCTCTACCTGGAGCCCGCTGAGGGCGTCGCCCAGATCGAGGAGGTGGCCACGGCCGAGCACGCACGGCGCCACGGCTACGCCGACGCCGTGCTGTCCGGCGCCCTCCAGCGCGCGGCGGACGCGGGGTGCGCCCTGCGGTTCCTGGTGGCCGACGCCGAGGACTGGCCGCGCCACTGGTACGCCCGCCGAGGCTTCACCACCGTGGGCCGCACCCACGTCTTCTCGCGCTTCAGCTGACGGCGAGGAGTTCCAGCGTGTCGATCACGCGGTTCGAGAAGCCCCACTCGTTGTCGTACCAGGCGACGACCTTGATGTGGCGGCCGTCGACGCGGGTGAGGGCCGAGTCGAAGATCGCCGAGGCCGGATTGCCCGTGATGTCGGACGATACGAGCGGGTCGTCCGAGTACTCCAGGACGCCCGCGAGACGCCCCTCTGCCGCCGTGCGGTACGCCGCCAGCACGTCGTCGCGCGTCACGTCGCGGGCGACGGTCGTGTTGAGTTCGACGATCGAGCCCACCGGGACCGGTACGCGGATCGAGTCGCCCGACAGCTTGCCGTCGAGGTTCGGCAGCACGAGGCCGATCGCCTTGGCCGCGCCCGTCGTGGTCGGCACGATGTTGACCCCGGCGGCGCGGGCGCGGCGGGCGTCGCGGTGCGGGCCGTCCTGGAGGTTCTGCTCCTGCGTGTAGGCGTGCACCGTCGTCATGAAGCCGTGCTCGATACCGGCCAGTTCGTCCAGCACCGAGGCCAGCGGCGCGAGCGCGTTGGTGGTGCACGAGGCGTTCGAGACGACCGTGTGCGTGGCCGGATCGTACGCGTCGGTGTTGACCCCGTAGGCGAGCGTGACGTCGGCGCCGTCCGACGGCGCGCTGACGAGCACCTTCTTCGCGCCCGCGTCGAGGTGGGCGCGGGCGGCCTTGGCCGAGGTGAAGCGGCCGGTGGCCTCCAGCGCGACATCGACGCCGAGTTCGGCCCACGGCAGCCGCGCCGGGTCGCGCTCGGCCAGCACCTTGATGCGACGCCCGTCCACGACGAGGGCGTCCCCGTCGACGGTCACCGGGCGGCCGAGTCGGCCGGACGTGGAGTCGTAGGCGAGCAGCCGCGCGAGGGTGGCGGGCTCGGTGAGGTCGTTGACCGCGACGATCTCGAGTTTGGTGTCGCGTTCGAGCAGGGCGCGCAGCACGTTGCGTCCGATGCGGCCGAATCCGTTGATGGCGATGCGAGTCATGCCACCAGGATTCGTGCACGGCATCCGCCGTGGCAGTGGCGAGAGCGCCACTCTTCACAAGGATCGCGCCACCCGGCGGCGGGCTATTCGCCCAGCGTGAAGGTGCGGCGGTACTCCCTCGGTGTGGTGCCGAGGATGCGCTGGAAGTGGAGGCGCAGATTCGCCCCGGTGCCGAGACCGACGTCGGCGGCGATCTGCTCGACGCTCCGCTCCGAACGCTCCAGCAGCTCACGGGCCCTGTCGACGCGGGCGCGCATGACCCACTGCATCGGCGTGTACCCGGTGTCCTCGGCGAAGCGCCGCGAGAACGTGCGCGCGGACACCGCCGCGTGCCGGGCGAGCGCTTCGAGCGTGAGGGGTTCGCCGAGCCGGTGCAGCGCCCATTCGCGGGTGGCGGCGAACCGCTCGCCCAGCGGCTCGGGCACGCTGCGCGGCACGTACTGCGCCTGGCCGCCGCTGCGGTAGGGGGCCGCGACCAGGCGCCGGGCCGCGTGGTTCGACGCGGCCACCCCGAGGTCGCCGCGCAGGATGTGCAGGCACAGGTCGATGCCCGAGGCGGCACCGGCCGATGTCAGCACGCTGCCCTCGTCGACGAACAGGACGTTCTCGTCCACCCGAACGCGGGGATGCTTGGCCGCGAGCGCCCGCGTGTAATGCCAGTGCGTCGTGGCGCGCTTGCCGTCGAGCAGGCCCGTGGCGGCGAGCGCGAAGGCCCCCGTCGAGATCGCGGCGAGCCGCGCGCCCCGGTGGTGGGCCGCGAGCAGCGCGTCGATGACGGTCCGCGGCGGGTCGTCGCGGTCCGGGAACCGGTAGCCGGGAATGAAGACGATGTCGGCCCACGCGAGCGCGTCGAGCCCCTGGGCGACGTGGTACGACAGCCCGTCCCCGCCGGTCACGAGACCGGGCGCCGACCCGCACACCCGCACCTCGTACGGCATGCTCGCGCGGGTCGTGAACACCTGGGCGGGAATGCCGACATCGAGCGGCTTCGCGCCTTCGAGCACCAGGACGGCGACGCGACGCAGGCGGGAGGCTGACACGCGGAACAGGCTACGCGGGGGCGACCGCGTCGCCGATCGCGCCTCCCGTGGCCGTGCGGACGGCGTGTGCGATGCGTTCGGAGGCGTCGGCGAACTGCGCGGGGTCGGCGCCGTCGAGAAGGGCCGCGCCGATCTCCTCGTTGAAGACCCGGAGGGCGGCGGAGGCCGCCGCGGCGTGCAGGCGCACCTGGAGGTCGGTGGCCGGGTGTCCCAGCCGCTTCGCGATGATCTCGGCCATCTCGCGCTCCACCTGGTCGCAGGCCATCAGCCAGGCGGTACGCAGGGCCGGTTCCGTGTCGGCCAGCCGGATCATCCGTATCGCGAGCGCGGTGTCGGCCTGCTCGACGGCATCGGCCTCATGATGGAACCGGATCGCCTCCGTGGTGAAGCGCTCTTCGAGCGATTGGTGCGCGGGCCAGCCGCGCAGCGTGCGCATCTCCCATTCCACGCCCTGCGTCACGATGGGTTCGGCGCAGCTTTCCTTGCTGCGGAAGTGGCGCCAGATGGTGCGGGTGGACAGTCCCACCGCCTCGGCGATCTGGTCGCCGCTGGTGGCGTCCACGCCCTGTTCCCAGAACAGGCGGGACGCCTCCCGGGAGATCTCCAGGCGCAGCCGGTGACGCCGCTGCTCGCTCATCCCGCCCCCGCCACGCTTGGCCGTCGCCATGCCGGTCGCCTCCATCTGTGTCCCTGGCTGTGCACGAGTGTCATAACGACACTAAGTGACGTCCGGTGCCAGCGTCAGACCCGCTTGGCGGGCAGCAGGCCAATGGCCCTCAGCCGCTTGTTCGAGCGCCGCGCGGCCCAGGCGACCACCAGGAAGGCCAGGGCGAGCAGCGGGAAGCCCATGGCGATCTTGGCGAGACCCAGCGAGCCGACCTGGTCGGTCTCGTAGAAGTACTGCTGGACGGCGAACCGGGCGCCGAAGACGGCGGCCAGCACCAGGGTGGCGATGTCGTAGTAGAGCCGCGAGCGCTTGTCCGCGCGCCAGATGTGGCCCTTGCCGGTGGCCCCGTTCCAGACGACTCCGGCCAGCGGCCACCGCGCCAGGACGGAGAGCAGGAAGAGGACGGCACCGGCCAGGCTCGCCCAGATGCCGATGAGGAAGTAGTCCTTGGCGGAGCCGGTGAACCAGACGATACAGCCCGCCATCGCGACGCCGAGCACGCCGCCGACCGCGGGCTGCACCGACTCCTTGCGCGCCAGCCGCGCCACGCCGATGGCGACCGCGACGGCGAAGGCCGCGATGGTCGACGTCGTCAGCCCGCTGAAGTTGTGGGCGATGACGAACGCCAGCACCGGCAGTGCCGAGTAAACGACTCCCTTGGGGCCTCCCGCCTGGTCGAGGACCGAGGGCCGCCGCGTCGCGTGCTCTCCCTGCTCCGCATGTGTGTCGGGCTCTGTCTCCAGGGCGTTCTTGGTCGTCATGCTGGTCTGTCCTCCCCGAGGCATTGAGTCACTTAATGCTAACTTGGCACTAAGTGACAATCAACCAGGGGAAGGATCGACATGGCACTGCGGGGGACCATCTCCGTCGAGGAGTTCTTCCGGCCGCCGCCTCGCGCGAAGGTCACCCTCTCGCCGGACGGCAAGACGCTGGCGTACCTGGCGCTGTGGAAGAACCGCATGAACGTCTGGATCGAGAGCGTCGACGCGCCGGGAGACGCGCGGTGCGTGACCGCCGAGGACCGCGGAGTGGTGAGCTACCACTGGACCCGCGACCCGAGGTGGCTGCTCTACACCCGGGACCAGGGCGGCGACGAGAACCTGCACCTCTACCGCGTCGACCTGGCGGACCCGGACGCCGCCGCGGTGGACCTCACGCCCTATCCGGGGGCGCGGACCGTGGGCCTGGACCTGCCCGCCGGGCGGCCCGGCAAGGTGATCACCCAGCTGAACCTGCGCGACCGGGCCCGGTTCGACCTGGTCGAACTCGACATCGCCACCGGCGACCTCACGACCCTCGCCCGGAGCCCCGAACGCCATGTCGACGGGTGGCTGTTCAGCGAGCGCGAGCTGTTCGCGGTGGCGACGACAGCCGAGGGCGATGTCGAACTGTCCCGGTGGGACGGGGCGACGGGCGCGCTGGACCCCGTGGCGCGGTTCGAGGGCGGTCACGCTCCGCTGGGGACGTATCCCATGGAGGTCACGCCGGACGGCACCGGGGTGTGGCTGGGCTCGAACCGGGGGAGCGACCGTCTCCGCCTGGCCCGGCTCGATCTGGCCACCGGCGAGGAGGCGGAGGTCGACTCCCACCCGCGATACGACCTGGACACCCGTGCCCAGGTCTTTCCCGTCCTGCCCTCCCCGCTGATCCGCGATCGGCGCACAGGTGAGCTGCTCGGAGTCCGCTACCTCGGGGAACGGCAGGTGATCCACGCGCTGGACCCGCACTTCGCCGGGGTACTGGAGAATCTGGAGAAGCTGTCCGACGGCGATCTCGCCGGGCTGTCCTCCGACGAGAGCGGACAGCGGTGGGTGGCCGCATTCACCC
Organism: Streptomyces sp. NPDC059850; assembly: GCF_042731515.1. Classification (NCBI taxonomy): domain Bacteria; kingdom Bacillati; phylum Actinomycetota; class Actinomycetes; order Kitasatosporales; family Streptomycetaceae; genus Streptomyces; species Streptomyces sp. NPDC059850. The sequence goes on from NZ_JBHWJI010000048.1 coordinate 19,736, forward strand.
ACGACCGTGACCCCGGGGCCACCTTCCTCTACGACCACGCCACCGGCGAGAGCCGCCTGCTCCACCGGGCGAAGCCGCACCTCGACCCCGGGTCACTGGCGCCGATGCGAACGGTGTCGATCACCTCCCGCGACGGCCTGACCCTGCCCCTCCACCTGACCCTGCCGGTCGGCGTCGAGCCGTCCCGGCTGCCGCTGGTCCTGTTCGTCCACGGCGGCCCCTGGACCCGCGACAGCTGGGGGTACCACCCCGCCGCGCAGCTCTTCGCCAACCGCGGCTGCGCGGTGCTGCAGGTCGACTACCGGGGCTCCACCGGCTACGGCAAGGCGTTCACCCGGGCCGGCATCGGAGAGTTCGCGGGCACGATGCACGACGACCTCATCGACGGCGTGCGGTGGGCGGTCGACCAGGGGTACGGAGCTGCTGCCGCTTGACCGTGTACGAGTGTGCTTGTGTGAGCGCTGGTACTCGACTGCCGAGGCGTATGGGCGAGCGTCGGGCCTATGGGAACGGAGGTCCGTCTGTCGAATGCGTGACCTTTGCGGGTGGGTGTCGTTGGACGGGGTGAGAGGGGCTTCGATGGCGGCTGGGGGTGAGGGGTTTGGGCGGGGTGCGGGAGGTGGCGGCGCCGTTCGTGGTGCCCGGTCCAACGGGGGTGGCGGTCCGGGCCCGGTTACGCGTGTCGGAGACCGATGCGGCGGTACTGGCCGAGGTCGGTGTGTTCCTTGGTGGACTGGCCGCGGGTGATCTCGCGGTGCGTTCCCGGCAGGGCCTGGAGCACGGCAGCAAGACCTGGGCGGTGCGCAAGCGGGAGCTGACCCAGGTGGCCTCGGCCAGGTGGGCGGGCAGTATCACCAAGGCCACCCACGATCAGTGGGCCCTGGCCCGGCGCGGACAGACAGCCGAGATGGCGTGGCTGCGCAAGCAGATCGCGTCGATCGAGGCGAGGCTGGCGCGTCTGCTGGGGGCGAAGGCGGACAAGCGCGAAGGACTGCCGCGCGGGTACGGTTCGCGGGCCGAGTGGCAAGCCAAGTCCCGGCGCCTGCACGCGCTGCGGGCCCGGCTGGCCAGGCTGGCGGAGGACTGGGCGGCGGGCCGCGTGCGGGTGGTGCGCGGCGGGAAGAAGCTCGCGCGCCTGCGCCACCACCTGGACCAGGCCGGACTGAGCGAGCAGGCATGGCGGGCGCAGTGGGAGGCGGCGCGGATGTTCCTGGCCGCCGCCGGGGAGTCCGGTAAACGTCTGGGCAACGAGACGATCCGCGTCACCGATACCGGACAGCTCTCGGTCAAGCTCCCGGCCGCGCTGGCTCATCTGGCCAACGCCTCGCATGACCGGTATGTGCTGGAGGCGACCGTGGCGTTCCGCCACCGGCGTGAGGAGTGGCGGGACCGCATCACCGCGGACCGGGCGGTGGCCTACCGTATCCACCACGATGTGCCCCGGGGCCGCTGGTATGTGACCGCCTCCTGGCAGCGCACCCCCGCCCCCGTCCTGCCCCTGGAAGCCGCGCTGGCCCGGGGCGTGGTCGCCTTCGACATGAACGACGATCACCTGGCCGCCTGGCGCCTGGACGTGCACGGCAACCCGGTCGGTGAACCCCACCGCTTCTTCTACGACCTGTCGGGCAGCGCCGAGCACCGGGATGCCCAGATCCGGCACGCGCTCACCAGGCTGCTGCACCACACCCACGCCACCGGGGCGGGGGCGATCGCGATCGAGGACCTGGACTTCGCTGACGGCCGGTGCCGGGAGAAGTACGGCCGCAACAAACGCTTCCGCCGCCTGATCTCCCGCTTCCCCACCGCGAAGCTGAAGGCACGGCTAGTGGCGATGGCCGCTGAGCAGGACATCGCGATCGTCGCGGTCGACCCTGCCTATACTTCCCGCTGGGGTGCCCAGCACTGGCAGCAGCCCCTCACCACCAACAACCGCAACGTTTCCCGGCACGATGCGGCCAGCATCGCGATCGGGCGACGCGCCCTCGGACACCCGATCCGGCGACGGACGGCACCGCCCCACGACGACCAGAGTGATCGCCGTGGGCATCGGACCGTCCAGGCCCGACCGGATGCCCGACGGCGTGAGGGACCCCGCCCCCGCCTTCCCGGACCACGGACAAGATCCGTGCCGCCCGGCAGCGGAGCGAACGCGGGCGACCAGCGTGCCCAACACCGTTCGGAGCACGCGGCTGAGTGTGGGGCCTGGCATCAGGACTCACTCCCGATCAGTCTTTAGGAACGGTACGCCGACCCGGATCGCGTCGCGATCATGGGCGGCTCGTACGGCGGCTACGCGGCGCTGGTCGGTGTCACCTTCACCCCCGACGTCTTCGCCGCCGCCGTCGATGTCGTCGGGGTCTCGGACCTGGCCAACTTCCTGCGCCACCAGCCCGACTTCGTCAAACCGATGCTCGCCTACAACTGGCACACGTACGTCGGCGACCCGGCCGACCCGGAGCAGGAGGCCGACATGCTGGCCCGCTCCCCGATCAGCCGCGTCGACCGGATCCGCACCCCGCTGATGGTGGTCCACGGCGCCAACGACGCCCGCGTCGTCCTCGCCGAGTCCGACCAGCTCGTCGAAGCCCTCCGCGCACGAGGCGTCCCCGTCGAGTACACCGTCGTGACTCCACCCACGCGTAAACGCGCGGGCTTCCTGTGTCGGTGGCTAGGCCACGTCGCAGAGGGCCAGCCCGGCCCTGTTGAGGACGTTCGTTGCGCCGACGTGGTCCGCGTTCGCCGCGAATCCGCACGCCGTGCACTGGAACCTTTCCTGGGTAGCGCGGTTCTCCTTCGCTACGTGCCCGCAGGACAGGCAGGTGCGGGAGGCGTTGCGCGCGTCCACCGGAACCACGAGGCGACCGGCACTCTCAGCCTTGTTCGCCAGGATTCCGAGGAACTGCGCCCAACCCGCGTCGAGGATGCTGCGGTTGAGTCCGGCCTTCGCGGCAGCACCGTTCGGCAGGAAGCTGCCGGGCTGCCCGGGGTCGGCCTTGGGCGCGGGGCTCTTGGTCATGCCCGCCGTATTGAGCCGCTCGTGCGCGATGACGTCGTGGCCGGTGATGAGCGCGCGGGCGGTCTTGTGGTGGAAGTCGGCGCGCTGGCTCCTGATCCTGGCGTGCAGCTTGGCGACCTTCCGGGCTGCGGCGCGGTGGCGTTTGGTGCGCTGCCGGGTCCGCTTGGGGAACGTCGCGAGGTGCCGCTGCGCTCGGGCCAGTTCGTCGGCCGCTGCTTGAAGGAAGCGGGGGTTGGCGATGTGTTCGCCGTCCGAGGTGGTCAGGAAGTGGGCGACGCCCATGTCGATGCCGACGATGGCCCCGGTGGACGGCAGCTCTTCGACGGGGACGTTGTCGCAGGCGAGGACGACGTACCAGCGGTTGCCCTCGCGCTTCGCCGAGATCGTCTTGACGCGGCCCTGTACGGGCCGGTGCTGGTGCACGCGGAAGTGCCCGACGCCCTGGAGACGGACGCGGGTCTGCGGGTCGTGGGGGGTGGAGTCCCAGCGGCAGCCGTCGCCGTCCTTGGGGAAGGTGACGGTATCGAAGTGGCCGACGCCCTTGAACCGGGGGTAGCCCGGTGTCTGCCCGGCCTTGACGCGGCGGAAGAACGCGGCGAACGCCTTGTCCAGGCGGCGCAGGGTGGCCTGCTGGGAGGAGAACGACCAGCGGCCCTGACGCTCGGGGTCGAACGCGCGGATCTCCTTGAGCTGGGCGGACTGGTCCCCGTACTTGATGCTCGTCTTCGAGGTGTGCCGGTAGGCGTCCCGGCGCTCCTGGAGAGCGCCGTTGTACAGCGAGCAGTTGTCCCGCAGCATCTCGCCCAGCGCGGCCGTCTGACGGGCCGTGGGGCGCAGGAGGAACTTGTACGCGCGGATCACGAGCCGTTCCCCTTCTTCCACGGGCGTTCCCACTGGGTGTTGATGTACCTCTCGACCGTCGCCGCCGATACCGCGCCGACCGACGCGGCGAAGTACGACGACGACCACAAGGTGGGCATCCGGGACTTCAAGTGCGGGAACTCCTCACGCAGCACGCGGGAGGTGAAGCCCTTGAATTGGTTGGCCACATACGAGGCCGAGGACTTCGGGTCGTGCTTGACGAAGAGATGGACGTGGTCGGGCATCACCTCAAGGGCGATGATCTCCCAGCCGCGTTCCTGCGCCTTCTGTCGGATCAGTTCATCCAGGCGTTCCGCGACCCGGCCGCCGAGGACCGGGCGGCGGTACTTCGGGCACCACACCACGTGGAGCCCGAGGTCGTACACGCCGCCGGAGAACCGGCGAACCTTCCTGGTCACAGTCACACGATCACTATGCACGTGTCGCAGGTCTAGTGCGGCAGAAAGGTGGGCTCAGGTGAACAGTGCGGATCCGTGCACCCAGTTGAGGTCAGAGCAGCCCAGAGAAGCCATTCCCCACCCCGCTGAAGCGGGGCGTCCCCTGGCTAGGGACTGATGGAGCCGCGCAGACCTCCGCACCCACAAGCAGGCGCTCAAGGCGCTCGCCGCGCGGTTCGACGAGACCGTCCCCGGCCTGCGCAAGGCGCTGCGCGACTCGTACCTGTCGAGCCGGGCGGTCGGCGGCGGCTGGAGCGCCTGAGCGCGTGGCTACGGGGTGAGGTGGTCGAACTCCCCGGCCTTGGCGGCGCGCAGGAACGCGCCGAGAGGGCCGGGGGTGGTGGTGAGGAGTTCGCTGGGGTCGTCGCTCTCGCGGAGGTGTATTCCGGCCGGGGACGTCGCGAGTTCAACGCAGGCGTTCCCGTCGTCCGGACCGGAGAAGGTGGACTTCTGCCACTTGAGCACTGTGCTGCCTTTCAGACGTCGCGCGCGAGGCGGCGGATGAAGATCCTCGATTCGTCCTCGGACAGAGAAGCATCCCGCATGCGGTCGAGGATGAAGCGATATCTCTCAAGCTGTTCCCGTGCGTCCAGGAAGACACTGCCGTGGACCGAGTCGAACTGGACCGTATCAAGCTGCGGAACGCCGCCTCCTGCGTACATCATCGCGTTGCCGGAGCCCGCGAACCCGTCGGCCTCGAAGGTGATCACCCGCACGGTGACGTTGTCGCGTTCCGACAGGCCGAGGACGTGCTCCAGCTGCGCGCGGGCGACCGCGCGCCCTCCGAAGCGCATACGGAGGGCCGCTTCGTGAATGATTGCCTCGAACTCGGTCCCGGAACCCGACTCGATGACGGCACTACGGCGCAGCCGATGGGCGACGCGGGTGTCGAGATCATCTGGGGGCAAGGGGGAGGCGGCGTGGGTGAACAGAGCCCGGATGTGGGCCTCGGTCTGAAAGACTCCGGGAATGTGGGAGATCTGGTAGGCGCACAAGCGCGTGGCGCGGTGTTCCAATTCGGCCAGGTCGAGGAATCCGTCCGGGAGAACTCCCCGGTACTCCTCCCACCAGCCCTTCTTGCCGCGCACCTCGTCCGTCATGGTGCACAGCGCATCGACGAGCGCGGTGTCGTCGCACGCGTAGAGCTCGGCAAGTCTGCGTACGCGCTCCTCGCTGACGCCGTAGCGACCTGACTCGATGTTGCTGATCTGAGGCTGTCCGCCGCCCAAGGCTTCACCGGCTTCGCGAGCGGACAGGCCAGTGGCCTCGCGCAGCTTGCGCAGCTCAACTCCCAGACGCTCCTGGCGTGCTGTGGGGTTACTTCTCGGCGGCATCAGGTCCTTCTCTCAGGCTGCTACTGAGTCTGCGGCCCCACCCTGCCATGTTCTGGTGCACCCTCAGACTTCGGGCCAATGGTTGCGCCGGTAAATGTATTTGCCCTACCGTCTGTGGTGGTCCACGCAGCGCAGCGTGACAGCACCATGGAGGTTCGGCATGTCCTTCTCCTACGACCAGGAACTCCACGCGATGGTCAACGACTTCGCACCCCGGCTGTTCGCCGTGGTCCAGGAGTATGGCGCGGAATCCGGCGAGCGCGACGGGGAGATCGCGGCGTGGGGGCTGGCCCACCCCGACGGGCAGACGGACGTGACCAGCGTCGAGGGAACGCGCCGCCTCAGCCTCAAGTCGCCCGAGCGGGCGACCTGGTGGTTCAGCCGGGAGAAAGACGTCTCGGCCCGGCTGATCTGGTTCGACTCGGTCGTGGGCGAGCGCTAGAACTCAGCGGAAAGAATCGGCGTTCTCCAGGGTCCATTGCCTGAACGTCCTGGCCGGGGCGCCGGTGACCTGGGTGACGGTGTCGCGCACGGTGAGCAGTTCCTCGTTGACGTCGCCGCCCGTGATGTCGAGAACGGCCTCCGCGGCCTCATCGCCCAAGAACGCGGCCATGTCGCGGAGGGCGTCCGCCCGGCTGATCTCAGTGAAGGGCACTTCCCGTCCCACCGCTTGCGCAATGGTTTCGAGCTGCTGACGGGGAGTGACCCGCTCCGGCCCCGTCAGCACGTAGGTCATTCCCCGGTGGCCGCTCTCCGTCAGCGCGACGCGCGCCACCGACGCGATGTCCGCCGGGTGGATGGTGGGCAGGCCGACATCCGCGTACGGCACGCGAACCGGTTGGCGCTCGCGGATGGCGTCCGCCCACCACAGGGCATTGGAGGCGAACTGCGTCGGCCGCAGGATCGTCCACGTCATGCCGCTGTCCTTGAGCAGGCGCTCCACAGCCAGGTTTTCACCGGCGGGTCCCAGATGCGGGTGGCTCTGGACGGTGATGGACGACACCAGCACCACGTGCTCGACGCCGGTCCGCCGGGCGGCCTCCAGGATCTCGGCGTCCGGGCCCATGCGCGATAGCAGGAAGAGGGAACGCGCTCCTTCGAGCGCGGGCTTGAGTGAGGCCGGTCGCTCCAGGTCACCCGCAACGGCTTCGACGCCCGCTGGAAATACGGCCCTGGCGGGGTCACGGGTGAGGCCCCTGACGGGTTCGCCAGCCCACGCCCGGAGCTCCTGCGTCAGTGTGCGTCCTATGCTTCCGTTGGCGCCGGTCACGAGGATCATGCGGTCTTCTCCTGCCGTCAGTTGCTGATCAACGTGACGCTAAAACCTCAACCAGACTTGAAGTCAACGGCACCCAGCGCGCGTTCGATCCTCCCGAGGACGCCGGGCCAGCCGCTGCCCATGCCGTCGAGCGCGGCCCTGCCGAGCGGGGAGTCGAGGTCGAAGCCGGAGTGTTCGAGGAAGAGGCGGGTGCCGGTGCCCTCGGGCTCCAGCCGCCAGGTGATCGTGGTGTCCAGGGTGCCGGAGGCGAAGCTGTAGCGCAGCAGGCGCTCGGGCTCGACGTCCAGCACCTCGCACGGCTGCTGCCCCCACGTGCCCATGTCCAGGGTGAAGCGATGGCCCACCACCGGCCGTACGTCCCCGGCGGCCCACCAGCGCGCGTGCAGTTCCGGCTGGGTCAGGGCCTTCCAGACCGTGGCGGGCGGGTGGGCGATGAACTGGTCGCAGTGGATGGCGGCCGGGTCGTCGGTGGTCATGGGTTCTCCTCGTCGATCAGATCGCGCAGCGCCCCCATGCGGGCGCGCCAGTAGTGCTCGAAGGGGTGGAGCCACTCGCCCACTTCGGCGAGCGGCTCCGCTGCCAGGTGGTAGTAGCGATGCCGCCCCTGGGGCTCCTCGCGCACCAGCCGGGCGTTCTTGAGCACGGTCAGGTGTTCGGACACGGCGGGTCTGCTGAGCTCGAACTCACCCGCCAGGTCGCCCGCCGAGCGCGGCCCGGCCTTGAGGACTTCCAACAGCTTGCGCCGCACGGGATTGGCCAGAGCGCTGAACACATCGACTGCCGCCATGGCCGACACTATGCGTCGGGGATTTCCGACGTGTCAAGGTTTTCCGACACGTCATGCTGTGCCGTCCCACCCGTAGACGGGCAGGCCGTCGGCCGGGCTGGCACGGAAGGGCCGCCCGCCCCGCCGCATTTTTCCCTGATCAGCCGAGGGTCGAGCACCGTACCCGGCATGGGCTTGGCGCGTTTGACGACGTGCACGGTGAAGTCCTTGAGGACGACGGTGCGGCCGCTCCGCGCCTCCACCCCCGAGGCCGAGCCTGAGGGTGTTCGGCGCCGCGGCCCCGAAGACATACGCGACCGGCCAGTCACCTTAAGGAGCCCGGCGGGCTCGTCTTGCTGTGACTGGCCGTTCCGATGGGCGCGCCGTCAACGAAGGCCCAACCCGGCCGGACCGACACCGTCTGGTGCGGGCGCAGCGGGGGCGTAGGGCTGCCGGGTGAGAACGAACGTGCCGAGATCGAGGTGGCTCACGGCGCCCGCGGTGTCGCGGTGGATCTGAAGCCGTTCGCCGGCGAAGTAGCCGTCGATCCCCGCCCAGGCTCCGTCGCCGGTGGGGCGCAGCCGGGTGCCGCGCCCGCCGCCCCCGGAAAACGGGGTCAACTCGACGAAACCATCAGCCTGCAGGTGCGGGACGAACGGCGCCGGCCCCCAGTACCACGGACCCGTGAGGTCGAGCGGCTGCGGATCGAACGAGGGCAGCGGGCACCACAGCGCCGGGATCTGAGTCAGTCTTCACCGCAGCGTTGCGGTAGTGCCGGGGCGAGGACCCGACTTCACGCCGGAACGCTGTACTGAAGGCGCTTTCAGATTCATAGCCCGTTGCGGCTGCTAGTTCAGAGATGGACAAACTACCGTTGCGCAGAGCGTCTCGGGCCAGGGTCATTCGCCATTTGATCAGGTAGGTCAACGGGGGTACACCCACTTTGGCCTTGAACGCTGCGGCAAACACTGAACGTGACATCTGACCGATCTCAGCGAGTTCGGCGAGCGTCCATCGTCGGCTTACCTCGGCGTGCATCGCCCGCAGCGCCGCCCCGACGCCATCCTCGGCCAGCGCTGCGATCCAGCCGCTGGGTTGTTCGTTGTTGGCAGCATGCGCCCGCAGCATGTGGACGAAGATGATCTGCGCAAGGTGCTCCAGCACCAAAGACTTTCCAACATCGGGCGATTCGATCTCGGAGACCAACAACGAGGCGAGGTTCATGAACAGCGGTCCGCGCGGATCGCCGGCCCGGACAAGGACTACCCGCGGAAGTGCATCGAGCAGCATCGCGGTGTCGCTGCCATCGAACGTGAAGTCGACGCCGCATGTGTACGAGTCCTCGTCTGCCTCGGTTCCGATGCGGAATCCTCTGCCGCTCGTGTTCCGCGGCAGCGTGGTGGCCGGGCGCGCCTCAACCTCATCGAGCGAGCTGCTCAGCGTGTACTGCGGAGGGTGACCAAGCAGGTAGAAGTCCCCTTCGTCCAGCAGCACCGGCTCAAGACCGTCGAGTCTCAACCAGCACTGGCCTTCGACAACAACGCCGAGTTTGACGTGAGGAAAGGGGGCAAACCGCACGGCCCACGGACCGGCGGCGTGCAGCGGTGCCGGCACAACCGTGCGTGGACGGAGCAGCCCCATAACTCCGGCCAGCGGATCGCGGGGACCAAGCACAGCACGATCCGAGGACGATACGTAAAGAACTTCGGACTCCACGTTATGGACCGTACCAGAGAACTTGCTGATGATGGTGCCAATCCAGCTTCTGCTGGAACGGCTCAAAACAGCGTCATTGCCGGGCGCGACAACCCTGGTGTTTAGGAGCGGACTGTGCGTTATCGATACCTCGGCCGATCAGGACTGCGTGTCTCGACGCTGTCTCTGGGAACCGGAAACTTCGGAGCTGGCTGGGGGCACGGCGCGACCGTTTCCGGGGCGCAGGACATGTACGACGAATATCGTGCGGCCGGCGGAAACTTCATCGATACCTCGAGCAACTATCAATTCGGGGACGCGGAGGTCTATCTCGCCGACATGATCGCCTCACATCGCGACGAGGTGGTACTGGCGACCAAATACGCAACGGGCACCACGATGGACAGCGGCCTCCAGATGACCGGTAACGGCAGAAAGTCGATGGTGCAGTCGCTGGAGGCGAGCCTGCGACGTCTGAAAACCGATCGAGTGGACCTGTTGTGGGCCCACGCTCCCGACCACGCGACTCCCATCGAAGAAATCATGAGGGCCTTCGACGATCTTGTCCGTTCTGGCAAGGTGCTCTACGCCGGCCTGTCCAACTTTCCCGCCTGGCGGGTCGCGACAGGCGCGACGATCGCCGCGGCACGAGACTGGGCACCCCTGGTCGCCATCCAGACCGAATACAGCTTGGTCGAACGCGCCGCAGAACGCGATCTGCTGCCGATGGCGGAAGGCTTCGGACTGGGGGTGCTGGGATATTCCCCCCTCGGCGGAGGCATGCTGACCGGAAAATATCGCCGAGGCGAAACCGGCCGCGCGCAGAGTTCGATCAGCCAGTTCCTGCACAAAGAAGAAGACGACAACAAGGCCGCCACACTCGACACGGTGGAAGCGATAGCCCAGGAAGTGGACGTCAGTGCCGAAACGGTGGCGCTCAGCTGGTCAATGGCCAAGGGAGTCATCCCAATCGTCGGCCCACGAACGACCGAGCAGCTAAAGACCAATCTTGCGGCGGCCGAGCTTCATCTAAGTCCAGAACAGATCGACAGGCTCGACACTGTCAGCGCACTACAACTGGGCTACCCGCACAACATGAAGACTGACCCGGGCGCCGTCCAAGCCGTCACGGGCGGGAAAGCGAACCTACTCGACGCCCCTTCCTTGACCATCCCCTGACGGTACGAGGACCGGCGCCTCGCTCGTGAAGCTGGACGCAGGTTGCCGATAGATGAGCCGTCGGTACAGCCGCATTCACGGGAGGCGCTGGTGTCCTCGATCGGTCGTCCAGCCGGGCCGCGGGGACGGGGAAGACCCACCCAGAGGTAGCAGCCATGCCAGCCACCCGGCCCAGTGCCGCCACCCTCTGCCAGGCGTCATGACAGCGCCGGGTCGAGGACGATGTCCTCGGTGCGGGCCTCGGTGGTGGGGGCCTCGGGGAAGTGGCACGCGGAGAGGTGGCCCTCGCGGTTGCCCTCGATGCGCAGCAGCGGGGGGTCCTGCTGGGCACAGAGGTCCTGGGCCTTCCAGCAGCGGGTGCGGAAGCGGCAGCCGGAGGGCGGGGCGATGGGGGAGGGGACGTCACCGGCGAGGCGGATGCGTTCGCGGCGGTTCACGGGGGCGTCGTCGTCGGCCATCACCACGGCCGCGTCCGGGACGGCGGACAGCAGGGCGTGGGTGTACGGGTGGCGGGGGCGGCGGTAGATGGAGTCGCGGTCGCCGACCTCGACGATCTTCCCCAGGTACATGACCGCGACGCGCTGCGAGAAGTGCCGTACGACGGCGAGGTCATGCGCGATGAAGAGGAACGCGATGCCCAGCTCGCGCTGGAGCCGCTGGAGGAGGTTGACGACCTGGGCCTGGATCGAGACGTCGAGCGCCGAGACCGGTTCGTCGGCGACGATGAGGCGGGGTTCCAGGGCGAGCGCGCGGGCGACCCCGATGCGCTGGCGCTGGCCGCCGGAGAACTCGTGCGGGAAGCGGTTGTAGTGCTCGGGGTTGAGGCCGACGGTCTCCAGCAGCTCGCGCACCCGGGCCTCGCGGCCGCCGGGCGGGCGGATGCCGTTGATCTCCATCGGGCCGGAGATGATGGTCCCGACGGTCTGCCGGGGGTTCAGCGACGAGTACGGATCCTGGAAGATCATCTGGATCTCGGAGCGGACCGGGGCGAGCTGTTTGCGGTCCGCGTGGGTGATGTCCCGGCCCCGGTAGGCGATCCGCCCGGCGGTGGGCTCCAGCAGCCGGGTCAGCAGCCGCCCGGTGGTGGACTTGCCGCAGCCGGACTCGCCGACCAGGCCGAAGCTCTCGCCCGCGTGCACGGTCAGGTCGATGCCGTCGACGGCCTGGACGGCGCCCACCTTCCGCCGGAAGGGGAAGCCGCCCATGATCGGGAAATGCTTGGTCAGCTTCTCCGCGACCAGGAGGGGTTCGGGGGTGCCCGAGTCGGGGGTCATGAAGGCGCTCCTTAGCCCAGCCGGGGCTTGATCTGCTCGGTGAAGAGGGTCTGCTGCCGCTCGGCGCCCAGGTGGCACGCGGCGCCCCGGCCGACCGGGAGCGCGGGCCGGTCGCCCCGGCAGCGCTCGCCCTCGACCTCCGCCGTAAAGCCGCACCGGGGGTGGAAGGGGCAGCCGGGCGGTGGGGCGAGGAGGCTCGGCGGGGTGCCGGGGATGGGGGTGAGCGGTTCGTCGACGGCGGAGGACAGCCGGGGCATGGAGCCCAGCAGCCCCCAGGTGTACGGGTGTTGGGGCGCCCGCAGCACCTCGCGGACCGTACCGCGCTCGACGGCCCGGCCCGCGTACATCACCAGCAGGTCGTCGGCGGTGTTGGCGACCACGCCCAGATCGTGGGTGATCAGGATGATCGCGGAGCCGAACTCCTGCTGGAGGTCTTTCAACAGGTCCAGGATCTGGGCCTGCACGGTGACGTCGAGCGCGGTGGTCGGCTCGTCGGCGATCAGCAGATCGGGGTCGCAGACCAGCGCCATGGCGATCATGGCGCGCTGCCGCATCCCGCCGGAGAACTGGTGCGGATAGTCGTCCACCCGCAGCCGCGCGTTGGGGATGCCGACCTTCTCCAGCATCTCGATGGCGCGCAGCCGGGCGTCCCGCTTGGAGGCGCCGGTGTGCTTGCGGTACGGCTCGGCGATCTGGCGGCCGACCGTGTAGTACGGCGAGAGGGCGGTCAGCGGATCCTGGAAGATCATCGCCATGGTGTTGCCGCGCAGCCGCTCCAGGGTGCGCTCGGGGGCGCCGGTCAGCTGCTTCCCGTCGAGGTGGATCTCGCCCGTGACGGTGGTGGTGCGCGGGTCGTGGAGGCCGAGCACGGTCAGGTTGGTGACGGACTTGCCGGAGCCGGACTCGCCGACGATGCCGAGCGTCCGGCCGCGTTCGAGGTCGAAGGAGAGCCCGTCCACGGCCTTGACGGTGCCGTCCTCGGTGGCGAAGCGGACGTGCAGGTCGCGTACGGACAGGAAGGGTTCGGTGGTCACGTCGGGCGCCCTTCTAGGCGAGGCGTACGCGCGGATCGATGACGGCGTAGGCGGCGTCGACCAGGATGGTGAACACCACGATGGCCGCCGCGCTGACCAGCATCACGCCCATCAGCATCGGCAGATCGGTCAGCTGGACGGATTCCACGGCGAGCCGTCCGATGCCGTGCAGGGTGAAGGTGTACTCGGTGACCATCGCCCCGCCGAAGAGGGAGCCGAGGTCGATGCCGAAGATGGTGACGATGGGGGCGATGGCACCGCGCCAGGCGTAGCGGAAGAAGACCGTCCGGCCGGAGAGGCCCTTGGCCCTGGCCGTACGGACATGGTCCTCCTGGAGCTGTTCGACCATCTGGGAGCGGGTCATCCGGCTGTAGTTGGCCATGAAGATCAGCGAGAGCACCAGCCAGGGCAGCAGCATCCCGCTGAACCACTTCGCCGGATTGTCGGTGAAGGGGTGGTAGGCGGGCTGCTCCATGATCCCCAGGCCGCTGACGAACCAGGCCAGGCACAGCACGCCGACGAAGTAGATCTGCAGGGACGCGCCCAGCAGTGACAGCGAGCTGACGAGCTTGTCGATCCAGGTGCCGCGCCGCCAGGCCGCGACCATCCCGATGCCGATCCCGCAGACCAGGAACACCGCCGCGCCGCCCAGGGCGAGCGAGAGGGTGGTGGGGAAGCGGTCGACGATGGTGCCCCACACCGGCTCCTGGCTGACGAAGGAGTAGCCGAAGCAGGGGGCGTCGCAGTGCCCGACCGCGAAGTCCCGCCCGGCGACGATCCCGGCCATGAACTTCGCGTACTGCACCGGGACCGGCTCGTCCAGGCCCAGGTTCTTGTTGATGATCGCGAGTGAGGTGGGATCGCAGCTCTTGCCGCAGGCGAGCCGGGCGGGCTCGGCGGGCAGGGCGAAGAAGAGGAAGAAGGTGATCGCGCTGATCAGCAGCAGGATCACGATCGCGCCGAGGGACCGGCGGGCGAGGAATCTCAGCATGGCGTCGGAGATCTTCCGGTAGGTGCGGGCCCGGCCGCGCCGCGGCGGTAAGCGCGTGCGGCGGCGGTACGCGCGCGGCGCGGCCGGGTTCCGGTGGCTACTTGACGAAGACGGCCGTGGGGTCGACGGCCCCGTAGACCGCGTTCCACTTCACCCCGCCGATGCCGGAGCCCCAGAGGGTGAACAGCCGGTTGTAGAAGGTCGGGACCGCCGGTACCTCGTCGGTGAGGACCTTCTCGCTGAGCTTCATCCACTCCGTGGTGGCCCGGCCCAGGTCGCCGACCTTGGAGATCCGGTCGATCTCCTTGTCGACCGCCGGGTCCTTCAGATGGCTGTAGTTCGCCGAGTCGTTGTAGACGTTCTTTCCGCCGTACACCGGAGGGACGACGGTCGAGGCGGAGGGCCAGTCGGCGGACCAGGAGGACCGGTAGAGGTCGTACGTGTTGTCCACCTTCCCGATCTGGGTGTAGTAGGTGGTCTGGTCGATCTCCTTCTTCTGGACCGTGAACCCGGCCCGCTCCAGGGCCTGCTGGACGACGACCGAGGCGTCCTGGTGGGTGTCGCCGTTGCCGTACGCGTAGACCAGCTCGTACCCCTCCTCGCCCGCCTCCTTCAGCAGCTCCTTGGCCTTCTTGGCGTTGCCGCCGGGGTACTTCTTCTTCTGGAACGGGTCGAACGACGGGTTGTAGCCCTTGAGCGTCGGGCCGACCAGGCCGCCCGCGACCTCACCGCCCTTGGGGCCGCCGAACTGCTGGAGGTACTGACCGCTGGGGAAGGCCCAGGCGATCGCCTCGCGCACCTTCTTGTTCTTGACCCGGTCCGTATTGATCGAGACGACGTCCACATACGGCTGGGTCTCGGTCATCGACCGGGCCATCGCGTCCTTGTTCTTGAGGACCGCCGATATCTGCGAGGGGTCGACCGCGTTGGTCCAGGTCATGCCGTTCTTGTCGGCGCCCTTGTCGGCCACCAGACGGCGAGTGGAATCCACCCACTGATGACCGAAGGAGACATCGAAGGCGTTCACATACTGATGGCGGATCGGATCGGTCTTGGGGTCCCAGTGCTCGTTCTTGACGAACTGGATGCCCTTGCCCGCCTTGAAGTTCTTGACCTTGTACGGACCGCTGGCCACCGGCGCCTTGTCGTACTTCTCCTTGGTGTCCTTGCCCGGCGGCACCGCCCCGATGTTGGGCATGGCCACGGCGAACGGCACCTCGGCGCGCGGCTGGTCGAAGTGGAAGACGACCGTCTTCTCGTCCGGTGTGTCCAGCACCGACTTCGGCAGGTGCTCGCCCTTGTACGGGCCGTCCGGCAGCGCCTTGCGGTACTTCTGGCCCTCGCCCGACAGCCACTGCTGCAGATACGTCGGCCCATTGGTCAGATACGGCGCGTACAGCCGCTCGACGGCGTGCCGGACGTCCTTGGAGGTGATCGGCGAGCCGTCCTCGAACTTCAGCCCGTCCTTGAGCGTGTACGTCCACGTCCGGCCGCCGTCGGAGGACTTGCCGGTGTCGGTGGCCAGATCGCCGACCAGCGTGACCTTCCCGGTCTTGTCGTCGATCCGGTAGTTGGTCAGCGTCCGGTTGTAGAGGGTCTGCATGATCAGCTCATCGCTGACATAGATCTGGCCCGGGTCCAGATGCTCGAAGGCGTCGCGCTGGAGGACCGACACCGTGCCGCCCTTCTTGGCGCCCGGCAGCTCCTTGGCGGGCCCGGCGGAGTCGGCGGCGCTGCCCAGGGTGATCCCCTGGGCCTTCATCTCCGGCTCCTTGGACTCCTTGGGGGCCGAGCCGCCGCCGCTGCTGCACGCCGAGAGCGCCAGCGCGCCCACGGCGAGGGCGACGACGTAGCCGCGCGCTCTGGGCCTGCTGTTCAACGTCATGTTCAACGTCATGGTGGTAGATGCACCTGCCTCGCTGGACCTGGTCGGACGGAAGGGTGGTGCTGGTCAACGCGTGGTCTTCGGGTCCATGGCGTCCCGGACCGAGTCCCCGAGCAGGTTGAAGGCGACGACGAAGATCACCATGGCGATGCCGGGGAAGAACATGTAGGTGATGTCGCCCTCGTAGAAGTTGGCGCCCTTGGCGAACATCCGGCCCCAGTCGGGCGTCGGCTCGACCACCCCGACGCCGAGGAACGACAGGGCTGCCTCCGTCGTCACGAAGGCGGGCAGCATCAGGGTCGACTGCACCAGGATCGGCGTGCCCAGATTGGGCAGCAGCTCCTTGCGGACGATCCGCCACGGCGAGGCCCCCGTCACCTTCGCGGCCTCGACGAACTCACGCTCCCGCAGCGACAGCACCTGACCGCGCAGCAGCCGGGCCAGCTGCATCCAGCCCAGCAGCCACAACACCGTGACCAGGGCCGTCACCCGGAAATAGGTGGGCGTCTCCTTCTGCGGGCTGACGAACAGCGCGGTGACCACCGGCATGAAGGCGACGAAGAACAGCTGCTGCGGGAAGGACAGCAGCAGATCGATCAGCCGCCCCAGGAAGTAGTCCGTGCGCCCGCCCAGATAGCCCGCGACGACGCCGATGATGATGCCGGTGAGTGTGGACAGCACCGTCGCGGCCAGCCCGATCAGCAGCGAGGTGCGGATGCCGTACACCAGCTGCGTCAGCACGTCCCGGCCGAGCTTGGGCTCGATGCCGAACCAGAACTCGCCGTCGATGCCGCCGTTGGGCTTCATCGGATAGCCGGTGAGCGGATCCAGCAGCTCGGGCCGGTCGAGGCCGTACGTCGTGTACGGATCCTTGCCGTACAGCGCGGAGATCACCGGGGCCAGCACGGCGACGGCGAAGAAGAACAGCACGACGAAGGCGGAGATCACGCCCGTGCGGTCGCGCTTGAAACGCCGCCACATCAGCTGGCGCGGCGATAAGCCGGTCGGCTGCCCGCCCTCTGCGGCCGGGGCGGTCTTCCCGGCCACGGTGAGCTGGGATGGACTCGTCATCGCGTACGCCCCCCATGGTGATCCGCCGCGTCACACAAACCGTCAACTCGGTGTATCTACCCGCGTCGTGGCAGGTTGAGCACGGCGGGTTGAGCGGACTTTCGCAACGCACGCGCAACCGGGTCAAGGGGCGGGCTGGTCACGATCCGCGCACGTCTTCGGCTTTCTTTGGGCTTCTTCGCCTCGCGACGGTTGCCCGGGGTGCGAGATGGGGGAAACCTACGGCTATGGGGCAGGGACGGATACTCACACGCGGAGCGCGTGTTTTCGGCGCACTCGTCTGCGCGGTGCTCGGCATGATCTCGCTGGCATGGATCGTGCGAGACCTGGACAAGGCGGACAAGGCGAGCCATCTGTGGTGGACATGGTCCGGAATGCCGTTCCGGGCCTCCGGGAGCCTCTTCGGGTCCTCCCTCTTCGATCTGGTCCTGCTCGTCCTGTGCGTCGCCGCCGGGATCGCCGCGCTGCGCTCACCGGCCGCCGCGGGCGCGCTCGGCACGGTCGCGGCCGTGACGCTGGTGCTGCGGCTGCCCAGCCTGTGGAACCTGAACGCGGACTGGATGCAGGGCATCCCCGACGACCTCAAGACGCGCGCCAACCTGAGCGCGTGGGCCGGGGTGGTGCTCGGGGCGCTGCTGCTGGCCACCGTCGCCACCGCCCGGCGGCCCGCCGACGCGTATCCCGGCGCGCCGGGCGCCCTGCCCGCCGATCAGCCGCCCGGGCGGCCGGGCCCGGGGGCCGCGGTGACGGGGGCGCTGCTGCTGGGGGCGGCGGGGGCCGCCTTGAGCGCCTGGCAGATCTACTGGGCGGAGAAGGCGGACTGGGACATCTACAAGTACCAGCTGACCGGCAAGCACACCCTGGTCACCCTGCTGTCGCCGCCCGCCGCGTGGGAGGTCTGGGCCCTCGTCGCGCTCTGCCTGGCGGCCGCCGTGGCCGCGCTGGGCCGGGCGCCGCTGGCGCGGCCGCTGGGGATGGTGGCCGCGGCGCTGGTGCTGGCGGGCGGGGTGAGCGAGATCTCGCTCTACAGCAAGATGGAGTACATCGAGCACCTCGACGATCTGCCGACGGTCGGCGTGCTGTCGGTGCTGACCGCGTTCTTCGAGCTGGTCGTGGGTCTTGTGGTGCTGCTCGCGCTGGCCCGGCGCGCCGAGCCGGACATCGCGGCCCCGGCGTACGGGGTGGGGGCGTACGGCCCCGGGGGGTATGGCTCGGGGACGTACGGCTCGGGTGCGTACGGCTCGGGGACGTACGACGGCTACGGCGGGGCCGGTTACGCCCCGCCGCCCGCCGCCCCGCCGGGCTACGCACCGCCGCCGCCGAGCGCCCCGCCCACGGCCGGTCCGCCCACCGCGCCGCCGCCTCCGCCGTCCCCGCCGCCGGGCTGGTGAGCCGGGTATATCCCTAGAGCCCGAGCGACCGCTTCAGGAAGTCGACCTGGAGCAGGAGCAGGTTCTCGGCCACCTGCTCCTGCGGGGTCATATGCGTCACCCCGGACAGCGGCAGCACCTCATGGGGGCGCCCTGCGGCCAGCAGGGCCGAGGAGAGCCGCAGCGAGTGGGCGACGACCACGTTGTCGTCCGCCAGCCCGTGGATGATCATCATCGGCCGGGCCGGGCCCTCCGCCACGCCGGACAGGCCCTCGTCCGTCACCAGCGAGTTCGCCGCGTACACGGCGGGCTGCTCGTCGGGGTGGCCCAGATAGCGCTCGGTGTAGTGGGTGTCGTACAGCCGCCAGTCGATGACCGGCGCGCCCACCACCGCCGCGTGGAAGACGTCGGGGCGGCGCAGCGCGGCGAGAGCGGCGAGGTAGCCGCCGTAGG
Organism: Streptomyces sp. NPDC059850; assembly: GCF_042731515.1. Lineage (NCBI taxonomy): Bacteria > Bacillati > Actinomycetota > Actinomycetes > Kitasatosporales > Streptomycetaceae > Streptomyces > Streptomyces sp. NPDC059850. The sequence continues at coordinate 38,402 of NZ_JBHWJI010000048.1, forward strand.
ACCAGCCGCGGATGGCGACCCGGGCGAGGTCCAGCGGATACCGCCCGGCGAGCGCGGTCAGCGCCTCGACCTGGTCCTCCAGGGTGATGGCCGCGAGGTCGTCGCGGACGGCCTTCTCCCAGGCGGGGGAGCGGCCGGGGGCGCCGCGCCCGTCGGCGACGATCACCGCGAAGCCCTGGTCGGCGAACCACTGTGAGGTGACGTACGCGTTGTGGGCGGCGACCACGCGCTGGCCGTGCGGTCCGCCGTACGGGTCCATCAGCACCGGCAGCGGCCCGTCGCCCTCGGAGTACCCGGTCGGCAGGAGCACCGCGCAGGGGATGTCGTTCTTGCCCGCGAAGGTGAGCTGCGGGCGCGCGGTGATGACGGGCGTCTCGGCGTACGAGGCGATCTCGGCGACCGTCTCCGTGGCGCCGTGGTCGGCGGCCCGCAGCAGCTCCGCCCGGGCTCCGGGCCGGTCCGTCCCGGCGTAGACGAGCGCGATGAGCCGGTCGCCGCGCGCGGCGGAGTGCACGGCGGGGAACGGCCGCTTGCCGACCGGCTCCCAGCCGCCCTGGTCGCCGCTGCCGCGGAACCAGGCGCGGTAGACGTCGATCTCGCCGGGCTGCTCGGGCAGCGCGGCCTCGGCGCCGGGCGAGGCGGAGAACAGCACGTCGTCCTCGCCGACCGAGAGGACCGCGCGCACGTGGAGGGCGCCGGAGGTGAGCTTGCGGTCGCCGACCATCAGGGCCCGGGCGCCGCCCTCGTCCGCGACGCGGACGAGCCGCCCGTCGGGGGTCCAGACGGGCACGCCGGGGAAAAGATCCAGCCATACCGCGTCCTCGTCGACGTGCACGGTGCGGGTCCGTCCGGTCTCCGGGTCCACGGCCAGATAGAGCTGGCTGCGCTGGTCCCGGGCCTGGACGAGGAGCAGCGGCGGACCGTAGGCCGACCAGTGCACCCGGGCGAGGTAGGGGTAGCGCTGCCGGTCCCACTCGACCTCCGTACGGGAGCCGTCCAGACCCAGCAGGACGAGCCGCACCTCGGCGTCGGCGGTCCCGGCGGCCGGGTAGGCGACCTCGGTGGGCGCCTGGCCGGGATGCGCGGGGTCGGCGATCCACCAGCGGCGTACGGGGGCGTCGTCGGCCCGGGCGACCAGCAGGGCGTCGCTGTCCGGGGACCACCAGAAGCCCCGGGTGCGGTCCATCTCCTCGGCCGCGATGAACTCGGCGAGACCGTAGGTGACGGTGTCAGCCTCCGGTTCCGCGAGCGCCCGGTCGCCCTCGTCGCTGGAGCCGTCGGTGCCCGTGACGCGCAGCGCGCCGCCCGCCACGTAGGCGACGTGGCGGCCGTCGGGGGAGGGGCGCGGGTCCACGACGGGACCCGGAACGGGCAGTTCACGGGCCTCTCCGCCGATCAGATCGGAGACGAACAGCCGCCCGGACAGGGCGAAGGCCGCCGTCTCGACGGCGGCGTCCACCGCGTAGCCGACCACCCCGGCCGACCCCTCGCGGCTGCGCTCGCGGCGGGCCCGCTCCTCGGCGGACAGTTCCTCGTCCGCGCCGCCGAGCAGGGCCACCGGATCGGCGGCCGGGTACTCCCGCCGCCCGGCGACGTCGTACACCCACAGCAGGCCCGCCCGGTCGGTGCCGCCACGGGACCGCAGGAAGACCACGCGGGAGTCGTCGGGGGCCACGGTGAAGGCCCGCGGCGCTCCGAGCGTGAAGCGCTGGGTGCGGGCGTGCTGCCGAGGGAAGGAGAGCTGTCCGGTCATAGGGCGAGCGTACGGGTCCTGAAGATCACGAGGGGCGTACTGACCGGTACACGCGTCGGGGGGTGCGGACCATGGGGGAAGGGCGGTCGGAGTGCCCCATGCCAGGGGCACGGTCCGGCCGTCCTGCGGCCAGAACAAGCCAGCTTCTCAGTCGGTGAGATGGCGGATAACCAGCGGGAAGTCTCCCTGGCCAAGCGGCACTTCGTGCGATCAGGCATGCGCCCCTGTCATGCTCCCGTGCACCGACTCGTGCGCACGCGCCGATAGTTATGATCGATTGCGCATAGTGGGTAGGCCCCGTGTGGCATCAATATGTTGTCTGTCCGAGCGCGTGTTCCTGGAGGTGAGTCGCTGTGGCGCTCTCGATCTCGTTGGCTGTTCTGCTGCTGATCATCGTCGTCATGCTCGTCAATAAGGCCGGGCTGAAAACCGCGCACGCGCTCGTCTGTGTGCTGCTCGGCTTCTACCTCGCCAGTTCGTCGGTCGCCCCGACGATCGACGACCTCACCACCAACGTGGCGAACATGATCGGCGACGTGAAGCTGTGAGCCGACGTGAAGCTGTGAGCCGACGTGCGGCTGTGAGCCGCTGACAGCGCACGGACGACGGCCCAGGGGGCCCGGGCCCGCGGTCCGCGGGCACCGGTGGGCGAATCGTAGGCTGTGCTCATGACCGTTCTTCCCGCCCGTCGTCTGCTCCTGGTGCACGCGCATCCGGATGACGAGTCGATCAACAACGGCGCGACCATGGCCAAGTACGCGGCCGAGGGTGCCCACGTCACCCTGGTGACCTGCACCCTCGGTGAAGAAGGCGAGGTCATTCCGGCAGCCCTGGCCCACCTCGCCGCCGACCGCGACGACACCCTCGGCACCCACCGGATCGGTGAACTCGCCGAGGCCATGGAGGCGTTGGGCGTCCGGGATCACCGCTTCCTGGGTGGTCCGGGCAGATACCGCGACTCGGGCATGATGGGCGCCCCGCAGAACGACCGCCCCGGCTGTTTCTGGCAGGCCGACCTGGACGAGGCGGCCTCCCACCTGGTGGCCGTGATCCGCGAGATCCGGCCGCAGGTCCTGGTGGCGTACGACGCCAACGGGGGGTACGGGCACCCCGACCACATCCAGGCGCACCGCGTCGCCGTGCGCGCCGCGGAGCTGGCCGCCGAGCCGGTCTACCGCCGTGACCTGGGCGATCCGCACGAGATCGCGAAGGTCTACTGGAACTGTGTGCCGCGCTCGGCCCTCGACGAGGGCTTCGCCAGGCTGCGGGCGGCGGGCGAGGAGGCCCCCTTCCCCGGCGTCGCCACCGCCGACGACGTACCGGGCGTGGTGGACGACGCGGAGGTCTCGGCGGTGATCGACGGCGCCGCGTACGCCGAGGCCAAGACGGCCGCGATGCGCGCCCACGCCACCCAGATCGCGGTCGACGCGCCCTTCTTCGCGCTCTCCAACGACCTGGGCCAGCCGCTTTTCGTCCACGAGCACTACCTGCTGGCCAAGGGCGAGCCGGGAGCGGAGCGCGAGGACGACCTGTTCGCGGGGGTGACGGCATGACGGCCGCGCGGCTCGCGGGATACGCGGCTCTCGCCGCCCTCGGGGCGCTGACCGGCATCGCGGGCGCGGTGGTCCAAGGGCTCTGGTTCCCCGGCGGGTTGCTGCTCGCGCTGCTCGGCGTCGCGGCCGTCTGCTACGGCGGCGTCAAGGCGACCGACCGGCGGCTGGGCGGCGGACTGCCCGCCGGGGCGTGGACGCTGGTGGTCCTGCTGCTCACCAGCGCCCGTCCGGAAGGGGACTTCCTCTTCGGCGCGGGCGCGGGGTCGTATGTGTTCCTGCTGGGCGGCATGTTCCTCGGTGTGATGTGTGCCACCCTGCCGGTGGTGTCGCAACCGGGCCTCCTGGCAGCCCGACTTGGTAAGTGACGTGACGTTTACGGCGTGACGTCCCCGGGACCCGGCGCGATGTTGCCGGGGCCTCGTACGTTCCTCCGCCGGCGCACCAGGGATCCACCCGGTGCGGACTTGGGGCGGCCGCCAAGTACGCGACCGCGGCGCCCAGTATGGTGGTGCGCGCCGCCGAGCCGCCCGCGCGAGGTCTGACGGGCGGCGGAGCTAACTGGGAGAACCTGCTTTGAGCCGTGAATCTGACAGTTCGTCCTCCGGGGCCCGGGGGGGTAGCGGCGGTGCCGCCTATCCGTCGGGCACCCCGCCGTACGGATCCCGTCTGTCCCCGTCGCCGGAGGCCCTTCAGGGCGGCGTCGGTGACGGTGAGGCGCATACCGCGGCCAAGCCGGAGGATCCGAAGACCGAAACCACTCTGACGACCCGCATCCGGATCAACATCCCGGGTTCGCGGCCCATTCCGCCGGTCGTCATGCGCAAGACCGTCGACGGGGAGAGCGTGCCCGCTCCCCGCTCCGGTGAAGACGACGCGGAGGACACCGGGGCCACGCCCCGGCCCGAGGCCGTCCGCTCCCCGGAGCTGGGCGCGGCGGCCGCCGAGGGCCGCGCGGACGCCAAGGACCGCGAGACCCGCGAGAAGACCGGCAAGGGCGGCAAGGGCGACGGCGAGAAGACCAGCGACTGGTTCGCGCCGCCACGCCGCCCCAAGGGCTCCTCGACCACCCAGAGCACCCCGCTGCCCCCGGCACCGGAGACCACCCAGCAGTTCCCCGCGCCGACCCTGGGCGGCGGAACGCAGGCCGATCTGCCGTACTTCACGGACTCCCCGGGCCCCGGCGGCCACCCCGGGGCGCCGGAGCCCAGCGGCCCGACGACCGGCCCGGTCACCGGCGAGATGCGGATGCCGGGCGCCCCGGCGCGGGACGAGGACCTGCTGGCCCCGCCGGGGCCCGGCGCGCCGACCGGCCCGGGGCTGTCCGACAGCTCAGGCGTCGGCCCGCTGAACGGCGCGGCCGGGCAGCCCCCGACCCCGCCCGGCGGTTCGCCGCTGACCGGCAGCCTGGGCGCCACCACGGGCGCGAGCCCGACCGAGCGGCCCGGCCCGGCCGGTCCGCTCGGCGGCGCCGACGCCTCGCGGCCGCTCTTCCGCGACCCCGAGTTCACCTCGCCCAGCGGGCCGGACCAGGTCTCCAGCGACACCCTGGTCAGCGGGGTGCCGGTGGTCCCGCCCACCGACGCCGCGTCCGCCCTGCCCACCGGGGACAGCGCCCCGCCGAGCAGCCCGGCGCCGAAGGCGCCCGCGGCCGGTAAGGGCAAGCCGAAGAAGAAGGGCCGCTCCAAGCTGGTCATGCTGGGCGCCCTGGTGGTGGCCGCGGCCGGGATCACGTACGTGGCGGGCCTGGTGATGAACCACGCGGACGTGCCCAACGGCACCACCGTCCTCGGCGTCGACATCGGCGGCTCCTCCAAGCAGGTCGCCACCGACAAGCTGGACACCGCGCTCGGCGGCCGCATCAACGCCCCGCTGAAGGTGACCGTGGACGGCGATCAGAAGGAGATCAAGCCGTCCGTCGCGGGCCTGGTCCTGGACACCGAGACCACCGTGCGGGAGGTCGCGGGCCGCGACTACAACCCGATGACGGTCATCGGCTCGCTCTTCGGCAGCACCCACGAGGTCGAGCCCTCCGTGACGGTCGACGAGGAGAAGCTCCGGGACGCGCTCGGGCGGCTCGCGGGCGACTCGGGCACGGCGCGCGAGGGCACGATCACCTTCAAGCCCGGCAAGGCCACCCCCGTCTACGGCCGGGAGGGCCAGGGCCTGGACATCGACGAGGCGGTCAGCTCCGTCTCCGAGGCGTACCGGGAGCGGGCCGAGACCGGCAAGGACAAGCCGGTCGACCTGCCGGTCGTCGCCAAGCGGCCGACGGTCAGCAAGGCCGAGGTGAACGCGAAGCTGAAGTCCTTCGCCGAGCCCGCGATGTCCGGCCTGATCACGGTCAAGACGGATGACGCGCACACCATCCAGTTCGGCCCGGACCGCTCGCTGCCGCAGATCCTCTCGATGCGCCCGATCGACGGCAAGCTCCAGCCGCACTTCGATCTCGCCGCGATCAAGAGGCTGTACGGCCAGACCTTCGACGGGGTGCTGATCGAGCGCGCCGACGGTACCAAGAAGGCCGTCACCCCGCAGGAGGTGGCCATCGCCATGCGGACCGCGCTGCTGGGCAAGACGCCCGCCGAGCGGATCGCGGTCATCGAGACCTCGCCCAACTAGCACCGGCCCCGCACGGCCCCCGCCCGGCATCCCGGGCGGGGGCCGTGGCGCGTATCCATGACATCTGTCATCCCCAGCTCGCGACCATCGACACTGCCGCCGACCGGTCCCGCTCGGTCAGGCTTGGGGCCATGACAGCGACCACCGCACCCTCCGCCACCGGCGTCCGGGCCCGCACCGCGGCCACCCCGCCGGTGGTCAGCTTCACCGGCGTCAGCAAGAGCTACGGCACCGTGCGCGCCGTGGCCGACCTCGACCTCCAGCTCCACCCCGGCGAGACCGTCGCCCTGCTGGGACCCAACGGCGCGGGCAAGTCCTCCACCCTCGATCTGCTGCTCGGCCTGCGCACCCCCGACAGCGGCCGGGTCGAGGTCTTCGGCACCACCCCGCAGCAGGCCATCGCCCGTGGCCGCATCGGCGCGATGCTGCAGAGCGGCTGCCTCATGCAGGAGGTGACGGTCCGCGAACTGGTGCGGCTCGCCTGCGCCCTGCACCCCCACGGCCACCCGGTCGACGAGGTCCTGGAGCGGGCGGGCATCGCCGGGATCGCCGACCGCAAGGTGAACAAGCTCTCCGGCGGCCAGGAGCAGCGGGTGCGCTTCGCGTTCGCCACCGCGGGCGCCTCCGACCTGATCGTGCTGGACGAGCCGACGACCGGCATGGACGTCTCGTCCCGGCAGACCTTCTGGGGCACGATGCGCGACCAGGCCCGGCAGGGCCGCACCATCCTGTTCGCCACCCACTACCTCGAAGAGGCCGACGAGGTCGCCGACCGGGTGATCGTGCTGCACCGGGGCCGGGTGCTCGCGGACGGCTCGTCCGCCGAGATCAAGGCGATGGCCGGGGTCCGCCGGATCTCCTTCACCCTGGACGGCCCGCCCGACGAGGCCGCGCTGCGCGCCCTGCCAGCCCTGACCGGCCTCGACGTATCGGGCCGTACGGTACGGATGCGGTCCACCGACGCCGACGCGACCGTGCACGCGGTCTACCGGCTCGGGCTCTACCCGCGCGGCCTGGAGGTCGCCGGGCTCGGCCTGGAGCAGGCGTTCCTCGCCATCACCGACGCCGCCACGACGCCCGAGGAGGCGTGACCATGACGACCCTGGCCAAGCTGGAGATCGTACGCGCCCTGCGCAACCGCAAGTTCATGTTCTTCACGGTCATCTACCCGTCCGTGCTCTTCCTGATGATCGCGGGCAGCTCGGGGAAGTCCGACATCATCCCCGGCACCGGGCTGTCGATGCCGCTCTACTACATGGTCGCGATGGCCTCCTTCGGCGCGCTGACCGCCGTCCTCATGGGCAACAGCGAGCAGATCGCCAAGGAGCGCGAGGGCGGCTGGGTGCGTCAGCTGCGGCTCACCTCACTGCCCGGACGCGGCTATGTGGTGGCCAAGATCGCCTCGGCGGCGGTCACCACCCTGCCGTCCATCGTGATCGTCTTCATCGTGGCCGCCACCGCCAAGGGCGTGCGGCTGGGCGCCGCGTGGGAGTGGTTCGCGCTGACCGGCGCGATCTGGGCGGGCTCGCTCGTCTTCGCCGCCTTGGGCGTCGCCATCGGCTACCTCGCCACCGGAGACGCGGTCCGCCCCCTGACGATGATCATCTACTTCGGTTTGTCGATCCTCGGCGGCCTGTGGATGCCCACCACCGCCTACCCGCGGTGGCTCCAGAACATCGGCGACTGGCTGCCCACCCACGCCTACGCCGCCCTCGGCCAGGCCATCGAGCTGGGCAACGCCCCGCACGCCAGGGACGTGGCCCTGCTCGCCGCCTATCTGGTCCTCTTCGCGGGCGCCGCGGCCTGGCTCTACCGCAAGGACACCCGCACAGCATGACCCGGCCGACCTGGTGGCGCGACGCGGCGGCCTACGACGATGAGGCGGACACTCCGGCCATCGGCCAGAGCCCCGAGAACCGGCGGCAGGCCCTGATCAAGCTGCTGTGGATCGGGATCTGGATGGCCTACATGGGCGCGCCGGTGAGCGACCTCGCGGACGGCCACCACACCGCACCCGCCACCGTGTTCGGCGCGCTCGGCCTGCTGGTCTTCGTCAGCGTCTATCTGATGCTGGTCTTCCGGCACACCGGACGCGCCCTGACCCGGGGCGCCGTCCAGTGGGCGCTGGTCACGATCTGCGTCCTCGCCGCCGTCCTCACGATCACCCTGGGCGACGCCTGGCTGGTGCTCGCCGTCTACGTCTCCGTCGCCTTCGGCGCGGTCCTGCCGACCCGGCTCGCCCGCTGGGCGATCCCGCTGAACACCGTCGCCATGGTGGGCGCCGGGCTGCTGGTCCGCGGCTCACACGACCTGATGTCCGCCCTCATCATCCCGTCCCTGCTCGGCGGCTTCGCGATGAGCGCGGTGCGGCAGATGGTCCGTACGACCCGGGCGCTGCGCGAGGCCCGCGCCACCGTCGCCCAGCTCGCCGCCAACGAGGAGCGGCTGCGGCTCGCCCGCGACCTGCACGACCTGCTGGGCCACTCGCTCTCGCTGATCACGCTCAAGAGCGAGCTGGCGGGCCGGATGCTGCCCGGCAAGCCCGAACAGGCCGCGCAGCAGGTCGCCGACATCGAACGGGTCAGCCGCCAGGCCCTGGTCGACGTACGGGAGGCGGTGAGCGGCTTCCGCCGCCCCACCCTGGAGGCCGAGCTGGCCGGGGCCCGTACCGCGCTCGCCGCCGCGGGCATCACCGCCGACCTGCACCGGGCGGGCGTCCACCACCCGGACCTCCCGCCCGACCAGGAGGGCGCCCTGGCCTGGGCGCTGCGCGAGGCCGTCACCAACGTGGTGCGGCACAGCGGGGCCCGCCGCTGCACGGTGACCCTCACCGAGGTGGGCGACGACCTGTGCCTGACCGTCACCGACGACGGCCGCGGCACGACCGGCCCGCACGGCAACGGGCTGACCGGCCTGGCCGAGCGGCTCCAGCTCGCCGACGGTCGCCTGGAGACCGCCCCGGGCGCCCCGCACGGCTTCACCCTCCGCGCCCTGGCCCCCCTCTCCCGCACCGCCCCCGCCGAGCCTGCCCCCGGGCGCTGACGCCGGATACGCTGCCCGGGTGATCCGGGTACTGCTGGCCGAAGACCAGTCCATGGTGCGGGAGGCGCTGGCCGCGCTGCTCGGGCTGGAGGGCGAGATCGAGGTCGTCGCCCAGGTGGCCCGTGGCGACGAGGTCGTGGAGGCGGCCCGCGCCCACCGGCCCGATGTCGCGCTGCTGGACATCGAGATGCCGGGCGCGAGCGGCATCGAGGCCGCCGCCGCGCTGCACCAGGCCCTGCCGGGCGTGCGGATCGTGATCCTGACGACCTTCGGCCGCCCCGGCTATCTGCGCCGGGCCATGGAGTCCGGCGCCGACGCGTTCCTGGTCAAGGACGCCCCCGCCGCCCAGCTCGCCGACGCCATACGGCGCGTACTGCGCGGCGAGCGGGTCATCGACCCGACCCTGGCCGCGGCGGCGCTGGTGGACGGGGCCAGCCCGCTGACCGGGCGGGAACGCGAGGTGCTGGGCGCCTCAGCCGACGGCTCGACCAACGCCGAGCTGGCCCGGGCGCTGAACCTGTCGCAGGGCACCGTCCGCAACTACCTCTCCACGGCCATCCAGAAGACCGCCGCCCGCAATCGCGCCGAGGCGGTCCGCATCGCCCGCGACAAGGGCTGGCTGTAGTCAGTTGAGGCGCGCGCGGGCCGCGTGCGCCTGGCGCCGTACGGCCTCCGCCGCCTCCGGCTCCATCACGCCCACCACCTCCGCGTACTCCTCCAGCTCCCGCGCCCCGGTGAGGAAGTCCCCGCGCTCGACCAGCAGCCGCGCCCGCTCGTAGCGCAGCCGGGCGGGGTGGCTGGGCAGCAGCAGCGCCAGCTCGACCGCCCACAGCTGGACATCGGTGCGCTCGGGGCGGGCGGCCGCCCACGCGCGGACGTTGTTGAGGATGCGCAGCATGATGTCCAGCGGATCGGCCGGGCCCAGCACCGACGGCTCGGGCGGCGCGCCGGTCACCCCCGACACCAGCAGCGCCGCGTCCTCGCCGGACAGCCTCCGGCCGCCGTCGAACGGGTCGGCCAGCACATGGTCCCCGTACGGATCGCCGAAGCCGACCACGAAGTGGCCCGGCAGCGCGACCCCGTACACCGGGGCGCCCGCCCGCCGCGCGACCTCCATCCACACCAGCGACAGCAGGATCGGCAAGCCCCGGCGGCGCCGCAGCACCTGGTGCAGCAGCGAGGAGTCCAGCCGCCGGTAGTCGGCCGCGGCGCCCCGGAAGCCGTACCGCTCGCCGAGCACCCGGGCCAGCGCGTCGGCCCAGGCGGCGGGCGTGCCGGGGGAGAACGGCACCTCACCGGCCAGCCGGTCGAGTTCGATCTGCGCCTCGTCGAGCCCGGCCTCGTCCAGCGCGTCGTCGGCCTCCATGCCCATCAGCAGACACAGCAGGGCCAGGTCGGGGCGCTCCTCGCGGGCTGCGTCGGCGAATCTGCGGCGCGGTGTCTCGGTCATGCGCTGTCGGCGCCGGGCGCGCGCCAGTGGTGGTAGGTGTGGTGGAGGGTGAACCCCATGCCGTCGTAAAAGGCGTGTGCGGCGGTGTTGTCCGTCTCGACCTGGAGGTACGCGGCCGAGGCGCCGTCGTCCAGCGCCGTGCGGGCCAGCGCGGTCATCACCGCCCGGGCCAGGCCCTCCCGGCGCCGCTCCGGGGCGGTCTCCACCGCCGCGAACCCGGCCCAGCGGCCGTCCACCACACAGCGCCCGATGGCGGCCGGGGGCTCTCCCGCCGCACCGCTTATCGTCGCGAACCACACCGACGGGCCGCCGGAGAGCACCGCCAGCGCCTCGGGGGAGGGCCGCTCGGCGCGCTGGTAGCGGGCCAGCCAGGCGTCGCCGATCTCCCGGGAGACCGTCACGGCCGAGACGTCGGCGTCCTGGTCGGCGATCGGGGCCAGCGCCGCGATGCGCACCTGCGCGGAAACCTCCGGGGTCCAGCCGCGTGTCTCCAGCTCTGCCGCCAGCACCTCCTGGGTGCCCTCGGCACCCGTGCTGACCTGGACGTACGCGGGCAGCCCGCGCTCGGCGTACCAGTCGGTCACCCGGCGCAGCGCCTCGTCCAGGCCGCAGCCGGGGTCGCCGAGCGGCAGGACGGAGTTGGCGCGGCGGGTGAACCCGCCGGACGCGCGCAGCTCCCACTCGCCCAGCCGCTCACTGGTCACCGGCGGCCAGCCCCGGGCGGCGACCCGGGCCAGCTCGCGCGCGTTCGCCGCCGGGCCCCGGCGGCGGGCCGGTGCGGCGGGCACGACCTTGCCCGCGACCAGCGACGACTCCTCGATTCTGATGGACTCCCCAGTCCGGCGGGTGATGTGCAGCACACCCTCGGTCCAGGATGTGAGAACGCCCACCACGTCGGTGAACTTCCCAGGGCCGCTCAGGTCGCCGGTCAGCAGCCTCACGGAGACTCGTTTGCGCACGTCACCGGGGGTGATGCGCACCTCTAGCCGTCCGCCGGTGGTGAAATCCACTGCTCTGCCAACCCCTCATGTGCGTCTGGTGCCCCGGAACGGAGATACTAGGTGCGGGCATCGACGACGCCGCGCTCCCGCGCGATACAGCCCTAAGAGGAGGAACGACAGCGTGACCTACGTCATCGCGCAGCCTTGTGTCGACCTGAAGGACAAGGCGTGCATCGAGGAGTGCCCCGTCGACTGTATCTACGAGGGCCAGCGGTCCTTGTACATCCACCCGGACGAATGCGTCGACTGTGGGGCCTGTGAGCCGGTGTGCCCGGTTGAGGCGATCTTCTACGAGGACGACACTCCGGAAGAGTGGAAGGACTACTACAAGGCGAACGTCGAGTTCTTCGACGAACTCGGTTCGCCCGGCGGTGCGAGCAAGCTCGGCCTGATCGAGCGTGACCACCCGTTCATCGCCGCGCTTCCGCCGCAGGAGAACGACGAGTGACCCTGCCCGGGACATGAGACCCGGCGCGGCCTTCGGTCCCGTATGGCATTGGCCTGCGGGACCGGGCTGTTCCCGGTCTTCCACCGGGATTCCCGGGGCGCGGCGGGACACCTCTGAGCCCCGGGCTGTTTCGAAGAAAGTGAGCCACCCCGTGCCACCCGTCTCCGCCCGCCTCCCGGTCTTCCCCTGGGACCGGCTCGAACCGTACAAGGCGACCGCCGCCGCCCATCCGGACGGCATCGTCGACCTCTCGGTGGGCACCCCCGTCGACCCGGTCCCCGAGCTGATCCGCACCGCGCTGGCCGGTGCCGCGGACAGCCCCGGCTATCCGACCGTCTGGGGCACCCCCGCGCTGCGGGACGCGCTGACCGGCTGGGTCGAGCGGCGGCTGGGCGCGGAGCGGGTCACCCACACCCAGGTGCTGCCGGTGGTCGGCTCGAAGGAGCTGGTGGCCTCGCTGCCGGCGCAGCTCGGTCTCGGCCCCGGCGACAAGGTCGCCTTCCCCCGGCTCGCCTACCCGACGTACGAGGTGGGCGCGCGGCTCGCGGGCGCCGAGCCGGTGCCGTACGACACCGTCGAGGACCTGGACCCGGCGGGGCTGAAGCTGCTGTGGCTGAACTCCCCGTCCAACCCCACCGGCCGGGTGCTCTCCAAGGACGAGCTGCGGGCCGCGGTCGCGTGGGCCAGGACGCACGGGGTGCTGCTGGTCAGCGACGAGTGCTACCTGGAGCTGGGCTGGGAGGCGGACCCCGTGTCCGTCCTGCACCCGGAGATCTCCGGCGAGCGCTTCGACGGGCTGGTCGCGGTCCACTCGCTGTCCAAGCGGTCCAACCTGGCGGGCTACCGCGCGGCGTTCCTCGCCGGTGACGAGAGCGTGCTCGGCGAGCTGCTGAAGATCCGCAAGCACGGCGGGATGATCGTGCCCGCGCCGGTGCAGGCCGCCACGGTGGCCGCGCTCGGCGACGACAAGCACGTCACGGAGCAGCACGAGCGCTACGAGGCGCGGCGGGCCGCGCTGCGCGGCGCGCTGGAGGGGTACGGCTTCCGCATCGAGCACAGCGAGGCGTCGCTGTACCTGTGGGCGACGCGCGACGAGCCGTGCTGGGACACCGTCGGCGCGCTGGCCGAGCTGGGCATCCTGGTGGCGCCCGGCGAGTTCTACGGCCCGGCGGGCGGGGCGTACGTCCGCGTCGCGTTCACCGCGACGGACGAGCGGGTGGCGGCGGCGGTCCGCCGCCTGACGGCCTGACGGCCTGACTGCCTGACGACGTATCGACGACGCCCCCGGCCGCCGTAGCGGCCGGGGGCGTCCGGCGTGTCAGCCGACCTCTCAGCCGAGCAGCGGCAGGCCCTTGACGGGGAGGCTCTTGATCGGCAGCTCGTCGGCCTGCTGCGGGGTGCTGGGCGCGACCTGCTGAGGCGCCGGGGCCGGTGCGGGGAGCGGGGCCGGAGCGGCGACGGGGGCCGAGGCCGGAGCCGGGGCCGGAGCCGGGACCGGTGCCGGGGCGGGACGCCTGGCGGCGTGGGCACCCTTGGCGTGGGCGCCCTTGCTCTTGGCCAGGCCCTTGGTCAACGACGCCTTGCCCTTGCCCTTGGCGTGGGCGCCGCCCTTGCCCTTCCCCTTGGCGTGAGCGGCCTTGGCCTGGGCGGACTTCCCCGGCGTCGCGGCCTTCTGGGCCGGTGCGGGCTTCGCCGCCGTGGCGGGCTTGGCGGCCACGGCCTTCTCCGGAGCGGTCTGCGCCGGGGCGGCCTTGGCCGGGAGAATGTCCTTGACGGTCCGCCCGGCCTGCTGCGAGGCGATGTCGGCCAGATCGCCGACGGAGGAGGGGTCCAGCGCACTCAGTCCGCCCAGCTTGGGGGTGTGCGGCAGGGCCGGATCCGCCGCACTCGCGGCGTCGGCGGCACCGACCACGGGAGTCGCACTCGCTGCGACCAGCAGCGCGGCCCGAGCGATCCGACGCGTGAGAGGGAGGGACATGATTCTCCTTTGACGGGGGGACATGGAGCCTTGCGTGTCCAGCGATCGGACGCAGTGAATATCGCGTGAGCCGCGTGAAGGTTGCGGTGCGCCAAGGTAAAGAATTGATAATGCGTCGCATTATCCGTTTAGGCGCACAACGCGCGTCCGTGAAGATTGCCCAACGCCCCGTCAACGGCGCTGAGCTGCGGCGATCTATCCGGCTATCGCATGAGGGAGAGTCGTATATCCGACCCGGAACTCTTGTCGGACGTGCTCCAGCCGTCCCCTGAATTCCGGGCGTTCCATATGTGCTTGCCGTAAGAGACCCGTTCGATGCGCAACTCGTCCGAGTGAGCCACCGCCCAATAGGCCAGCTCCCAGCCGCGTTCCGTACGGCCGCCCCGGGCCGAGGCGTCGCCCACCGGGACCAGCACCTCCCGGGACGACCCGGCGTGCCTGCCGCCGCCCTGGCCCGCCACGTCCAGCCGCGGCCGGGCCTCCGGCCCGAACTCCCGCTTCAGCGCCGCCTGGACGCGCGCCGGGTCGCCCGCCTTCCCGTCGTCCGGCGGCCCCGGACAGCTGAAGGCGGCCGCCGAACGCCCGGTGAGGGTGGCGGTCAGCACCACGGCCTCCGTCTCGTGCTTCGCGTACGCCTGCGGGAAGCCGCTGTACTGCACCCGCTGCGCGGCCACCGTGAGCGGCAGCCGCGAGTAGCCGGGCACCTTCACCAGGAAGTCGTAGAACTTCCCGGCCGCGTACACCGGATCCTGGATCTGCCGCGCCGTTCCCCAGCCCTGGGAGGGGCGTTGCTGGAACAGGCCGAGCGAATCCCGGTCGCCGTGGGTGATGTTGCGCAGCCCGGACTCCTGGAGCGCGGTGGCCAGCGCGATGGTGACGGCCCGTTCCGGCAGTCCCCGGGAGGCGGCCACGGCCTCGATCGTCGCGGCGTTCACGGCCTGTTCGGGGTCGAGCGGCACATCGCCGCCCTCCGCCCGCGCGACGCAGCGCGGCGGACCGCCACCGCCGGTCAGCAGATGCGCCGTGACATAGGCGACAAGCCCCAGCAATACGGCACACGCGACCGCGGCGCGGAGCAGACGGGGACGGCTGGAGAAGACGGACCGGGGCACACCGCCCACGTTACTGGGTGGCCCCGACACCGGGGCCGCACAGGGGCGGGGCGTGGGCAAGGCCACGCGCCCGGGCAGGGGGCCCGGCGGCCGGGGCGGACGGTTCGGGGGCGCGGGTTAGGGTCACGGGTATGGCACACCCAGCACTCGACCTGTCCCTGGACGCGGCCCGGCTCACCGCCCGGCTCGTCGACTTCCCCTCGGTCAGCGGCGACGAGAAGGCGCTCGCCGACGCCGTCGAGCAGGCGCTGCGCGCCCTGCCGCATCTGACCGTCGACCGGGACGGGGACGCCGTCGTCGCCCGTACGCAGCTGGGGCGTGCCGAACGAGTCGTCCTGGCCGGGCACCTCGATACCGTGCCGATCGCCGACAACGTGCCGTCCCGGCTGGACGAGGACGGCACGCTGTGGGGCTGCGGCACCTCCGACATGAAGTCCGGCGTCGCCGTGCAGCTGCGTATCGCCGCGACCGTGCCCGAGCCCAACCGCGACCTCACGTTCGTCTTCTACGACCACGAGGAGGTCGCCGCCGAGCTGAACGGGCTCAAGCGGCTGTCCGAGCACCACCCCGAGTGGCTGGCCGCCGACTTCGCCGTGCTGCTGGAGGGCACCGAGGGCAAGGTCGAGGGCGGCTGCCAGGGCACGCTGCGGGTACGGGTAACCACGAGCGGGCACCGCTCCCACTCCGCGCGCGGCTGGCTCGGCGAGAACGCCATCCACAAGGCCGCCCCGATCCTCGACCGGCTGGCGGCGTACGAGCCGCGGCACGCGGACATCGACGGGCTCACCTACCGCGAGGGGCTGAACGCGGTGGGCATCGAGGGCGGCATCGCGGGCAACGTCATCCCCGACGCCTGCGCCGTGACCGTGAACTTCCGCTTCGCGCCGGACCGTTCCGAGGCGGCGGCGCTCGCCCATGTCCGCGAGGTCTTCGACGGCTTCGAGGTGACCCTCACCGACTCCGCGCCCGGCGCCCTGCCCGGGCTGTCCCACCCGTCGGCCGCGGCCTTCGTGGCGGCGATCGGCGGGGCGGCGGCCCCGAAGTTCGGCTGGACCGATGTCGCACGCTTCTCGTCGCTCGGCGTGCCCGCGGTCAATTACGGCCCCGGCGATCCCAAGCTGGCCCACACCCGCGAGGAGCACGTGGACACCGCGCTGATCCTTCAGGCCGAGGAGCGCCTGCGGGACTGGCTGACCGGCTGAGCCCCTGAGCTGCTGAGAACGTATGACCGTGGCGCGGATTTCCGCCGTTCGCGGCTCGGTGGGCCTACGCTGAACCACAGATCTTTGACAGATCTTGGCGAAGGGAGCACACAGATGGGCAACGCCGAGGAAGAGCGAGCGCTGCACGAGCAGCGTCTGGGCCCGGTCGTGCGCCGTCGCCACCAGATGCGGCCCGGTACGACCGATCAGCGGCTGCTGGACAGCCAGGGCGCCACCCACTGGGTGCACGAGGACCCGTTCCGGGTGATGCGCATCCAGTCGGAGTTCGTGGAGGGCTTCGGCACTCTGGCCGAACTCGGCCGGGCGGTCAGCGTGTTCGGCTCCGCCCGTACGCCCGAGGGATCACCGGAGTACGAGGCCGGGGTGAAGATCGGGCGGGCCCTGGCCGAGGCCGGGTTCGGGGTGATCACCGGGGGCGGCCCCGGCGCGATGGAGGCCGCCAACCGTGGCGCGGTCGAGGCGGGCGGCGTCTCCGTCGGCCTCGGTATCGAGCTGCCGTACGAGCAGGGGCTGAATCCGTACGTCGACATCGGCGTGAACTTCCGCTACTTCTTCGTACGGAAGACGATGTTTGTGAAGTATGCGCAAGGATTCGTCGTTCTGCCCGGCGGCCTGGGCACTCTCGACGAGTGCTTCGAGGCGCTGACCCTGGTGCAGACGAAGAAGGTGACCCGGTTCCCGATCGTCCTCTTCGGCAGCTCCTACTGGGGCGGTCTGGTCGACTGGCTGGAGAACACGCTGATCGCCCAGGGCAAGGCGTCCCAGCAGGACCTGGAGCTGTTCCACCTCACCGACGACATCGACGAGGTGGTCGACCTGGTCACCAAGGAGTCCGGCGCCTGACCGCCCTCCAGGCCTGAAACTCCTGGGCCTGAAAAGGGCCCTACGCCAGTCCCCGGCGGGCGACCGCCGGGGGCCGGTGGCCCGCGATGGACGACACCATGTCCAGCACCTGACGGGTCTCGGCCACCTCGTGCACCCGGTAGACCTGGGCGCCCAGCCAGGCGGAGACCGCGGTCGTCGCGAGCGTGCCGATCACCCGCTCCTTGACCGGGCGGTCCAGCGTCTCGCCCACGAAGTCCTTGTTGGACAGCGAGACCAGAACCGGCCAGCCGGTCTCCCGCAGCTCCCCGAGCCGCCGGGTGGCCTCCAGCGAGTGGCGGGTGTTCTTCCCGAAGTCATGGCCCGGATCGATCATGATCCCGTCGCGCCGCACCCCCAGCCCGGCCGCGCGCTCCGCGAGCCCGACGGTGACCCGCAGGACGTCCGCCACCACGTCGTCGTAGCCGATCCGGTGCGGCCGGGTGCGCGGTTCCGCCCCGCCCGCGTGGGTGCAGACCAGCCCGGCGCCGTACCGGGCGGCGACCTCGGCCAGCTTGGGGTCGACCCCGCCCCAGGCGTCGTTGAGCACGTCCGCGCCCGCCGCGCAGACCGCCTCGCCGACCTCGTGCCGCCAGGTGTCCACGCTGATCACCACGTCCGGATGGCGCCGCCGCACCTCGGCCACGAAGCCGACCGTGCGCCGCGCCTCCTCGTCGGCGCTCACCTCGTCCCCGGGACCGGCCTTCACCCCGCCGATGTCGATGATCGCGGCGCCGTCCGCGACGGCCTGCTCGACGCGGGTGAGCGCGGGCTCGTCGCGGAAGGTCGCACCCTGGTCGTAGAACGAGTCCGGAGTCCGGTTGACGATCGCCATGATCACTCGCTCGTTCTCGTCGAACTCGCGTCGGCCCAGCCGCAGCATGCGTACTTCCTCTCAGGTGTCCGGCAGCGACGATAACTGTCAGTGGGGCATGGCACGATCGGGTCAGACAGTTGACGGGGCCGACGTCACCCGTGACGTGGTGGCCGAGCCGCTCAAGCCGAGGAGAACGATCACCGTGTTCCTGTTCTTGCTGATCACGCTGGTCGTCGTGGTCGGTGCCGTCACCCTCGCCGTGGTCGGCGGCGGCGACGGCGGCCAGCTGTCCGAGGCGCCCCCCGACCGGCTGGACGACCCGCTGCCCGACGACCGGCCGCTGGACCGGGAGGACGTCGAGGCGCTGCGGCTGCCGATGACCCTGCGCGGCTACCGGATGGCGGACGTGGACGATGTGCTGGGCCGCCTCGGCGCCGAGCTGGCCGAGCGGGACGCCCGGATCGCCGAGCTGGAGGACGCCCTGGCGGGCGCGCGGACCCCGGCCTTCGGGGACGGCAAGGCGGCCGAGGGCCCGGCGGACTATCCACCGGACTACCCGCCGGACTACCGGGGCGACTTCGACGGGAGCGGAGCATGAGCGCCCAGGGCGCGGTCGTCGGAGCGGACGGCCTGGCGCGCTGCCCGTGGGGTCTGGAGTCCGAGACCATGGCGGACTACCGCGTGTACCACGACACGGAGTGGGGCCGTCCGGTCCGCGGCGATGACGCGCTGTACGAGCGGATCTGTCTGGAGGCGTTCCAGTCCGGGCTGTCCTGGCTGACGATCCTGCGCCGCCGGGAGGGATTCCGGTCCGCCTTCGCCGACTTCCGGATCAAGGCGGTCGCGGAGTTCACCGAGGCCGATGAGCAGCGGCTGCTCGCCGACCCCGGCATCATCCGCAACCGGGCCAAGATCGCGGCCACGGTCGGGAACGCGCGGGCGGCGGCGGAGCTGGCCGAGGGCGGGCTGGAGGAGCTGATCTGGTCCCATGCCCCCGACCCCGCCACCCGCCCGGTCCCGCATACCGCGGCCGACGTCCCGGCGATCACCCCGGAGTCCACGGCGCTCAGCCGAGAGCTGAAGAAGCGCGGCTTCCGCTTCGTCGGGCCCACCACGGCCTACGCCCTGATGCAGGCCTGCGGCCTGGTCAACGACCACCTGGCCGACTGCCACGTCCGTGGCAGCGTCTGACGCCCGGCCCCGCTCGGCGGGGCCGGGCGCGACCCGGGCGGGAGCCGCCGGTCAGCGGCCGGTGAACCGCGGCGGCTGTTTCTGGACGAAGGCGTCCACGGCCGTGCGGTGGTCCTCCGAGGCGCCTGCCCGGCGCTGCAGCTCGTCCTCCTTGGTCAGGGAGTCGGTGAGGCTGTGCCCGGCCGCGTAGGCGAGCGATTCCTTGATCGCCGCGTAGGCCGCGGTCGGCCCCTCGGCCAGCCTGCGGGCGACCGCCGCCGCCTCGGCGGGCAGCTCCGCGGCGGGCACGACCCGGTTGGCGATGCCCAGCTCCAGCGCCTCCGCCGCGCTGACACCGCGCGGGAAGAGCAGCAGGTCGGCGGCGCGGCCGTGGCCGATCAGCCGCTGCAGGGTCCAGGAGACGCCGGAGTCGGCGGTGAGCGCGACGCCCGCGAACGAGGTGTTGAACGAGGCGGTGTCGGCCACGATCCGGTAGTCGGCGGCGAACGCGAACCCCGCCCCGGCCCCGGCCGCGACCCCGTTCACCGCCGCGACCACCGGCTTCGGCATCCCGGCGATCGCGGTCACGATCGGGTTGTAGTGCAGCGAGACCGTGGTCATCGTCGACCCCTCGCCGTGCTCCCCCCGGGCGTGCGCCTCCCGGTCGGCGGCCAGCAGCCCGATGTGCTCCTTCAGATCCTGCCCGACGCAGAACGCGCGCCCGGTGGCGGTGAGCAGGACGGCCCGGACCGCCGGATCCTCGGCGGCCTGCAGCAGCGCGTCGCGCAGCGCCACCTTGGTGTCGATGTTGAGCGCGTTCATGGCGTCGGGACGATTCAGAGTGATCGTCGCGAGGCCGTCGGCCAGGTCGTAGAGCACGGTGTCGGTCATAAACGGCCCTCCCAGTGGGCAGGTGTTCGGTCGCGGCGGGCGTACGTTATCGCGATCGCCTCCCCGAATTGAGTGGTTTTGGGGGACCGCCCTGCACGGGGGTTGCCGACCGATGTTGGTCATCGGGTCATGGCATGCGGGATAATGAATGAGAAGCAACGTGTTCGATGCCGGTGACGCCTGGGTTGTCGGCTGCGATGAGCTGGTTTCAGGAAGGGGAACGAGCATGGCGGCCATGAAGCCGCGGACGGGCGACGGCCCGCTCGAGGTGACCAAGGAGGGGCGGGGCATCGTCATGCGCGTTCCGCTCGAAGGCGGCGGTCGGCTCGTCGTGGAGCTGACACCCGACGAGGCCGACGCGCTCGGCGATGCACTGAAGAAGGTTGTCGGCTGAGCCACCGGCCCCACCATCACCCGAGCCCCGCCCCGGCGTCCGGTATGAGGTACCGGACGCCGGGGCGGTGCTATGCCCGGGTGCTTCGTGGGTGGGGTGGTACGGCCTCAGCCCGCGGCGGGCTGCTCAGCCGCCGCGGTTGACCGCGCAGAGCAGGCCGTCCCCGACCGGCAGCAGCGAGGACTGCAGCACGGTGGACTCCCGTACGGTGCGCAGCAGCTCACGCAGGCGCAGTACCTCGGCGGGCTGGGCGGCGGAGTCCACGGTCCGCCCGTTGGCGAAGACCCCCTCGAAGCAGACCAGACCGCCCGGCCGCAGCAGCCGCAGCGCTTCCTCCAGGTAGTCCAGGCACTCCAGTCGGTCACCGTCGCAGAACACCAGGTCGTAGCCGCCGTCGGCGAGCCGGGGGAGGACGTCCAGCGCGCGGCCGGGGATGAACCGCGCCCGGTTGCCCGCGAATCCGGCGGCCCGGAACGCCTGCTTGGCGAACTGCTGCATCTCGGGCTCGGTGTCGACAGTGGTCAGCACGCCGTCGGGGCGCATGCCGTGCAGCAGGTGGATGCCGGAGACGCCGGTCCCGGTGCCGATCTCGGCGACGGCCTTGGCGTCGGCTGCGGCGGCGAGCAGGCGCAGCGCGGCGCCGGTGCCCGCGGACACCGAGCGCAGCCCTGCCTCCCGGGCCCGGTCACGGGCCCAGTGAAGGGCTTCGTCCTCGGCGACGAACGCGTCGGCGAACGCCCAGCTCGTCTGCCGGTTGCCGGTAATGACCCTCTCCTGTCCCCGTAGTTGGCGCAACGGTGACTGTATCCGCTGCGCACGGGAACCCGCAGATGGGACCAGGCGTTGAGGAGAGAAGGGGGGACCGTATGGATCACGGCCAAATGCAGGTCAAAAATACTTATCCGGAGCTAACGGGCGAGGTGGATATGGTAGGGGCTCTACTGGACACCACCAGAGCCGACAGGGGAGGTGCGGCTACGGCCGGTGACCGGCGAGTGCTGAGGCGCTTTCGCAGGTCAGCGGGCGAGCCGAGATCCGTGACCGACACCGCTGACCGTTCCCGTTCCGCCAACTCCACCACCGCGACTTTTGCCACCACCGCGTCGTTCGGTGCGGACGGGGATGCCCAGGCGTGGACGCCTCCCACCTGGGAGGAGATCGTCAGCACGCACAGCGCTCGGGTCTACCGCCTCGCCTACCGGCTCACCGGTAACCAGCACGACGCCGAGGACCTCACCCAGGAGGTGTTCGTCCGCGTCTTCCGCTCGCTGTCGACGTACACCCCCGGCACCTTCGAGGGCTGGCTGCACCGCATCACCACCAATCTCTTCCTCGACATGGTCCGCCGTCGTCAGCGCATCCGCTTCGACGCCCTCGCCGAGGACGCGGCCGAGCGGCTCCCCAGCCGCGAGCCCTCTCCCCAGCAGCACTTCAACGACACCCACTTCGACGCCGATGTGCAGCAGGCGCTCGACACTCTCGCGCCGGAGTTCCGCGCGGCCGTCGTGCTCTGCGACATCGAGGGCCTGTCGTACGAGGAGATCGCCGCGACGCTCGGCGTCAAGCTCGGCACCGTGCGCAGCCGGATCCACCGTGGCCGCTCCCATCTGCGCAAGGCGCTGCAGCACCGCGCCCCGGCGGGCACGCGCGCCGAGCAGCAGCGCGAGGTCGCCGCGGTCGTGCCGCGGGTCTCCGGACCGCGGCTGAGTGGGGAGGTCGGGATCGCGTGACCCGATCAGGCGGTCCGTCCCCCGCCGAGCAGCATCTCGGCGACCGCCTTGCGGCTCTGGTCGACGGTGAACTCGGGCATGACGCGCGTGAGCGCGTCCTCGCACACCTGGCGACGTGCTGTAAGTGCAAGGCGGAGGCCGACGCGCAGCGGCGGCTGAAGAGCGTATTCGCCGAGACGGCGCCCCCGGCGCCGTCCGAGGGCTTCCTCGCGCGGCTGCAGGGCCTCCCGGCCATCGGCGGCGATGACGACGGTATGGGAAGCGGTTCCCCCTTCGCGGACCCGGGCGTCCTCGGCCTGCGCGGCAGCGCGCCGGACGTACGGGGCGTACGGGACATACGAGATGACGCGCCGGACGTACGGGCGTCGGAGCGCAGACGGGAGCAGGCGTTCGCCTACCTGCCCGCGGTGGCGCCGGTGACCCCGGTCGCCGCGGCCTCGGCGCGCCGGGAGCGCGGCTTCCGGATCCATGAGGTCGAGCGCCCCGCGCCGCGCCGCCGCTTCGCCTTCGCGGCCGCGGGCGCGGTATCCCTGGCCGCCTTCGCGCTCGGCGCCACCCTGCCGCTGGAGGCGGCGGTCGACCCCGGCCCCCGGCCGGACGGCTCGGACGCCGCGGTCACCCCGATCGACGCCGACGCGGTCGGCACCGGCACGCGCGGCACCGCCCGCGACGTGGGGCTGCTGGCCACCGCCGAGTCGCGGCCCGCCGGGCTGCCGTCCCCGAGCGCGACGTCCAGCCACCCGGTGCTGGGCGGGCCCTACGGCGCCGCGGTGAACCCGCTGATACAGCCGGTCCTGTCGGTCACGGAGCTGCTGCGGGTCCCGACCACCACCTCCGCCCC
This sequence comes from Streptomyces sp. NPDC059850, assembly GCF_042731515.1. Lineage (NCBI taxonomy): Bacteria > Bacillati > Actinomycetota > Actinomycetes > Kitasatosporales > Streptomycetaceae > Streptomyces > Streptomyces sp. NPDC059850. Next base: position 61,285 of record NZ_JBHWJI010000048.1, read on the forward strand.
GGCGGCGCCCGCGCCGCCCCAGGGCGAGGGCGGCCTGGTCGTCCAGCCCGCCCCCGGCGTCTCCCCCTACCTGGGCCTGAGCACGCCCCCTCCCTAGGCCCCGGCGATAGACCCCCGGCGATTCAGCCCCGCCCCGGCGATTCCGCGCAATATCGCTCACACGTCCGGTCGTTCCGCTCGTTCCGCGCACGCGGGGCCGGGTGGACTGATTGAATCGCTTCCGGGCACCCCCGGCGAAGGCCGGGGAGGCTGAGGCGCCCCGGAGGCGCGGCGAGCCTCGAAGAGTCGCGGTGACGTATGACCCGGGCGGCGCGGTGGGCGCCTTGTCGCGGGAAGTGTGGGGAGATCATGGACGAGCGGAAGGCCCCCGGGCCCAAGCCGAAGTGGTGGAGCCGTCCGGTCGCACGATCCGGCGACCGGCCGACGGACGAGGCGGCGCCGGAGGCGGCCGACGAGCGGGCGGTGCCGTCCGGGCCGGAGGCCCCGGAGCGGGCGCCTGACGCCGATGACGGCCGCGACGCGGCGGACGGGGCCCGTGCGGGCGCCGGGCGGCCGCTCCACGAGCCCGATCCGTACAGCACCCCGCCCTACGGCGGCCCCGGCCCCTGGGCCCCGGCCCCGCCCGTACAGCACCCGGGCGCGACCCCGGCGCACGGCACGCAGCTGCCGCCCGGCGCCGTCCCGCAGCCCGCACCGCACCCCGCCGCTCCCCAGCCCGGCATCGCCCAGTCAGGGCCAGGGATGGCCCAGCCCGGGATGATGACCCCGGCGCACGGCACCCCGCTGCCGCCCTTGGACCCGGGCGCGCCGCCGCCCCCGCCGCACCAGTGGCAGAGCTACGACCCGTGGACCGTGCCCCCGGCGCCGCCCGCCGAGCGGAAGGTGGTCTCCCGCCGCCGCGCGTTCGTCGCCGTTCTGCTGATCGCGCTGATCGCGGGGTGCCTGGGTGGCGGGATCGGCGCGTACGTGGAGCGGGACCGGGCCTCCGGGGGCATCAATGTGAAGCTTCCGCAGGCACCGCTGGAGAAGGGCACCCGGGCCCCGGGCAGCGTCGCGGGCATCGCCTCCAGCGCCCTGCCGGGCGTGGTGACCATCCATGTCAGCGGCGGCTCCGAGGAGGGCACCGGCACCGGGTTCGTCCTCGACAAGCGGGGCCACATCCTCACCAACAACCACGTCGTGGCCCCCGCGGGCTCCTCCGGCGACATATCGGTGACCTTCAACGGCGGCCAGTCCGCCCGCGCCGAGCTGGTCGGCCGGGACGCCGGGTACGACCTGGCGGTCATCCGGGTCGAGGGCGTCTCCGGGCTGAGCCCGCTGCCGCTGGGCAACTCCGACTCCGTCCGGGTCGGCGACCCGGTGGTGGCGATCGGCGCCCCGTTCGACCTGGCGGGCACGGTCACCTCCGGGATCATCAGCGCCAAGGAGCGCCCGATCACCGCGGGCGGCGAGAAGGAGGACGGCAGCGACATCTCCTATGTCGACGCGCTCCAGACCGACGCCCCGATAAACCCGGGCAACTCCGGCGGCCCCCTGGTCGACGGCAAGGCGCGGGTCATCGGGATCAACAGCGCCATCCGGGCCGCCGACGACGGCGCCGAGCTGGGCGGCCAGGGCGGCTCCATCGGTCTGGGCTTCGCGATCCCGATCAACCAGGGCAAGCGGGTCGCCGAGGAGCTGATCAACACCGGCAAGGCCACCCACCCCGTGATCGGCGTCACGCTCAACATGGAGTACACGGGCGACGGTGCCCGGGTGAACAGCAAGGGCGCCTCCGGCCCGCCGGTCACCCCGGACGGACCGGGCGACAAGGCGGGCATCGAGGCCGGTGATGTGATCACGGAGGTGGACGGCGTCCGGGTACACAGCGGCCAGGAGCTGATCGTCAAGATCCGCAGTCACCGCCCCGGCGACCGGCTGGAGCTGACCCTCAAGCGGGACGGCGACGAGCGCACCGTGGAGCTGACGCTGGGCTCCGCGAGCAGCGATGGCTGACGCCCGATGTTGGTCCGGGCGTCTCCCGGGGCGCCCCCACCGCCAGGTACGGTGTGGTGTGGTCTGATTTCCGGCCTCAGACGTCTCTAGGAGCTGCAGGGTGTTCAACGACATAGGGGCCCTCGAGCTTGTCGCGCTCGTCGTCCTTGCGGTGCTCATCTTCGGCCCGGACAAGCTTCCGAAGGTCATCCGGGATGTATCGCAGTTCATCCGCAAGATCCGGGAGTTCTCCGACAGCGCCAAGGAGGACATCCGTACCGAGCTGGGCCCCGAGTTCAAGGACTTCGAGTTCGAGGATCTGAACCCCAAGACGTTTGTGCGCAAGCATGTGCTGGACTCCGATGAGCTGGGCTTCAAGGAGATCCAGAACGGATTCGACCTCCGCAAGGAGATGGCCGAGGTCGCCGACTCCGTGAACGGCCGGGAGAGTGACGTCGCACACGGCCCTTCAGGGGTCTCCGGCGCCGCCCCGCTGTCCCTCTCCAAGGACGATTCCGGCACCCCTGACCTGCTGCGCAAGCGTGATGCGCAGCCTCGCGAGGACCGTCCGCCTTTCGACTCCGACGCCACTTGATCCCCCCGTATGCCCGGGCTGGTTGACCCGTATGGCTATCCTCCCTTTGTCCGGGGTGAGGTCGCCCGAAGGGGGGCGGGCCGCCCACGACGAAGGGCAACGAGGAGGCTCCGCGCACATGGGCACGACGAGTCGGCTAGGGGTGCATGGGGTGAGCGGTGCGGCGCAGGGGATGCCCGCGGAGGCGCGGCGGAGCGTCGACGGCTACCTGATGGCCGCATTCCCCTGGTACGGCCTTGACGAGGCGTTCACCGGGCCGCGCTGGCTCATGCAGGTGGGTGCCGCCGCCGATGGGCGGGTGGAGTACGGCTCGACCGGGCACGGTGAGGAGCCGTCGCTGCGCGTCGAGACCGATATGGACCAGCAGCGCTTCACGGCGGTGGTGACCGTCGGCGGACGCCCCGTACGGGACAGCGCTGACGGCACCGGCAAACTGGAGGCCACCTCGGTCTCCTCGGCCGCCTGGCTGGCCGGTTCGGGCCTGCTGTCATGCACCTGGCCTACCCGGATGGAGCGGGGGCTGCGCCAGGACTGGCTGGACCAGCAGACCGCGATCGCCTGGGAGCTGGCGGACGCCCTGGACGGCGAGGAGTGGTCCCCGCTGTCGCTGCCGGTGGACGGCGTACCGACCGACTTCCACTACCGCGAGTCGGAGTACGGCTGGGTGCTGGCCGGATCGGCGGGCGAGAGCGTGCACATCGGGGCGTACGGACGCGGGATGAGCGCCTACGGCCTGGGCTTCTCGGTGATCAAGGACATCACCGGCTACGACGCGTAAGCGCCGGTACATGTGCGCGGGGGCGGCCTCACGGATGAGGCCGCCCCCGCGCACGTAGGGATGGCTTGCGTGGTGCTCAGAACTTGTTGCGCGGCGTGACGCCCAGCGACATGCCCGCGAGGCCCCGCTGCCGTCCGCCGATCTTGGCCGCGATCGCCCGCAGCGCGCTGCCCGCGGGGGAGTCGGGGTCGGACAGCACGACCGGCTTGCCCTCGTCGCCGCCCTCGCGCAGCCGTACGTCGATCGGGATGGCGCCCAGCACCGGCACCGTCGTCCCGGTGGTCCGGGACAGCCCCTCGGCGACCGACTGACCGCCGCCGGTGCCGAAGACGTCGACCATCTCGTCGCAGTGCGGGCAGGGCAGCCCGGACATGTTCTCCACCACGCCGACGATCTTCTGGTGGGTCTGGACGGCGATCGAGCCCGCCCGCTCGGCCACCTCGGCGGCGGCCTGCTGCGGCGTCGTCACGACCAGGATCTCGGCGCCCGGCACCAGCTGGGCGACGGAGATCGCGATGTCACCGGTGCCCGGCGGCAGGTCCAGCAGCAGGACGTCGAGGTCGCCCCAGTAGACGTCGGCCAGGAACTGCTGGAGGGCGCGGTGCAGCATCGGTCCGCGCCACACCACCGGCTCGTTGCCCGGGGTGAACATCCCGATCGAGATCACCTTCACGCCGTTCGCCGACGGCGGCATGATCATGTCCTCGACCTGGGTCGGGCGGCCGTCGGCGCCCAGCATGCGCGGCACGGAGTGGCCGTAGATGTCGGCGTCCACGACGCCCACCTTGAGGCCGTCGTCGGCCATCGCGGCGGCCAGGTTGACCGTCACCGACGACTTGCCGACGCCGCCCTTGCCGGAGGCCACCGCGTACACCCGGGTCAGCGAGCCGGGCTGGGCGAAGGGCACCTCGCGCTCGGCCTGGCCGCCGCGCAGCGAGGCGGCCAGCTCGCGCCGCTGCTCGTCGCTCATCACGTCCAGCTCGACTGTGACGCCCGTCACCCCGCCGACCTGACCGACCGCGTCCCGCACCCGGCTGGTGATCGTCTCCCGCATCGGACAGCCGGCGACCGTGAGGTAGACCTCCACCGCGACCGTGCCGTCCGACGCGATCTCGACGGATTTGACCATGCCGAGGTCGGTGATCGGCTTGTGGATCTCCGGGTCGTTGACCGTGGCGAGCGCGGCGCGCACCGCGTCTTCGCTCGGTGCCGGGACAGTGTCGGTAGCCATATGGAGATGGTACGGCGCCAGGGGTACGCGCCGGTAAGCCCGTCAGCGGTCGCGTTCCTCACGGGAGGGAGCGCGCGACGGCGCGGGTGAGGGCGTGGGCGGGGCCGGGGGCGGCCGCTCGTCCAATTCCCGGACCAGCGCCTCGAACTCGGAGCGGATCCAGTCCCGCGTCGCGACCTCGCCGAGCCCGGCCCGCAGCGACGCGATCTCCCGGGTCAGGAACTCGGTGTCGGCGATGGACCGCTCGTCCCGCGCCCGGTCCTGTTCGAGGTTGACGCGGTCGCGGTCGGCCTGCCGGTACTGGGCGAGCAGGATCAGCGGCGCCGAGTACGAGGCCTGGAGCGACAGCATCAGCGTCAGGAAGATGAACGGGAACGGGTCGAACCGCAGCGGGTCGGGGGCCAGCGTGTTCCAGGCCAGCCAGGCGACCACGAAGACCGTCATCCAGGCGATGAAGCGCCCGGTGCCCAGGAAGCGGGCGATCAGCTCCGACGCCCGGCCGAACGCCTCCGGATCCCAGCGCGGCAGCGGGCTGCGGCGGGGCTGCTTGGGCCGGTCGAGGCGGCCCCCGTCACCGTCCACCGCCCACCTCCGGGATGTTCACGCCGCCGTACAGCTCGCGCTCCCGCCAGTCGTGGGGCAGCAGATGGTCGAGGACGTCGTCCACGGTCACCGCGCCCAGCAGCGACCCGCCCTCGTCCACGACGGGCGCCGCCAGCAGGTTGTACGTCGCCAGATGACCGGCGACCACCGGCAGCGGGGTCTCCGGCCGCAGCGGCCGCAGATCGGTGTCCACGGCCGCGCCGACGAGGGTGAACGGCGGGTCGCGCAGCAGCCGTTGGAAGTGGATGGTGCCCAGATAGCGTCCGGTGGGCGTCTCGTCGGGCGGGCGGCACACATACACCTGGGCGGCGAGCGCCGGGGTGAGGTCCTGGTTGCGCACCCGCGCGAGCGCGTCCGCGACCGTGGCGTCCGGCCGCAGCACGATCGGCTCGGTCGTCATCAGCCCGCCGGCCGAGCCCTCCTCGTACGACATCAGCCGCCGCATGTCGGCCGCCTCCCGGGGCCGCATGAGGGCCAGCATCCGCTCCTTGTCCCGCTCGGGCAGCTCGGAGAGGAGGTCGGCCGCGTCGTCCGGGTCCATGGCCTCCAGGACGTCGGCCGCGCGCTCCTCCTTGAGCTTGCCGAGGATCTCCACCTGGTCGTCGTCGGGCAGCTCCTCCAGGACGTCCGCGAGCCGCTCGTCGTCCAGCGCCGCCGCGACCTCGCCGCGCCGCTTGGCGGAGAGGTGGTGGAGGACGTTGGCGAGGTCGGCGGGGCGCAGCTGCTCGAAGGTGGCCAGCAGGTTCTCCGCGCCCTGCCCGTGCTCCTCCAGCGAGAATCCGGTGACGGCCGACCAGTCCACGGTCAGCGTCTCGCCACGGCGGCGCAGCGCACCGCTCTTGCCTCGGCGTACGAAGACCTTGGCGATCTCCCATTCGCGGCGCGCGGGCAGCTGGCCCATCGCCACGTCCAGGACCGTGACCTGCTCGCCGGTCTCCACGATCCGCACCGTGCGGTCCAGCAGTTCGCCGAGGACCAGCGTCTCGGTGGGGCGCTGCTCGAAGCGCCGCATGTTGACCACGCCGGTGGTGATGACCTGGCCCGACTCCACGCCGGTCACCCGCGTCATGGGCAGGAAGATGCGGCGGCGGGTGACCACTTCGACGACCAGCCCGAGAACCCGCGGCGGCCGCCCGGCCAGCCGCAGCATCGCCACCAGATCGCGGACCCGGCCGACCTGGTCGCCGTTCGGATCGAAGACGGCGACGCCCGCCAGATGCGAGACATAGATCCGTGAGGCGCCTGCCGCCATGTCATGCGCCTCCTCTCTTTATGCGGTTTCGCCGGGTTCAGGCTAGCTCGCACCGTTCTGCCCCGCCGCCGGACGAGCGGCCCCCGGCACCCCGCGCACGCATCCGTACGGCACCGGTACGCTGCCGTACTGCACCGGACCGGCATCAGGAGGCAGAGCGGACGTGCGCATCCGGAACACGGCTCTCGTCGCGGTGATGTGCGCGGGACTGGCCGCGCTCACCGCCTGCGGCGGCGAAGGGGAGAAGGCGGACCCCGACGCGGGAACGAACGGCGTGGGCAAGCTCCCCGCCAAGAAGATCGAGAGCAAGGCCCGGACGGTGGCGGGGAGCGCGGACGCGGTCCATCTGTCCGGCAGCCTCGTCTCCAAGGGCCGCACCTACAAGGTCGACATGAAGCTGAAGGGCGACGGCGGCACGGGCGTCGTCTCCACCAAGGGCTCCCGCTACGAACTGCTGCGGGTGGGCGAGGAGCTGTACCTCAAGGCGGACGCGGGCTTCTGGGCCCACCAGGGCGCGAGCGGTGGCAGCGGCGGGCACAGCGGCGACGCGGCCGCCGCGGACAAGCTCGACGACAAGTACGTGAAGGTCCCCTCCGGGGACCCCTCCTACCAGCGGCTCAGCGGCTTCACGGACAAGAGCGTCATGCTGGACGGCCTGCTCGGCCTGCACGGCACCGTCACCGCGGGCGAACGGGGCGAGGTCGGCGGCACCCGCACGATCCGCATCCTCGGCGGCGAGGGCGGCGGCGGCACCCTGGACGTCTCCCTGGAGGGCCGCCCCTACCCCCTCCGCCTCCAGCGCGCCGGGGGCGCGGGGGTGATCCGCCTGGAGGACTGGAACAAGGACTTCAAACTGGCTGCCCCGAAGGAGGACCACGTAGTCGACTACGGCCAACAGATCCCGACGGGGACGTAACACCGCTACTCGACAGCGGCACCCAACGGCGCCGCTGCCTCACCCCAGCCCCGGTCGGCACAACTCAGCCCCTCCGGCGTTTGAGGAGCGGGGTCCGGGGCGGAGCCCGCCGCGCGGCGGAGCCGCAAATCGATAGGTGCGGGAAGGGGCGGGGTGGGGGAAAGTCACCCCGCCTTCCGCCCCCGCTTCCCCCGCGCCAACAACTTCGGCAGTCCCGCCGGAATCGCCCCCCGCGTCACGGCAGGGGACGGCAGCGGCGCAGCCGAAAGCGACCCCGAGTCGGCCGCCACCAGCCCCGCACCCGGCACCGGCTCCAACCGCAGCACCCGGCACTCCCGAGCCCACCGCTCCGCGATCGAGTCCGCGTCGGCCGCGTTCAGCCGCTTGCCCTTCAGCTCACCAACGGCCGCGGTCCACGCCTCGCCGTCCGGGGTGAGTTCGACCACCCGCGCGGTCCAGCCGATCAGCCGCCCGCCCTTGTCCTTGCTGCGCACGGTCACCGTCGCGGTGCCGCCGTCCACGAGCCCGAGCCCCTTCAGCGGCTGCTCGTCGGGGCCGTCCCCGACGAGACAGACGGCACCCTCGTGCCAGATGTGCCACAGGGCGCGCGCGGCGCCCTCGGAGCCCTGAACCCAGACGAGGGCGGACTTCTTGGCCGCCTCCTCGACCAGGGCGCGGTCGATCGGATCCATGGCGTCCATAGGCGTCTGCGTCATACGAACAGCCTAGGCCAGCGCCCAACGCCCTCCCCGCATCCCACCCAGCGAAACGACAGTTCCATAACCGGCACACGCACCTTACGCTGAGCCCGTGCCCACGACGCGCTCCACCAGCCCCACCCGCACGCCCACCACCCCCACCCCCGCACCGCACCCGGCACTGGACACCGTCCTGCTGGCCGTCGCCGTCGCCGGGGTGTCGCTCTCCGCCCCGCTGGCCGCCGCGACCGCCGCCCCCGCTCTCGCCGTCGCGTTCTGGCGCAATGCCATGGCGGTCGGCGTGCTGACCCCGCTCGCCCTGTGGCGCCACCGGGGCGAGCTGCGCCGGATGGGGCGCCGTGCGGTGGCGCTCTCCGCCGCCTCGGGTGCGCTGCTCGCCCTGCACTTCGGGACCTGGCTGCCGAGCCTGCACATGACCTCCGTGGCCTCCTCGACCGCGCTGGTGACCACCACCCCGATCTGGACCGCGCTGCTGCTGCGGCTGCGCGGCCACCGCCCGTCCCCGGCGGCGACCCTCGGCACGGTGCTGGCGTTCCTCGGGGTGGTGATCCTCACCGGGGTCGACCTGTCCGCCTCCCCACAGGCCCTCGCGGGCGACGCGCTCGCCCTGGTGGGCGGCGTGGCCGCTGCCGGATACGTGCTGTTGGGGGCGGAGGTGCGCCAGGTGGCGAGCACGACCGCGTACACCTACGTCTGCTACTCCACGGCCAGCCTGTTCCTGCTGCTGACCTGCCTGGTCGCGGGCGCGCGGCTGGACGGCTACAGCGGGGACACCTGGCTGAAGCTGGTGCTGCTGATGGTCACCGCGCAGCTGCTCGGGCACACGCTGATCAACCGGGTCGTCAAGGGCCTGGGCCCGTCCGTGACCTCGACCGCGATCCTGCTGGAGACGCCGGGCGCGGCCCTGATCGCGGCGGTGTGGCTGGGCCAGCAGCCGCCGGTGGCCGCCTACCCGGCGCTCGCGGTGATCCTCGCCGGACTCGTGCTCGTCATCCTGGGCGACCGTAAGCAGCCCCCAGGAGACCCCCAGGACACCGCCTAGAGCCAGCCGTTCCGCTTGAACCCGCGGTGGATCGTGACGCAGATCCCCACCGTGACGGCCATCACCATCGGGTAGCCGAACCTCCAGTGCAGCTCCGGCATGTACGTGAAGTTCATGCCGTAGATTCCGGCGATCATCGTCGGGACCGCGCAGATCGCCGCCCAAGAGGTGATCTTGCGCATGTCCTCGTTCTGCGCGACCGTCGCCTGCGCCAGGTTGGCCTGGAGGATCGAGTTCAGCAGGTCGTCGAAGCCCAGCACCTGCTCGTTGACCCGGGCCAGATGGTCCGCGACGTCCCGGAAGTACTTCTGGATGTCCGGGTCCACCAGCCGCATCGGGCGCTCGCTCAGCAGCTGCATCGGCCGCAGCAGCGGCGAGACGGCCCGCTTGAACTCCAGCACCTCGCGCTTGAGCTGGTAGATCCGGCCCGCGTCGCCGCCGCGCCGGGAGGTCGCCTGCGAGAAGACCTCGATCTCGACCTCGTCGATGTCGTCCTGGACGGCGTCCGCGACCGCGAGATACCCGTCCACGACCTGGTCGGCGATGGCGTGCAGCACCGCCGAGGGGCCCTTGGCCAGCAGCTCCGGGTCCTCCTGGAGCCGGTGGCGCAGGGCGCGCAGCGAGCCCTGGCCGCCGTGCCGCACGGTCACGATGAAGTTGTGGCCGGTGAAGCACATCACCTCGCCGGTCTCCACGACCTCGCTGGTCGCGGTGAGTTCGGCGTGGTCCACGTAGTGGATGGTCTTGAAGACGGTGAAGAGGCTGTCGTCGTACCGCTCCAGCTTCGGCCGCTGGTGCGCCTGCACCGCGTCCTCGACGGCCAGCGGGTGCAGCCCGAACTCCTGTGCGATGCCCGCGAACTCACGCTCCGTCGGCTCGTGCAGCCCGATCCAGGCGAACCCGCCCTCGGCGCGCACCCGCTCCATCGCCTGCGCCGGGCTGACGTGGTCGCTGACCCGCTTCCCGTCGCGGTAGACGGCGCAGTCGACCACGGCGCTGCTGACGGACGGGTCGCGGGTGGTGTCGTAGTTGCTGGCGGTGTGGGCGCGGCGCAGGGCGGGGCGGACGGCTGCACGCAGGTCACGGATCATCGACATGACGGGCTCCTTCACGGGCCGGCCGTCAGCGGCGGGCGCGCGGCGCAGCGCTGCGCCCGGAAGGTGGACGTACGGCACTCCCCTGAGGCGTACGTACGTCCGCAAAGCGGGCGGCGCTCCGTGCGATGACGCTGACGGAGTTCGCGGAGAACAGAACAGATGCGATACGAAGGCGCTCTGCCGTCAGATGCCCTTGATGCGAGAGAACTTCACGTGTTTCACCGCGTGGCGGTGGGGTACGGAAGGTTTCAGATCATGAAGCCGCATACCAAGGGGAAACGACGGGAGAACTGTCGGTACTGCACGGTCGACTAGGATCCACCGCAGCCCCACCTCCTCCGGCCGGTCCCCCGTGGGGGACGACGTATTTCCCTGGGCAGGCAGCAAGGCTATCAGTCGGCAGAACCGTTAAGCCGCCGCTTTGCCCGTTCGATACGCGATCTATGCTCACCGCATGTCAGACGTTCTGCAGCTGGTCGAGGCCCGGTTGATCACCGCGCTGGGCGAGCCGGACGCCCGCGCCGCCGTCACGTTCGTCGGTACGGACCGCATCGAGGTGCTGCGTTTCCGGACCGACGGGAACGTCGTCCGGTACGCCACCCTCGGCATGTCGGACCATCCGATGACCGACCCCACCGCCCCCGTCGCCGACCACCTCCGCGGCCCGCGCGCCGAGCTGGTCCTCACCGTGCGCGGCGACGGCGGCCCCGGCTCCGCCGTCCTGGACGAGGTGCTGCGCCCGCTCGCCGTGCTGGGCGCGTCGCCGCAGGTCGAGGGCGTGGTGGTGGCCCCGGGCGCGTCGCTGGAGCTGGGCGGTCCGCTGTGGCCAGGGGCGCCGTTCACCTCCGTACTCGTCGGCGAACCGGGCGGCCTGGTCGAGGACTTGGAGCTGATCGCGCCGATGGAGCCGGTGCGCTTCCTGCCGCTGCTGCCCATGACCGGGAACGAGGCGGCGTGGAAGCGGGTCCACGGCGCCGGCGCGCTCCAGGACCGCTGGCTGCGGCACGGCACCGACCTGCGCGATCCCGCCCGCTCCGGGGTGCCGCTGACCTGAGCGGGGCCCCCACTCCAGACGGGTGACCGTCCTTGACGTTGGGGCGGGCGGGGAGGACCGTGGGGCCCTATGAGGGGCGAACCCAGTTGCCCGAAGTGCGGTGGCCGGGTGCGTGCGCCCGGTCTCTTCGCCGACTCCTGGCAGTGCGGTGTGCACGGCATGGTGCACCCGGTGCAGCCGGTCGTCCCGCCGAGCGTGGAAGCACTCGTGGTGGTCACCAACCGCGCCCGGGTGCCCGTATGGATGCCGTGGCCGCTGCCCGTCGGCTGGCTGTTCACCGGTGTCGCGTGCGCCGGTGACGACCGCAACGGAGGCCGCGCGACCGTCGTGGCCTGTTCCGGCCCCGGCCCGCTGGGCGGCCCGGGGGAGCTGCTGCTGATCGCGGAGGAGCTGGGCGTGGGGCTCGGCGCGCGGTACGCGGGCATCCCCGGCCCCGACCCCGGACCCGGGATGCGGGTCGACAAGCCACCGCACGTCAAGGTGCTGGCCGCCGGGCGGCCCACCCCGCTGTGGCACGTCGAGGGCACTCCGGACGACCGCGCGGTGTTCGCGGGGGAGGCCTGCGGGCTGTGGCTGTGGGCGGTGGTCTGGCCCGAGCAGACCGGGCTGCTGATGTACGACGAGATGGTGCTCACCGATCTGCGCGACGCGGGCGCCGAGGTGGACCTGGTGCCGTGCGGCGCGCTGTCGCCGCGGCTGCTGTCCTGACGTATGGCCGTACGGTTCGGAAACGATCACCCCTGACGCGGGCATGCCCCCGGGCTGCGGCTACCCTGAAGCAGGCTGCTTGTTCACCCTGTTATCGCTGGGAGCCCGCGTTCGTGCGCATCGACCTGCACACCCATTCCACCGCGTCGGACGGTACGGACACCCCCGCTGAGCTGGTGCGCAACGCCGCCGCGGCCGGGCTGGACGTCGTCGCGCTGACCGACCACGACACGGTCGCCGGATACGAGGAGGCGGCCGGGGCGCTGCCGGACGGGCTGACGCTGGTCACCGGTGCCGAGCTGTCCTGCCGTCTGGGCGGCGTGAGCCTGCACATGCTGGCGTATCTCTTCGACCCCGCCGAGCCCGAGCTGGCGCGCGAGCGCGAGCTGGTGCGCGACGACCGGGTGCCCCGGGCCAAGGCGATGGTGGCGAAGCTGCGTGAGCTGGGCGTGCCGGTCACCTGGGAGCGGGTGGCGGAGATCGCCGGGGACGGCGCCGTCGGGCGGCCGCACATCGCGACCGCGATGGTCGAGCGGGGCGTCGTGGAGACCGTCTCGGACGCGTTCTCCTCGGAGTGGCTGGCGAACGGCGGCCGGGCGTACGTGGAGAAGCACGAGCTGGACCCCTTCGAGGCGGTCCGGCTGATCAAGGGCGCGGGCGGGGTCGCCGTCTTCGCGCATCCGCTGGCCGTCAAGCGCGGTGAGTGCGTACCGGAGAGCGCGATCGGGGAGCTGGCCGCGGCCGGTCTCGACGGCGTCGAGGTCGACCACATGGACCACGACGAGCCGACCAGGGCCCGGCTGCGCGCGCTCGCCGTCGAGCACGGGCTGCTCACCACGGGCTCCAGCGACTACCACGGCAGCCGTAAGACCTGTCGGCTCGGCGAGTACACCACCGACCCCGAGGTCTACGCGGAGATCGTGCGCCGGGCGGCGCTCGCCCCACGCTGAGCGCCCCCGTACAACGGCGAGCGCCCCCGTACAACGGCGTACGGGGGCGGCTGCGGTCTGGCTGATGCGTCTGTTGTATCTGAGTCTGTCTACGTCTACGTCTGCGTCTGTACTACGGCGTCGGTGGTACTACCGGGCGGCGGTTTCGGCCGGACGGATGTAGATGCGCTGGCCGATCGCGGCGGCCTGCTGCACGATCCGGTTGACGGAGGCGGCGTCTACGACGGTGCTGTCCACGGCGTTGCCGTCGACATCGTCAAGGCGCATGATCTCGAAGCGCTGCAAGGCTTCTCCCTTCGTCTGATCCTCCTGGTGGAGAACTGCTGAGTACGGGACGCGCGCGGCTTCGCTGCCGCGCGCTCCACAACCTGTTCAACGAAGCATGCCGTGAAATGATTCCCTACGCTAATGAAATTTTTCGCCAGTCTAAGTATTCCCTGGTGGGGCGCTCCGATCAGACGGAGTCCGGTTGTGCCTCTCCAGCGGCGGCCCGGAGAATGAACCGCGTATGAGTGACGTGATGCCTCCGGGCCAACCAGACATCGCCTCGATCGTCGATGGCATCGAGCGCACCAATGAGCTGCTGCAGCGTGTGCTGGCCGAGGTCGCGACCACCCCCTCCACCCACGCGATCTTCGTGGACGCCGGTTACGTCTACGCCGCGGCCGGGCGGCTCGTCGCCGGAACGGAGGACCGCCGGGCCTTCGAGCTGGACGCGGAGGGGATCATCGAGGCGTTCATCGACAAGGCCCGGACGATCTTCCCGGACAGCCGGCTGCTGCGGGTCTACTGGTTCGACGGGGCCCGGCGCCGCATCCACACCCCGGAGCAGCAGAGCATCGCCGAGCTGCCCGACGTCAAGGTCCGGCTGGGCAACCTCAACGCGAACAACCAGCAGAAGGGCGTCGACTCACTCATCCGCTCCGACCTCGAATCCCTCGCCCGGCACCGGGCCATCGGCGACGCCGTGCTGATCGGCGGCGACGAGGACCTGGTCTCCGCCGTCGAGGCCGCGCAGGGGTACGGGGCGCGCGTCCACCTGTGGGGCATCGAAGCCCTCGACGGGCGCAACCAGGCCGAACCGCTGCTGTGGGAGGTCGACAGCCAGCGCACGTTCGACCTCGACTTCTGCAAGCCGTACGTCACCCGGCGGGCGACCGGCTACGAGCCGAACGGCGACGCGCCGCCGTGCGGGCCCGCGCCCTCCCGCGACGAGGTGCGCTTCATCGGCGCGCAGATCGCCGCGCAGTGGCTCTCCGCGCGCGGCCGCGAAAGCCTCGCCGACCTGCTGCCCGGCCACCCCTATCTGCCCGGCTCGGTCGACCAGGAGCTGCTGATCGACGCGGAGGGGATGCTGCGGCTGTCGCTGCGCGCCCACGCCGATCTGCGGCGGGCCCTGCGGGACGGCTTCTGGGAGCATCTGCAGGCCCAGTACTGAGCGCTGCCGTCTAGCCGAGGTCGTTCCAGAACCCGATCAGCGCGTCCGCCGTGGGATGCGGCCGGTCGGCATTGGGGGAGTGCTCCGCGCCCTCGATCACGGTCCGGCGGGCGGACAGCCGCTCCGCCATCGCGTCCATCAGCGACACCGGCCAGGCGTAGTCCACCTCACCCGACAGCACGTGCTTGGGGAGCGCCGTCGCGGCCAGCTCCCCGACCCGGTCCGGCTCGGCGTTCAGCTGCCGTCCGGTGGCCATCAGCTGCTCCGGAACGGTGCCCATCCAGCGCGCGTGCAGAAAGTCCCGTACGCCGGGCGGGGTCACCTCATCGGCCGCCTCGGGCGGATCGAGGTCGCGCATCGCCTGCCACACGGACTCCATGTCCATCACGCTCAGCGCGTCGATCAGCAGCTTGGTGCGCTCCTGCTGCGGGGGCGCGATGGCGGCGGGCCCGGAACTCATGATCGTGAACGAGGCGAACGCGGCGGGGTCGAGGAGCACGGCGGCCCGTGCGATCAGCCCGCCCAGCGAGTGCCCCAGTACGTGGACCGGCCCCGCCGCCTCGTCCGCCACCGCCGTGGCCTGGGCGAGCAGATCCCGGGCCAGCTCGTCCTGTGCGTAGGCGGTCTCGTCGCGCGGGCCGGGGCTCTCGTACTGCCCCCGCCCGTCGACCGCGACCGCCCGGAACCCGGCGGTGGCCAGCGGCTCCAGCAGCGCGATGAAGTCCTCCTTGCTCCCGGTGAACCCCGGCACCAGCACCACGGTCCCCCGCGCCGCGCGGTCCGGCCGCGCGTCATGCACGGCGAACGCGCCGCGCGCGGTCGAGAGGCGGTAGGCGCGGGCGCCCGGGGGGAGGGTGAGAAACGGCGGCCTGCTCATGAGGACGAGGCTATACAGGACGCGGAGAACGCCACGTAAACGCCCGGGGCCTGATCCGCAGGATGCGGATCAGGCCCCGTCGGGTGCTGGGTGCCGTCAGGCCTCGGGCGTGGCCTCCGGCTGGGCCGCCGCGCGGGTGCGGGTACGGCGCCGTACGGGCTTCGCCTCCGCCTCCGCCTCGGGCTGCGCGACCGGCTCCGCCTCCGCGGCCTTGGCCGTACGGGTACGACGGCGCGGCTTAGCCGGGGCTTCCTCGGCGGCCTCGGCCGTGGCGACCGCCGTCTCGGCGGTGGCGGCCTTCGCACGGGTGCGGCGGCGCGGCGCGGCCGGGGCGGCTTCCGCCGTCTCGGTCACGGCCTCGGCCGTCTCCGTCGCCTTGGCGCGGGTGCGGCGCCGGGGCTTGGCCGGGGCCTCTGCCTCCGCCGAGCCCTCCGCAGTCGCGACCGCGGCTTCGGCGGCCGCCTCGGTGGTCGCCTTGGCGCGGGTGCGGCGGCGCGGCTTGGCCGGAGCTTCCTCGGCGGCCTCCGCCGTGCCCTCGGCCGTGGCGACCGCCGTCTCGGCGGCATCCGCCTTGGCGCGGGTGCGGCGGCGCGGCTTGGCCGGGGCCTCCTCCGCGGCCTCGGGGGCCTCGGTGGTGCCTTCCGCCGTGGCGACGGCCGTCTCGGCGGTGTCCGCCTTGGCGCGGGTACGGCGGCGGCGCGGCTTGGCGGGAGTCTCCTCGGCCGCCGGAGCCTCCGCTACGGGAGCCGCAGGGGCCGCAGGGGCCTCCACCGCCGGAGCCTCCGCCGTCTCGACGGCGGTGACGGCCGCGGCGTCCGCCTCGGCTGACGCACCCGACCGGGTACGGCGACGGCGGCGCGGGCGGCGCGGCTCGGTCGCGGACTCGGCGCCCTCGGCCGGGGAACCCGGAGCCGAGGCGTCGACCGACTGGCCACCGCGGGTGCGGCGGCGGACCCGCGGGGTGCGGGTGCGGCGCGCGGGGCGCTCCTCCGTGGCGGCGGGGGAGCGGCGGCCACGGCCACCGGTCTCGCCGAGGTCCTCGATCTCCTCGGCGCCCAGCCCGGCCCGGGTGCGCTCGGCGCGCGGCAGGACACCGGTGGTGCCCGCCGGGATGCTGAGCAGCTCGTACAGGTGGGCGGAGGTCGAGTACGTCTCCTCCGGGTCGTTGAACGGCAGGTCCAGCGCCTTGTTGATCAGCTGCCAGCGCGGGATGTCGTCCCAGTCGACGAGCGTGATGGCGATACCCGAGGCGCCCGCGCGGCCGGTGCGGCCGATGCGGTGCAGATAGGTCTTCTCGTCCTCGGGGGACTGGTAGTTGATCACATGGGTGACGCCCTCGACATCGATGCCGCGCGCGGCGACATCGGTGCAGACCAGGACGTCGACCTTGCCGTTGCGGAAGGCGCGCAGCGCCTGCTCGCGGGCGCCCTGGCCGAGGTCCCCGTGGACCGCTCCGGAGGCGAACCCGCGGCGGGAGAGCTGGTCGGCGATGTCGGCGGCGGTCCGCTTCGTACGGCAGAAGATCATCGCGAGGCCTCGGCCGTCGGCCTGCAGCACCCGCGCCACGACCTCCGGCTTGTCCATCGAGTGGGCCCGGAAGACGTGCTGGGTGGTGTTGGCGACGGTCTGGCCCTCGTCGTCCGGCGCGGTGGCGCGGATGTGCGTGGGCTGCGACATGTAGCGGCGGGCGAGACCGATCACGGCGCCCGGCATGGTCGCCGAGAACAGCATGGTCTGGCGCTTGACCGGAAGCATGTTGATGATCTTCTCGACGTCGGGCAGGAAGCCCAGGTCGAGCATTTCGTCGGCCTCGTCGAGGACGAGCGCCTTGACGGAGGAGAGCCGCAGCTTCTTCTGACCCGCCAGGTCGAGCAGGCGGCCGGGGGTGCCGACGACCACGTCGACGCCCTTCTTCAGGGCCTCGACCTGCGGTTCGTACGCGCGGCCGCCGTAGATCGACAGCACCCGGATGGCGCGGACCTTACCGGCGGTCAGCAGGTCGTTGGTGACCTGCTGGCACAGCTCGCGGGTGGGGACGACCACGAGCGCCTGCGGGGCGTCGGTCAGCTGGTCGGGCTTGGCCCGGCCCGCCTCGATGTCCGCGGGGACGACGACGCGCTCCAGCAGCGGGAGGCCGAAGCCCAGCGTCTTGCCGGTGCCGGTCTTGGCCTGGCCGATGACGTCCGAGCCCGAGAGGGCGACCGGGAGCGTCATCTCCTGGATGGGGAAGGGGGACGTGATGCCGACGGCCTCAAGGGCCTCGGCTGTCTCGGGGAGGATCCCGAGTTCTCGGAACGTGGTCAGGATGCTTGCCTCTTCTGTGAGACGCGGCGAGAGGCGGCGAAGGGGGTCGCACGGCGCCCGGGTACACCGGCCTTATTGGCCGATTCGGCGCGGGACCACTGCCCTCGCTCGAGCGCTCACGCCGCGAGCGGTTCCCTCTTGCCGTGCACATGAAGATGCGCGCCGCGCGGAGGGCGGTCGGGTGTTAGGAGCCGATCGGGCCACCGACCGGGCATCCGCATTCGTGGAACGACCCGCCGATACTCGACGGGTGCAAATACCACTGTACCCCGGAAGTGCGCATCTGTGACCGGCCAACCCGAACCGGGCTGTGAGGGGACTTGGCTGACCAGGGCCTTCCTCGGTACGCCGGGCGGACTATTGTGCGCTTCATGGAGACGTCTGATACGCCTGAGACCGAGAAGACCCCGACCGGAATCGCCGCCCAGGACTGGGACCGGGCCGCGGCGGAGCCGCAGTACCGGGCCGCGGTGGTGGATCTGCTCGGGGCGCTCGCCTATGGCGAGCTGGCCGCCTTCGAGCGGCTCGCGGAGGACGCCAAGCTGGCGCCCACGCTGGAGGACAAGGCGGAGCTGGCGAAGATGGCGTCGGCCGAGTTCCACCACTTCGAGCGGCTCCGGGACCGGCTGGCGGCGGTCGGCGAGGAGCCGACCGCGGCGATGGAGCCGTTCGCGGCGGCGCTGGACGGGTTCCACCGCCAGACCGCGCCGTCCGACTGGCTGGAGGGCCTGGTCAAGGCGTACGTGGGCGACTCGATCGCCAGCGACTTCTACCGCGAGGTGGCGGCCCGTCTCGACTCGGACACCCGCGGCCTGGTGCTCCAGGTGCTGGACGACACCGGCCACGCGAGCTTCGCGGTGGAGAAGGTGCGGGCCGCGATCGAGGCCGATCCCCGGGTCGGCGGACGGCTGGCGCTGTGGGCCCGGCGGCTGATGGGCGAGGCGCTGTCGCAGGCCCAGCGGGTGGTCGCGGACCGTGACGCGCTGTCCACGATGCTGGTGGGCGGCCTGGCCGACGGCTTCGACCTGGCGGAGGTCGGCCGGATGTTCTCCCGGATCACCGAGGCCCACACCAAGCGGATGTCGGCGCTGGGCCTGGCGGCCTAGTGTCCTTCCGGCGGATCGTCGTGCCCAGGGCCGTGGCCCGGCCCGCGCAGGCCACGGAAAGGGCTCCGGTGGTTCCGGAGCCCTTGGGGTGTGGCTCGGCGCGCTGGGGCGCTCAGGCCGGGACCGAGCGGCGGCGGCCGGTTCGGGGGCGGATGAGGAGCGACAGCAGGGCCGCGGCGAAGCCGAGGGCGACCATCAGGACGACCGCCGAGTAGCCCGAGCCCAGCACCGTGTGGGCGATCATCGCGCCGAAGAGCGCCGCGCCGGGGCCGGTGGACAGGACGAGAGGGGTGGCGGGCAGTCGGCGGGGCAGCCGTCGGCTCGCGCCGTACGCGATGGCGAAACCGATCAGTACCGAGCCGAGCGCTTCCCAGAAGATCATGGCGCGTCCTTCCCGTGTGCGGACCGGACCGACGCGTGATCACGCGTCGGTCCTGCCGGTCCTACCCGGGCCCAAGCGGGGGCAACCCTGATGGAGGGGGCGGGCTGCGGCGTACCGGCGCACAGCGGCGGCGGGGCCCGCCAGGGGCGGGCGCACAACGGCGGCGGGGCCCGGTGGGAGAGATATCCCAC
>NZ_JBHWJI010000049.1:0-75305 GCF_042731515.1 Streptomyces sp. NPDC059850
GGGCCGCCCCCCCGTCGCCCGCTCGGGCCGGCAACCGACCCCGCCGGGGGACGTTGCCGGGCACTCGCGTCGTCTCAGGAGCCTCAGAAGCCTCAGGAGTGGCGGCCCTTGAGGCTCGCCCGCAGGAACTCCCGGTTCATGGTCGAGATGGACTGGAGCGGGATGCCCTTCGGGCAGGCCGTCGCGCACTCACCGGTGTTGGTGCAGCCGCCGAAGCCCTCCTCGTCCATCGTGCCGACCATGTCCAGCACCCGGGACTCGCGCTCGGGCTGCCCCTGCGGCAGCACGTTCAGATGCGTCACCTTCGCCGAGGTGAACAGCATCGCCGAGCCATTGGGGCAGGCAGCCACGCACGCCCCGCACCCGATGCACTCCGCGTGCTCGAACGCGGTGTCCGCGACCGGCTTCGGCACCGGCGTGGCGTGCGCCTCCGGGGCGCTCCCGGTCGGGGCGGAGACGAAGCCGCCCGAGCCGATGATCCGGTCGAACGCCGACCGGTCCACCACCAGGTCCTTGACGACGGGGAACGCGGCGGCGCGCCACGGCTCCACGTCGATGGTGTCGCCGTCCTCGAAGTGCCGCATGTGCAGCTGACAGGTGGTGGTGCGCACCGGCCCGTGCGCCTGCCCGTTGATCACCATGCCGCACGCCCCGCAGATGCCCTCGCGGCAGTCGTGGTCGAACGCGACCGGCTCCTCCCCGCGCAGGGTCAGCTGTTCGTTGAGCGTGTCGAGCATCTCCAGGAAGGACATCTCGGGCGAGATGCCCTCGACTTCGTACACGGTCAGGGCGCCCGGCTCCTCGGGGCCGCGCTGGCGCCAGATCCGCAGGGTGAGCCTCATGCGTAACTCCGCTGGGTGGGGTGGACGTACTCGAAGACCAGGTCTTCGCGGTGCAGCTCGGGCGCGCGACCCGTGCCCCGGAACTGCCAGGCCGCGGCGTACGAGAACGCCTCGTCGTCGCGGGCCGCCTCGCCGTCCGCGGTCTGGCTCTCCTCGCGGAAGTGGCCGCCGCAGGACTCGGCGCGGTGCAGCGCGTCCAGGCACATCAGCTCGGCCAGCTCCAGATAGTCGACGACCCGGTTGGCCTTCTCCAGCGACTGGTTCAGCTCCTTGCCGTGGCCCGGCACCTTGATCCGCCGCCAGAACTCCTCGCGCAGCGCCGGGATGCGCTCCAGCGCCTTGCGCAGCCCGGGCTCGGTGCGGGCCATGCCGCACTCGTCCCACAGCAGCTCGCCCAGCTCCCGGTGGAAGGAGTCGGGGGTGCGGTCGCCGTCGTTCTCCAGCAGCCGCCGCAGCCGGTCGGTCACCGACATCAGGGCCTCGGACACCGCCGGATGGGCCGGGTCGACCTCGTCGTGCGGATGGCGGGCGAGGTAGTCGTTGATGGTGGCGGGGAGGACGAAATAGCCGTCGGCCAGGCCCTGCATCAGGGCGGAGGCGCCGAGCCGGTTGGCGCCGTGGTCGGAGAAGTTGGCCTCGCCGATCGCGAACAGCCCGGGCACGGTGGTCTGCAGGTCGTAGTCGACCCAGAGTCCGCCCATCGTGTAGTGGAGGGCGGGGTAGATGCGCATCGGCACCTCGTACGGGTTCTCCGCCGTGATCAGCTGGTACATCTCGAAGAGGTTGCCGTACTTCTCCTCGACCGCCGCCCGGCCCATCCGCCCGATGGCGTCCGCGAAGTCCAGATAGACGCCCTGCCCGCCGGGGCCCACCCCGCGTCCCTCGTCGCATACGTTCTTCGCGGCGCGGGAGGCGATGTCGCGCGGCACCAGATTGCCGAACGCCGGGTAGATCCGCTCCAGGTAGTAGTCGCGCTCGTCCTCCGGAATCGCGGCGGGCGGACGCGTGTCGCCCTTCGCCTTCGGCACCCAGATGCGGCCGTCGTTGCGCAGCGACTCGCTCATCAGGGTCAGCTTCGACTGGTGGTCGCCGGAGCGCGGAATGCAGGTGGGGTGGATCTGGGTGAAGCAGGGATTGGCGAAGTAGGCGCCGCGCCGGTGGGCCCGCCAGATCGCGGTGGCGTTGGAGTTCTTGGCGTTGGTGGAGAGGTAGAAGACATTGCCGTAGCCGCCGGAGGCCAGCACCACCGCGTCCGCGAAGTGGGTGGAGACCTGGCCGGTGATCAGGTCGCGGGCCACGATGCCGCGGGCCCGCCCGTCGATCACGATCAGGTCGAGCATCTCGGTGCGCGCGTGCATCTCCACGCCCCCGGCGGCGATCTGGCGGCTGAGCGCCTGATACGCGCCGAGCAGCAGCTGCTGACCGGTCTGGCCGCGGGCGTAGAAGGTGCGGGAGACCTGGACGCCGCCGAACGAGCGGGTGTCCAGCAGACCGCCGTACTCGCGGGCGAACGGCACGCCCTGCGCCACGCACTGGTCGATGATCTCCACCGACACCTGGGCGAGCCGGTGGACGTTGGACTCGCGGGCCCGGAAGTCGCCGCCCTTGACGGTGTCGTAGAAGAGGCGGCGGACGGAGTCGCCGTCGTTGCGGTAGTTCTTGGCGGCGTTGATGCCGCCCTGGGCGGCGATGGAATGCGCCCGGCGCGGCGAGTCCTGGTAGCAGAACTGCACGACGTGGTAGCCCTGTTCGGCCAGCGTCGCCCCGGCCGCGCCGCCCGCCAGCCCCGTACCGACCACGATGACCGTGTACTTGCGGCGGTTGGCCGGGTTGACCAGCTTCGCCTCGAAGCGGCGGCGGTCCCAGCGCCCCTCGACGGGCCCGTCCGGGGCCTTGGTGTCGGCGATCGGCTCACCGGTGGCGTAGTCCGTGTACGTGTTCATCTCAGCTCACCACTCCACTCATCACGCCGATGGGTACGGCGATGAAACCGCAGGTCAGGACGGCAGCCAGGCCGTTCGCGGCCAGCTTGAGGGCCCGGTCGCGGCGCGGGCGGCCCGCGCCGAGGGTCTGGGCGGCGCTCCAGAAGCCGTGCCGGATGTGCAGGCCGAGGGCGAGCATCGCCACGATGTAGATGGTGTTGCCGTACCAGGTGGAGAAGGTCGCCACGACGTTCTCGTACGGATGGCCGGGCTCGGCGCGCTCGTTCACCGTGAGCGTCGTCAGATCCAGGATGTGCCAGACGATGAACAGCCCGAGGATCACCCCGCCCCAGCGCATCGTGCGGGTCGCGTAGCTCGCCCGCCGCCGCTGATGCGCGTAGCCGCGCGGCCTGGCCGCGATATCCCGGCGGCTGAGCTGGTACGCGGCCACGCCATGCAGGACGACGGCGGCCAGCAGCCCGACCCGGGCCAGCCACAGGAACCCCTCGTGCGGGAGGAACGGTTCGCCGAGGGTGCGCAGCCAGTGTGCGTAGCCGTTGAGGTCGCCGGGCCCGAAGAAGATCTTCAGGTTGGCCAACATGTGGGCCACCAGGTAGCTCAGCATGATCAGCCCGGTGACGGCCATCACGGCCTTCTTACCGATGGTCGACCGCCACACGGAGCCGATGAGGGACGGCTTCCGCGGCGGCTTCCGCTTCTGGCCGGGCCGCCGCTCGTGGCCCGTGTCCGTCCGTGTCGCCAGTGCCATGTCTGTGACGCTAGGCAGCGCCCTGGTGATTAGTCCAAGACATGCTATGGCTGGATTCCATAGTCATTGCCTATGATCGCTGGGTGCAGCTGCAGCAGCTCCGCTATTTCGCCGCCGTCGCGGACACCCGCCACTTCACCCGCGCCGCCGAGCGGCTCCATGTCGCCCAGCCGTCGCTGTCCCAGCAGATCAGGGCGCTGGAGCGGGAGCTGGGCGCCGAGCTGTTCCACCGTGCGCGCGGCCACATCGCCCTCACCGACGCGGGGGAGGCGCTCCTTCCGCTGGCCCGCCAGATCCTCGCCGACACCGAGACCGCGCGCCGCGAGGTCCAGGAGGTCGCCCAGCTCCGGCGCGGCCGGGTGCGGCTCGGCGCCCCGCCAAGCCTGTGCGCCAGCCTCGTTCCGGATGTGCTGCGCCGCTTCCACGACGAGTTCCCGGGCATCGAGCTGATCATCGACGAGGGCGGCTCCCAGGACCTCGTGCGCACCCTCGCCGCCGGTGAGCTGGACCTCGCGCTGATCATCACCCCGCTGCCAGGACAGGCCCCCGCGCTCGCCGCCACCGAGCTGCTGCGGGAGGAGCTGGTGGTCGCCTCCTCGCCCGCGTCCCCGCCGCCCGTGAAAGCCCGCCGGATCCGGGTCGAGGATCTCCGCGACCGGCCGATGGCGATGTTCCGCCGAGGCTATGACCTGCGGGAATTCACCACGGCGGCCTGCCGGGCTGCCGGGTTCGAGCCCTTGTTCACGGTCGAGGGCGGCGAGATGGACGCGGTGCTCGGCTTCGTACGGGCCGGGCTCGGCATCGCCGTCCTCCCCGCCATGGTGGCGGCGCGCTCGGGGCTGCGGGTCACGCCCTTCGCGGGCACGGCGATGCGGCGCACCATCGCCGTCGCCCACCGCAAGGACGTCGCCCCGCCGAGGGCCGCGCGCGAGCTGCGCCGGGTGCTGCTGGCGTATCTGCGCTCGGCCGACGCCGACGACCTCCCGGGCCTCCCGGCGGGCACCCGCCTGCTGCCCTGACCTCGCTGATCCTGCCGCGCGCTCAGCCCCAGAGCGCGGTGGCCGCCGCTGCGCCCGCGAAGGCGGCCGCCACCCCCGCGACCACGCTGCCGACCGCGTTGGCGACCGCGAGACCGAGCGCCCCGTCCTCCGCCAGCTTCAGCGTCTCGTACGAGAACGTCGAGTACGTGGTCAGCGCCCCGCAAAGACCCGTCCCGAGCAGCAGCCGCACCTGCGACGACGCGGCTCCCGCCGCCACCGCCCCCAGCACCGCGCACCCCACCACGTTCACCACGAACGTCCCCCAGGGGAACACCGAGTCGTGCCGGGCCTGCACCATCCGGTCGGTCAGATACCGCAGCGGGGCGCCGACCATCGCGCCCGCCACCACCAGGAGCCAGTTCACCGGTCATCACGTCCCGGGGCGTCGCGTTCCGGGGCGTCGCGTTCCGGGAAGCGGACGATCTCGACCGGGTCCAGGATCACCGGGCCGTCGCCGGTGATCTCCTCCAGCTCGGGCAGGAAGGACCGCACCCGCTCCTCCGTATCGATGATCACCACGCAGACCGGCAGTTCCTCGCTGAGCGACAGCAGCCGGGAGGTGTGGACCAGGGACGAGGCGCCGAAGCCCTCCACCCCGCGGAACACGCTCGCCCCCGCCAGCCCCGCCCGGTGTGCGCGATGCACGATTTCGGCGAAGACCGGTTTGTGGTGCCAGGTGTCACTCTCGCCGACGAAGACGCTCAGCCTCAGTCCGTTCGCGTTCATCCCGTGCTCCTGCCCTACGCCCCGACGGCCCCGATGACCCGACGGGTGCCCGCCACCGCGCCCCATACCGCCGCCATCGCCGCCAGCAGCGTCACCACCAGATAGGCCGCCCCGGTCGCGGCGTGGCCGTCCACGACGAGCTGCCTGAAGTCCACGGCGTACGTCGAGAAGGTGGTGAACCCGCCCAGCACCCCGGTGCCGAGGAAGGGCCGCACCAGCCGGTGGGCCGCCCATACCTCGCCGATCAGCGCCAGCAGGACGCCGATGAGCGCGCAGCCCACCGCGTTGACCAGCAGCGTCGTCCACGGGAAGGCGCCTGTGGGGGTAGGCCACAGCAGGGCCGCCCCGTACCGGGCGGACGCGCCGATGGCGCCGCCGACCGCCACCACGCACACCACCGGGCCCTGCCCGTGCCATGCGCCGTGCCGCGGCCGTCGTGGGTCCTTCACCATGCGATTCAGGCTACGTGGCGCGGGCGCGGCTTCACGCCGCGTGTCCCCGGCCGGTACCGTCGGGCCGGAAGATCGTGAGGCGTGCCGGACAGCAGTTGAGACAGGAGTCAGCCATGAGTAACCCGTTCGACAATCCCGACGGCCGTTACGTCGTGCTCGTCAACGACGAAGGACAGCACTCCCTGTGGCCCTCCTTCGCCGAGGTGCCCGAGGGCTGGACCGTCGCCCACGGTGAGGACGACCGCCAGGCGTGTCTGGGCTACGTCGAGGAGCACTGGACCGACATGCGTCCGAAGAGCCTCGCGACCGCGATGGACGCCCCCGCGTCCTGACCGTTCCTGATCGCAGGCGGCCCCGCCACGGCGTTACGTTGGGCGTGTGACGGGTGCGAACGCTGACATTCCGGGCACCATGCGTGCCTGGGTGGTCCGCACGCCGGGCCGGATCGACCAGGTAGAGCTGCCGATTCCGCGCCCGGCCGCCGGTGAACTGCTGGTCCGGGTGCGGGCCTGCGGGGTCTGCCGTACCGATCTCCACGTCCGCGACGGCGACCTGCCGCCGCACCGCACCCCCGTCGTCCCCGGGCACGAGGCCGTCGGCGAGGTGATCGCGGCGGGCGAGCGGGCCGCCGGGCCCGCGCCCGGCGCCCGGGTGGGCGTCCCCTGGCTGCGCCACACCTGCGGCCGGTGCCGCTTCTGCGTACGCGGCCAGGAGAACCTGTGCCCCGCGTCCGTCTACACCGGCTGGGACGCGGACGGCGGTTACGCCCCGTACGTCACCGTACCGGCGGCGTACGCCTATGAGCTGCCCGCCGGATACGCCGCCGAGGAGCTGGCGCCACTGCTGTGCGCCGGGATCATCGGCTACCGCGCGCTGCGCCGCGCCGACCTCCCGGCGGGCGGACGGCTCGGCATCTACGGCTTCGGCGGCTCCGCGCACCTCACCGCGCAGGTCGCCATCGCGCGCGGCGCCGTCGTCCATGTGCTGACCCGCTCGGCCGCCGCCCGGGCCCTCGCCCTCGAACTCGGCGCCGCCTCCGCCCGGGACGCCCGCGACCGGCCGCCCGAACCGCTCGACGCCGCGATCCTGTTCGCCCCGGTGGGCGAGCTGGTGCCGGTGGCCCTGGAGGCGCTGGACGCGGGCGGCACGCTGAGCGTCGCCGGAATCCACCTCTCCGACATCCCCGCGCTGACGTACGAGCGCCATCTCTTCCACGAACGCACCCTGCGCAGCGTCACCGCCAACACCCGGGAGGACGGCCGCGAGTTCCTCACCGCGGCCGCCGCCCACCACATCCGCGCCACGGTCACCCCGTACCCCTTCGACCGCGCGGACGCCGCCCTGGACGACCTCGCGAACGACCGGGTGAACGGCGTCGCGGTACTGACGCTCTGAGCGGCGCTCTCAGACGGGACGGGGCGCGGCGAGCCAGTCGGCGATGGCGGCGGCGATCGGCTGTCCGGTCTCCAGCTCGATGAACCCGAACTGACCGCCCTGATTGCACTCCAGAAACCACCAGGTGCCGTCCTCGTCCTCGGCGAAGTCGAAAGCCCCGTAGGCGAGACCGCCAAAGGTCAGGTATTCCCGGACGGCCCGGGCGATC
Organism: Streptomyces sp. NPDC059850; assembly: GCF_042731515.1. Classification (NCBI taxonomy): domain Bacteria; kingdom Bacillati; phylum Actinomycetota; class Actinomycetes; order Kitasatosporales; family Streptomycetaceae; genus Streptomyces; species Streptomyces sp. NPDC059850. Next base: position 7,355 of record NZ_JBHWJI010000049.1, read on the forward strand.
CGGTGGGGAACGTCCACCGCGTCCCATAGATGGCCATAGAAACCATACCTCCCATCAACCTGCCCGGAAGCTGCTGTCTTCCGGGCGGCGAACAAACGGCCGCCGACGCAGGTGAGCCGGATATCGGCCGTTTTGGGAATGTAGCGCTGAAGAAGCGTGGCACCTGCCGCGACGCCCGAGAAATCCGTCTCGGGGTCAATGCGGGTGGTGGGCAGTGTGATGGGCGGATTGACCGGCGGAGGGCCGGAGACGGTCTTCACCACGATGTCCTGGAACTGGCTGGCGAACTCCTTGGCGGCGCGCGGATAGGTGGTGATGAGCGTCGGCGGAACGGCGAATCCGCTGCGATGGGCGGTGCGCAACTGCCACGGTTTGGAACGTGCCAACTGGGCGGCACTGGGATGGTTCATCCAGCGCGCCTCGGTGGAATACAGCATTCCGTACAGGGCCTGTCCGCACTCGGCGGTCAGCCACTCGGAGGGCTCGGGGGCGTGCGCCGCTGGTTGCCCCGGGCGGCGCACCCATATGGACCGCAAGCTGTTCACGCTGACCAGACGGCCGTCGGTCGACAGATAGCCGGTGAAGTCGCCGCGGTCGAATTCTGTCGAGATCCCTGCCTGGCCGGGAAGGTCGGCGGGATCGAATCGGATCAGCGGGACATTTCGCTCACGTAATTCGGACACCACCAGGTCCGCTGTCACATCCTCCTGGCAGGTCAGGATCAGTACGGTCATCGACGTCGTGGGTCGGTGGGGACGGTCAGTCGTCGAAGTGCGTCTTGGAGCCCGCGGTGGAGGTCGTCGTGCCGCATTCCAGAAGCACCCCCCGGTCGGAGATGGCGGGGCGTCCATCGGGCAGCACATTCAGCTGCAGGGCGGCGTTGTACGAGTACGGAATGACAGCCGGTGATTGTTCGGCTGGGACCGCGTGGTTCAGGGCGAAGGGCTTCATGACGGACCTCTAATGCTCCACGGGATTCGCTTGTTTCGAGATGAGCTGCACCATCACACAACAGTACGTACTAAATTGGTAGGAGTCTCGCTACGCGCTGTTATGTCAGATCTGTGACAGCATGAAGTACGTCACACCGCACGCGCAATTCCATTACCGATGCCCCGGTTCCGGTCTGCGGTCCGTGCCGCGACGGCCCCGGCGTGAACGCCGGTCACCTGCCGCATACCTGCCTCCACCTCCGCTTTTCCGGGGGTGCCGTGCCGCTCCCCGGGCAACCCGCCCTGCCTGTCGGCCTTCAAGACGCCATCCGGGCCGCCCGGGTTGGCCGATAAGGCCACTCCGATCTCCCTGGCCGCGAGGGCGCAGCGCAGCGCCTGTGTGAGCTGGGTCTCTCGCGCCCCGTTCCGTGGCGGCCCGCCGGGGCGCGCCGGACCGGCGGCCGGTACCGGGCCCACGAAGGGGCTCTCGGTGCCGAATCGACCAGGCAGTCGTTTGAACACCATCGCGGCGTTCACTCCTTCTCTGTGCGCCGTTCACCGTTCTTGCCGGACCGAACGCTCCGGCCGGGTAAAGCAACTCCCACGCCCCTGCCATGGGTGGATCAATTCGGCCAACTGGCCGGGTGTCGCCCGCACTTCCCCGCGGCCCTTGCCAGGGCGGGGTGCCGGGCCGACGGGCGGGAACCACGGATCGTGCTTTACCGTTCTTTTACCAACAGCCCCTCGAGCCACGAAGGAGTCGCGGTCACCGCGATGGACGACCCTCCCAGTACCCCCCGCCCCGCCCCGGATGCGCATGAGTCCGTATCCGCCCCCGTATGCGCCCCCATATCCACCCGTGAGCGGTCCGCCGAGCGCACAGAGAGGGGACCGGCGTGCTGACCGAAGTGCTGTTGGTCCTGCTGGCCTTGGCGCTGACCCTGGCCTGCGCGGTCTTCGTCGCCGCGGAGTTCTCGCTCACCACGGTCGAGCGGGGTGAGCTGGAGCGCGCCGCCGCGGCGGGCGAGCGGGGCGCCGGAAGCGCGCTCAAGGCCGCGCGCAGGCTGACGTTCCAGCTCTCCGGCGCCCAGCTGGGCATCACCGTGACCTCACTGGTGATCGGCATGCTCGCCGAGCCCTCGCTGGCCGTCCTGCTGCGGGGCCCGCTGCGGGCCGCAGGTCTTGGCGGCGCCGCCTCGTCCGTGGCCTCGGTGCTGGGCGTGGCGGTCTCGACCGTCGTCCTGATGGTGATCGGCGAGCTGGTGCCCAAGAACTGGGCGATCTCCCGGCCGCTGGCCGTGGCCAAGGTGGTCGCGGGCCCCCAGCGCGGCTTCACCGCCGCCTTCGCCCCGCTGATCCACCACCTGAACAACACCGCGAACCGCCTGGTGCGCCGCGCCGGTCTTGAGCCCGCCGAGGAGCTGGCCTCGGCGCGCACCCCGGACGAACTGGTCGCGCTGGCCCGCCATTCGGCCGCGGAGGGCGCGCTGGAGCCCGATTCGGCCGAGCTGTTCGTCCGTACGCTCCACCTGAGCGAGCTGACCGCGGAGAACGTGATGACCCCGCGGGTGGACGTCCAGGCGCTGGAGGCGCACGCGAGCGCCGCCGACGCCGCCAACCTCACGCTGGCCACCGGCCTGTCCCGGTTCCCCGTCTACCGCGACAGCCTGGACGAGGTGGTCGGCACCGTGCACATCCGCGACGTCCTCGCGCTGGACGCCGCCCGCCGGGCCGACACCCCGGTCACCGAGCTGACCACCGCCCCGCTGCTGGTCCCCGACAGCCTCCCGGTGGACCGGCTGCTGGACCGGCTGCGCGGCGCGCACACCATGGCCCTCGTCATCGACGAATACGGCGGCACCGCCGGGGTCGCCACCCTGGAGGACGTCGTCGAGGAGGTCGTCGGCGACGTACGCGACGAACACGACCCCGACGAGACCCCCGCCCTGGTGCCCGCCGGACCCGGCACCTGGGAGGCGGACGGCGCCGTCCGGCTGGACGAGCTGTCCGCGATCGCCCTGACCGTGCCCGAGGGCCCGTACGAGACCGTCGCGGGCCTGATGGCCACCGCCCTCGCGCGCATCCCCGAGGCGGGCGACGGCATCGAGACCGACGGCTGGCAGCTCACTGTGCTCAAGGTGGACCACCACCGCGCCGACCGCGTACGGATCACCGCCCCGGCCGCCGCCCACGCGCAGGAGGACCCCCGATGACCCTGCTGCAACTGGCCATCGGCGCCCTCACCCTGCTCACCAACGCCTTCTTCGTCGGAGCCGAGTTCGCCCTGATCTCCGTGCGCCGCAGCCAGATCGAACCGCGCGCCCAGGAGGGCGGGAAGCGCGCCCGCACCGTGCTGTGGGCGCTGGAGCACCTGTCCGCCCTGCTGGCCACCGCCCAGCTGGGCATCACCATCTCCTCGCTGGTCCTCGGCGCGGTCGCCGAACCGGCCATCGCCCACCTGCTGGAGCCGGTGTTCGCCGCCGCCCGCGTCCCCGAGGCCCTGGTGCACCCGATCGCCTTCGTCCTCGCCCTGGCGGCGGCCACCTATCTGCACATGCTCATCGGCGAGATGGTCCCCAAGAACATCGCCCTCGCCGCCCCGGAGCGCACCGCGCTGCTCCTCGGCCCGCCCCTGGTCGCCGTCACCCGCGCGCTGCGCCCCGTCGTCTTCGGCGTCAACGCCTTCGCCAACGCGCTGCTGCGGCTGCTGAAGGTCGAGCCCAAGGACGAGGTCGAGTCGGTCTACACCGACGCCGAACTCATACGCCTGGTCCGGGACTCCAGCGACGCGGGCCTCCTCGACGCCTCCGGCAGCGAGCGGCTGCGCGACGCCCTGGAGCTGGGCACCCGGCGGGCCGGGGACATCCTGGTCCCGCTCGGCGAGATGGTCACCGTGGACCACCGGGTCACCCCCGCACGTCTGGAGCGCACCGCGGCCGCCTCCGGCTTCTCCCGGCTGCCGGTCACCGGCCCCGGCGGCGCCGTGCTGGGGTACCTCCACATCAAGGACACCCTCGGCGTCACCGACCGCGACCGGCCCTTCCCCGGCGCCGCCCTGCACACCGTCACCCGGGTGCCGGCCGATACCCCGCTGGACGACACGCTGACGGCGATGCGCGGCGCCGGTACGCACCTGGCGGCGGTGACGGGCGACGACGGTTCCGTCCTCGGGTTCGTGACGATGACGGACGTCCTGGAGGAGCTGGTGGGGGAGGCGGCATCGGACGCGCCCTGACCGGCCCGGCGCGAGGTTTGACCCCCGTGGCCCGGTAAAGAAGCCGGAACGGGCAGCCCAGCCCTGCACCCCGCATATCGAAAGGCCAGAACCGCACCATGAGCATCGTGAGCTGGATCGTCCTCGGGCTGATCGCCGGAGCCGTCGCCAAGTTCCTTCTCCCCGGCCGTGACCCGGGCGGTCTGATCGGCACCACCGTCATCGGCGTCGTCGGGTCCTTCATCGGCGGCTGGCTCTCCGCCAAGTTCCTCGACCGGCCCGTCGACGACCAGTTCTTCGACCCCGCCACCTGGGGAGCCGCCATCGGCGGCTCCCTGGTGCTGCTGATCGCCTACCGTCTGCTGTTCGGCCACTCCCGCCGCTGACGGCGGCGGGCGGCGCGTCATGCGAAACGGCCTCCTCCGCTACGTCCGTAGGGGAGGAGGCCGGCGGGGTTCAGCCGTCGGTGACCCGGGGGCCGGGCTTGAAGCCGTGCCGGTGGGCCAGCGCGACGACGGCGGTGGCCAGGACGGCCAGCCCGAGCAGCACCCAGGGTATGGACCCGGCACCGGTCGACTCCAGGAGGAGACCGCCGAACACCCCGCCGCCCGCGACCGCGAGGTTGAAGACGGTGACGAACATCGACTGCGCGACATCGGCCGCGTCCCCGGCCGCGTCGGCGTTGGCGGTCTGCAGCAGCGTGGGCGCGCCGCCGAACGTCACACCCCAGACGACGATGCCGAGGAACACCATCGGCACCGACGAGCCCGCGACCCCCAGCACCAGGGACGCGAGCGCGAACCCGGCGAGGCTCAGCAGGGTGACCGGGCGCAGCTTGCGGTCCACCAGGACTCCGGTGAGCCAGATCCCCACGATGGCGGCGGCGCCGAACACCAGCAGCGCGAGGTCGACGCGCCCACCGAGACCGGACCGCTCCAGGAAGGGCGCGATGTAGGTGTAGAGGATGTTGTGCGCCAGGATCCACAGGAGCACCACGGCCAGCACGGAAGCGATGCCCGGCAGGGCGAAGATCTTCCGGAGCGGCTCCCGTTCGGTGGCGGTCTGACCGGGGAAGTCCGGGACCAGCGCACGGATCCAGAGCACCAGCAGCAGCGCGACGGCGGACATGATCCAGAACACTCCGCGCCAGTCGAACAGCGACCCCAGCCAGGTGCCCAGCGGGACCCCGAGAGTCAGCGCGACCGGCTGGCCCACCCCGACGATGGCCAGCGCCCGGCCCTGGAGGCTTTCGGGTACCAGCCGCCTGCCGTATCCGGCGAGCAGCCCCCAGACGACTCCGGCCGCCATACCGGCGATGAAGCGGGCGACGAGGGTGAGTTCGTAGCTGGTGGACAGCGCCGTGATGGTGTTGAAGATCAGCAGCCCGCCGACCGAGAGGAGCAGCAGCGGCCGTCGTCGCATACTGCGGGTGGCGGCGATGACAGGGATGGCCGCTACCACGGAACCGATCGCGTACAGCGTGACGAGCTGCCCCGCCAGCCCTTCGGAGACGCCGAGACCGTCGCCGATCTGCGGGAGGAGGCCCGCGGGCGTCGTCTCGGTCATGATGGCCAGGAATCCGGCCGTGGTCAGCGCCAGCAGTTTCCCGATGGGAAGCCGGTCGCCGTCGGTGACCCGCTGCGGGTCGATGGCAGTTGTGTCACTGCCGGTATTGCTCACGTAGGTCTCCTTGTTTTCCAAATCGGCGCCGGGCGGGGGCGTTCAGGCCGCCCCCGCCCAGCTTTATTGGTGATTCAGTACTGCTCGGTTATCCAGTACCGCTCGGTGGCTCAGTACTGCTCGGCCAGGGAGCCGAATCCCCTGATGCGGTCGGCGATGCCGTTCTGCCGCAGCGCCCGCCAATAGAGCACCGTGTTGTTGGAGATGACCGGCTTGCCGAGCCATTCCTCGGCACCGGCCGCGACGCGCATCATGGCCATGTTGGTGCCCACCTGCACGATCGCCTCCACGTCCGGGGTGTCGACGGCCTTGATGGCCTCGCGCAGCTCCGGTTCGTGCACATGGGCGATCCGCTCCGGACTGCTGCACCCCAGTCCTGTCATCGATACCACGTCATATCCGGATTCGGTGAAGAACCGGCTCACCGAGTCGTCACCGGCCGGCACGTACGGGGTGATGACGCCGAGCCGCCGGGCGCCGTATTGGGACAGCGCCGTGGTGAAGGCGTCCGGGCTCATGGTGACCGGAAGGCCCCCGCTGGCGGACTTCATCGAAGCCACCACCTCGTCCTGAGAGCCGGGGCCGTCCCAGTAGATCTCAGGGGAGAAAGCGATGACGAAGCAGTCGGGTTTGCACGGCAGCAGACTGTCGATCGCCCGGTGGGTCGACTCCCGGTAACTGCTGACCAGATCGTCGATACCGCCCGTGAGCGAGGTGTCCTGGGTCTGCATGCGTCCGGTGTGGTTGGTGACCCCCTCCGGCCGCATGGCTTCCATTTCCGGCTGGACGGAGGTGTTGGTCGCCGGAAGGACCACGCCGACTTTGAGACGCGGTCCGAGGCAGTCGGTCATATCGCGCTCCTTGTGCTGTGCTGTGACGGTGAGTTGGGGCTGATTCTTAAGTGCCCGGGGCCTTGATGAGGAGGTGCTGCCGCCCTATGATTTCCGGAACGATGACGGCGTCGTTCCATGACGACTGGTCCACCTGCTCCAGTGCGATCGAGACGGCGCCCTCGGGGACCTCGAAGTGCCGCATCACCAGCGCGGTGAGGTCCTCGGTGAGCTGCCTCCGTTGTTCTTCGCCGACGTCCAGGGGAAAGTGCTTGATGTTGAGATGAGGCACGTCTTCCTCCGTGAGGATCAGTTGGGGGATCAGTTGTCGAGGCGGGTGTGGATTGCCGAGATGAGTTCGCCGACCCCCTTCTTCTTCAGCACGCTGTAGTGATCCCCGACCAGCTCGACCGTGGTCGGCGGGGTCGCGGAATAGCCCGAGCTGTCCTCGATGAACGAGTAGTCGTCGCCCGTGGCCTTGAAGATGGTGATGGGCGTGTTCAGCTTGCGCTCGGCCAGTTCGCGGAAGCTGTACTCGAATTCGTACGTCGCTTCCACGATCCGGGTGATCCGGCGGATGAGCGCTTCGTCCAATTGCGGGAGGAGTTCATGGATGAACGCCACGAACTCGTCCTCGTGCCGGACCGTTTCGAGGCACCGATCGCGGTCGGGCCCGCTGATTCCGCCGGTGAAGACGGAGTAGAGGATCGTGAGGTAGGCCGGATTGCGGTACGTCGCCTCACGCCCGTACTGCTTCCCCTCCGTCTCCCGGACCTTGGGGTTTCCGGGGCAGATCAGAAACAGGTTCTCCACCCGTTCCCCCGCGTCCTCCAGCTGCCACGCGGTCTCGAAGGCGACCCGGGCGCCGAAGGAATAGCCCCACAGGGTGTAGGGGCCCTCCGGCTGGATTTTCCGGATCTCGGCCACATCCGCCGCGGCCATGTCCCGGATCGTCGGGTACGGCGTCTCGCCGTCGTTGATGCCGTGCGCCTGGATTCCGTAGAACGGCCGGTTGACATCCGCGCCGGAGGCGAGCTGCTGGAGGTTCATGGGATAGCCGCCGAGTCCCGGCCAGCAGAAGACCGGCGACTTTCCGCCCTCGGGGTGCAGCCGCAGGAAGCGGGATATCTCCCCGGTGGCGGTGCCGTCGACATGGGGGGCGAGACGGCTGACCGTGGGCGCGTCGAAGAGCACCTGGACCGGCAGCTTGGTCCCGAATCGCTTGTTGAGGCGGTTGACCAGGGTCACGGCGATGAGCGAATTGCCGCCCGCTTCGAAGAAGTTGTCCTCGGTGGATACGGGCTCGTACTTCAGCGCCGCGCCCCACAGCTCGGCGAGGGCCTTCTCGATGTCCGTCTCCGGGGCCACGAACTCCCGGCTCTCCAGCCCCTGGGACATCTCGTCGAAGCCGGCCAGCGCCTTGACGTCGATCTTCCCGTTGGCCGTCTGCGGCAGCGCGTCCAGGACGACGACCTTGTTGGGCAGCATGTAGTCCGGCAGATAGGAGGCCAGGTCGTCCCTGATCACCTCGGTCGGGCCCTTCATATGGACGATGTCCTCGCCCATGCCCTCGCTCGCCTCCTGCTCGGCCGATATTCGGCCGCCGACGAAGAAGTAGGAGGCGCCGGTCGGGATCGAGCACTCGGTCAGGATGGCGTCCAGACGCCGTGCGGCGGGCAGCGGATGGCCGGTCTTGGAGCTGTAGCCGGAGGACATCAGGCCCAGCCCCAGCTGGTTGGCCTGGAGGTGGTGGAGCTTCTTGCCGAGCGCGATGTACTCCAGCCAGGGCTCGGTGGCCCGGCTGACGGCGCTGATGCCGAAGCTGGAGCGCTCGTAGACCGCCTGGTTGATGGCGATCACATGCCTCTTCTCCACCAGTTCGTCGGAGATCTTCTCCAGGTCGCCGGACCGGTAGCGGTACTGACCGCCCGGCAGATCGGTGACCTTCCCGGGGTGCACCTGGAGGTAGACCTCGGTGGGGTCGTCCGGCTGACGGCCGTCGCTCTGCCGGATGTCGAAGGTGCCCAGGTAGTGGTCGTCCTCGGCCACGTCGAACTGCGGCAGCAGCTCCGGATGGAACCCGTCCGGATGGATGGCCAGGCCATGGGCGGGCAGCACCTGCTCGAACAGGCCGACCATATGGCCCGTCTCGAACTCCAGCACTTCGCCGATGTTGTTCTTGTAGACGGGCTCGATGGCCTGCCGCTTGCCGACGAAGTGGACCTTCAGTCGCGGGGATCCGTCACCCTTCACCGTGCGGATCAGCGCGAGCTGGTGGTCCAGCGGGTTGTAGTAGTAGATACCGGCCGCCAGCTCGCCGATGCCCGCGATCTCCAGGTACATCTGGGTCGCGTACAGCGCGCCGGGCGAGGCGTACGCGTACTTCGGCAGCAGCCGCTCCTCGCTGTGGAACTGCCCGAAGGAGCGCAGGATCGCGCCGAGACCGCTGAGGGTCAGATCGCCGAGCGGCCGGGACGCGAAGGGGTCCACCCCGTGGTCGAGCAGCTTGAGGATGCGTGCCCGGCTGGTGTCCCCGCCCTCGTAGAAGCGGTAGGTCTTGCGGGCGAACGCCTCGCGGCGCAGCTCCGGGCTCGCGTCGCGGCCGGGAAGGTCCACCTGGGTCCGCCCGGTGAGCTGTTCGGACGAACGCAGCCCGGGGTTGGAGAGCTGGGCCTTGACCTGCAGCTTGTTGGATTTGGACTGGTGGTGGGAGCCGTGGTTGCCCTGGTCCATCAGGGCGGCTTCCTTGGGGTTCAGCTCCACGGCGGCGACGAGGTTCTGGGAGCCGGTGCGCGGATCGTCCTTGACCAGGACGGCGGCCCGCTTGACCCAGGCGTGGTTCTCGATGGTGCGGGCGACCTCGTCCAGTTCGACGCGGTAGCCGCGCAGCTTGACCTGGCTGTCGGTCCGGCCGAGGAAGTGGACGATGCCGTCGGGCGCCTGGGACACCAGGTCGCCGGTCCGGTACAGCCGCACCGGGTCCTGCCCGGGGTCCAGCGCGAGGTGCGTGAAGCGCTCCTCGGTCACCTCGGGCCGGTGCAGATAGCCGCGGGCGAGCTGGACACCGGAGATGTACAGCTCACCGGTCTCGCCATGCGGCACGGGCCGGTGGCTCTCGTCCAGCACGTGGTAGCCGGTGCGGGCGACCGGGGCGCCGATGGGGATGACGGTGGGTTCGTCGTCCACGGTGGCCGGGGCCACCTCGTACGCCGAGGAGTTGATGGTGCACTCGGTGGGTCCGTACAGGTTCACCAGCCGCGCCGTCGGCAGCGTCGCGAAGAACTCCGAGGCCAGTGCTCTGGTGAGCGCCTCGCCGCCGCTGAACACCCGGGACAGGCTGGTGCAGTCGCCCAGCCGCTCGGTGTCCACCAGGGCCTGGAGCAGCGTCGGGACGCACTGGAGCGTGGTCACCCCGTGGCGGTCGATCGTGTCGATCAGCCCCTCCGGGTCGCGGTAGACGCCCGGGGCGCCCATCACCACGCGGGCGCCGCACGCCGAGCCGAGGATCTCCCACTGGGCGGCGTCGAAGCTCATCGGGGTCTTCTGGAGGATGACGGTGCCGCCGCCGAGATGACCGGATTCCTGGAGCCAGCCGAGCTGGGCGGCGATGCTGCGGTGCTCGACCATCACCCCCTTGGGCTTGCCGGTGCTCCCGGAGGTGTAGATGACGTAGGCGAGCCCGTCCGGCCGCGGCTCTTCCTGTGGGTCCGGCTGGGTTGGCGGCGACCCGCTCGGCAGCTCGGTCAGGGCCTCGTCCACCGTGAGGACGAGGGTCTCGGGCGGGGCGAGTTGGCGCAGCCGGTCGGCCAGATGCGGCTGGCAGACGATGACGTGGGCGCGGGCGTTGTCGATGATGAAGCGCAGCCGCTCCTCGGGATAGTCCGGGGAGAGCGGCACATACGCGCCTCCGGCGCTCAGGATGCCCCACGCGCCGACGATGAGGTCGAGTGACGGATCAGCGAAGAGCCCCACCCGGTGGTCACGGCCTACGCCGGACTTCTGGAGCCGAAGAGTTAAACGGGTGCTCCGGTCGAGGAGGTCCCCATAGGTGAGGTGGGTGTCGCCGGCGACGACGGCGATGTCGTCGGGCCGTGCGGCGGCCTGTGCTCGAAGGAGCGCAGGCAGGGTGGCGTGGTTTCCGACAGGCATGAAAAACCTTCCCGCTGTCTCTGTTGATGGCTTCCGGCGATGGCTTTCGGATGCGAACGCCGGCGGATGAGATCAAGCAGTTATGACGAGACTGGTCTGTTCAGGTCTTCGGTGGTCTCCCCCGGGCCATGGCCCCGCCCGGGCTGTGGCCCGGAACGGATCCCGGGCCTGGCGCAGGCAAGGGGCATGGACGAGGGTTGTGTGCTCAAGGGCCCGCCTGGTTGTGCCCCCGTTGCGTACCCAGAGCTGTCTGACAGCCACTGACCGTAGAAAGCAGGCTTGCTCCATGTCAAATAGTTCGATGTTGAACTCACCTCGAAGAGACGGGACCGGCGAGGTGAACGAGCATCACGAACAGGTGCGTGAGGAGGGCGAGGACGCGCTCGACCGCATCCTTCAGCAGTGGGCGGAAAGCCGCCCTGACCTGGACCCTTGGTCCATGGGAATGATGGGGCGGCTCTTCCGCGCGACCCGGCTCGTCGAGTGGGGGGTGGTGGAACACCTCGACGCCGAGGGCATGGAGCGCTGGGAATTTGACGTACTCGCAACATTGCGGCGCAGTGGTCCGCCGTACGCCTTGTCCCCGAAAGCCCTGGCCGCGACCATGATGATCAAGCCGCCGGCGCTGACCCACCGGGTCGACCGGCTGGTGAATCGCGGCCTGGTCGACCGCGAACTCGACCCCACCAACCGCCGCCGCATGGTGATTTCACTCACCCAGGAGGGGTTCGAGCTGGTGGACAACGCGGTGGAGGGGCATATCCGCAACGGGGAACGCCTGTTCAGCGCCCTGGACCGGACGGAGCAGGAGCAGCTGTCGCAGCTGATGCGGAAGCTGCTGCTCTCCCTCGGCGACGCGGCGCCCCCCAGCGCGCCGGGGCGGTGAGCCAGTGGCGCCCCCGGCAGGACTCGAACCTGCGGCCAAGCGCTTAGAAGGCGCCTGCTCTATCCACTGAGCTACGGGGGCCGGTGGTGGGCCTGGAACTGCTGAGCCCCCGGGTGCCGACGGGCCCGCGGTGCGGCCGTGGTGCCGGTGGCCGGGCGCGGCGGATCCGTGACCTTGCCGGGGACAAGGATAGGGCTCCCTGCGCCTCGCCCCGGTTGCTTCACCTCCGTGGCACGTTGTGGAGGTTCAGTGAAGCGGTCCGATAATCGCAGGCAGGTACGAAACTCGCATCGTTTTTCACGCCCCAAACGGCGGGTGTTGTCTACTCGTTATGCCTGAGCCCCGTCCGCCCCGCCTGCCTCATGTCCGATCTGAGGTGATCCGGGTGGGTCTCTTTGACGCGCACGAGTGACCATACGCTTCAAAAAGAGATCAAAACCGGGCATTCTTCGCATGTGGCGATCTTGGACGTACGGCCCCGGCTGCTCGACGCGCTGACCGCTCTGCGTGACCGCGTTGACGCCGCACGCTTTCCGCTCCCCCTTCCCGGTGCCGACCGCGCTCGCCGCAGCCGTGCCGAGTTGCTCGCTCAACTGGACGACTACCTCGTGCCCCGGTTGCGTGCCCCCGAAGCGCCTCTGCTGGCGGTGATCGGCGGATCTACCGGAGCAGGGAAGTCCACTCTGGTCAATTCCCTGGTCGGTCGACGGGTCACGGAGGCCGGGGTGCTGCGGCCGACGACCCGTACCCCGGTGCTGGTCTGTCACCCCGACGATCACTCCTGGTTCGCCGGGAAACGGGTGCTGCCGCAGCTCACCCGGGTCTGGGTACCGGCCCAGGGAGACCGCGCCGAGGGCCCGTACGACGAGGAGGAACGGGCCCGGGAGGGCGAGGGGCCCGCGGCGCTGCGGATCGAGACCGACCCGGGACTCGCCCGGGGGCTCGCCCTGCTCGACGCGCCCGACATCGACTCGCTCGTCGCCCGCAACCGCGATCTCGCGGCCGAGCTGATCTGCGCCGCCGACATCTGGGTGCTGGTCACCACGGCCACCCGGTACGCCGACGCCGTCCCCTGGCATCTGCTGCGGACCGCGAAGGAGTACGACGTGACACTTGTCACCGTGCTGGACCGGGTTCCGCACCAGGTCGCCGCCGAAGTTTCACGTCAGTACGCCGCGCTCCTCACGGTGGCCGGGCTCGGCGATGTGCCCCGTTTCACCATCCCCGAGCTTCCCGAGTCGGCGGGCGGCGGCAGCGGACTGCTCCCGGCCACCGCCGTCGCCGCGCTGCGCGACTGGCTCACCCGGCACGCCCAGGACCCGCAGGCCCGTACCGTCGCCGCCGCCCGCACCGCGGCCGGTGTCCTCGCCTCGCTCCAGGCCCGGATGCCCGCACTGGCCGGGGCGGCCGCGGCCCAGCACGCCGCGGCGGTGCGGCTGGTCCAGCGGGTCGAGGGGGCGTACGGGGAGGCGGCCGAGCGGGTGCGGCGGGAGATCGCCGCGGGCGCGGCCCTCGCGGGCGGCGCGCTCACCCACTGGCACGGCCAGCCGCACGACAGCACCCCCGATGAGCTTCTTACGGCGCTCACCGACTCCCTCGCGACCCTGCTGCGCAGCGCGGCGGCCGCCGCCGACGACCGGATCGCCGAGGCCGGGAAGCGGGACCCCGCCGCCCGTACCGGGCTCGCCCCGGCCGACGCGCGCGAGGCCGGGGAGCGGATCGGCGTGGCCGTACGGCGCTGGCGGCGCTGCGTCGAGGAGCTGGCCGAGGAGGAGACCCGCGCCCGCGTCCCCGACGGCGCCGGGCCCGACGCGTCCGACGAGGTCGCCGCCTTCCTGGTGGCCTCCCTGCTGGGCGGGCGGCGGGCCCGTAAGGCGGGCGAACGGCTCGCCGAGACGCTGGGCGCGCACCGCGCGCTGCGGCTGGGCGACCGAGGCGGACGGCTGCTGGACGGCTGCGTCGCGCGCGCCCTGGAGGCGGAGCGCGACCGGCGGCTCGCGCCGCTCGACGCGCTGGACGTGACCCCGGACCACCAGGTCCAGCTGATCGCCGCGCTGTCCCTACTGCAGAAGGAGAGGTGACCGACGTGGCGGCTACTGCTGCTGGTCTCGACGGCGGGGACAAGTGCGGGCACGGGGGCGACGCGGGCGCCGAGGGTGTGGTGCGGGCGCGGCAGACGTGGGACGACGGGCTGATCGCCCGGCGCGCCGGGCGGCGGGTCGCCCGCCGCGCCCCCCGGGAGGTGCCCGGCCCGGCGGCACCGGCGGCACGGACCGCTCCCGAGGGCGAGCGGTGCGAGCCGTACGGGACCGATGACGCGCGGCAGACCCGCGAGCCGTCCTGCGTCCCCTACCGGTCCGGCGACTTCCGGTCGGACGATTACCGGGCCGGTGACTTCCGGTCCGGTGACTACCGCTCCGGCGACTACTGCTCGGGCGATCCCTATAAGACGTATGAGGCCTACGAGGCGTACGCCTCGTACGAGCGACCCTTCGGGCCCGGCGCCCGCAGCTTCGCCGCCGGGAGTCTGCGGCCGCGCCTGGACGCCCTGCGCCAGCTCGTGGGGCTCTCCCGCACCCGGCTGGACGGACGCACCCTCGCCGGGGCCGGGCGGGTGCTGGACGAGGCCGCCGCGCGCGGACGGCATCCGCTCGGGCACACCGTCGTCGCCCTCGCGGGGGCCACCGGAAGCGGTAAGTCGACACTCTTCAACGCGCTCGCCGGGGCGCCGCTCTCCGAGGCCGGGATCCGGCGGCCGACCACCGCCGCGCCGCTCTCCTGCGCGTGGACCGATCACGCCGACGGGCTGCTGGACCGGCTCGGCATCCCGCCCGTGGACCGCCGCCGCCCGGCGTATCCGTACGACCCGGCGCTGCGCGGTCTCGTCCTGCTCGACCTGCCCGACCACGACTCGGCCGCCCCGGGCCACCGGGACCGGGTGGACCGGCTGCTGGGGCTGGTCGACGCGGTGGTGTGGGTGGTGGATCCCGAGAAGTACGCGGACGCGGTGCTGCACGAGCGCTATCTGCGGCCGCTCGCCGGATACGCGGAGGTGACGTTCGTCGTCCTCAACCAGGTGGACCGGCTGCCGGGCGACGCCGCCGATCAGGTGCTGGACGATCTGCGGCGGCTGCTGGACGAGGACGGGCTGGCGCTCGGCGAGCACGGGGAGCCGGGCGCGGCCGTGCTCGCCCTGTCCGCGCTCACCGGGGAGGGCGTCGGGGAGCTGCGGGACATGCTGGGCGGGCTCGCGGCCGAGTGCGGCGCGGCGGAACGGCGGCTGGCGGCGGACGTGGACGGCACGACCGCGCGGCTGCGGCCGCAGTACGTGGCGGACGGTTCACCGGCCGGGTTCACCGGCCGGGCGCGGGCGGCGTTCGAGGACCGGCTGGCGGAGGCGGCGGGCGCGGCGGCGGCCGGGCAGGCCGCGGAGCGGGCCTGGCTGCGGGACGCGCAGTGGGCGTGCGGGACGCCGTGGGGGCGGCTGGTACGGGGGCGCGGGCCCGGCGGCGGGCGGGCGGAGGACGAGCGGGAGGCCCCGGGGGCGCGGGCGAAGGCGGCGGAGCGGGAGGCGGTCACGGCCCGGCCCGCGGTGGAGGAGGCCGTGCGCACACTCGCCGACGAGGCCACGGCCGGGCTGCCCGGGCCCTGGGCACAGGCGGTGCGGGAGGCGGCGGGCTGGGGCGGCCGGGGGCTGCCGGAGGCGGTGGACGAGGCGGTGGCGGCGGCGCGGCGCGGACAGTGCCTCACCCGGCCCGCGTGGTGGTCGGCGATGGCGGGGGCCCAGGTGGCGCTGCTGGTGCTCCAGGTGGTGGCGGCGGTCTGGCTGGTGGGGGCCGTGGCGGGGCTGTTCGGCGGGCCGGGGTGGTGGGCGCCCGTGGCGCTGGCGGCGGGCGGCGCGCTGGCCGGGACGGGGCTGGCGTGGGCGTGCGGGCTGGCGGCGAGGGGGCCCGCGCGGCGGTACGGCCAGGCGGCGGAGACCCGGCTGCGGGACGCGGCGGTGGGCTGCGGGCGAGCGCGGGTGCTGGGGCCGGTGGGCGCGGAGCTGGCGCGGTACCGGGAGGTGCGGGCGCAGTACGTGATCGCGGCGGGGGAGGGCTGAGGGCGGTCGGGGCTCACCGGGTCGCTTCACCGGAACGAGGGCGCGGGTTATCCACAGCCTGGGGGTTGTGCACAGGCTCCGGCGAGGGGCGCGGATCGCGGGCAGCATGGGGGTCGGCGGTCCGGTGGGCCGCCGGGGGAGCGCGGGAGAGCGGGGGAGCGGGCATGAACGAGACCTGGACGACGGTGCTGGGGAACGCGGCGACGCGGCCGGATTTCTGGGAGACGGCGGCCGGGGTCGCGGTGGCCCGGTTCCGGCTGGCGGCGACGGTGCGCCGCTGGGACCGGAAGAGCGACGGCTGGGTGGACGCGTACACGAGCTTCTATACGGTCTGGGCCTGGCGCACCCTCGCGGCGAACGTGGCCGCTTCGGTGACACTCGGCGAACCGCTGCTGGTCCATGGCACCTTGCGGGTGCGTGAGCGGGAAAAGGAGCGGGAGCGGGAGGGAGCCCGGCAGGGCGCGGGGGAGGGGGAGAGCGGACCCAAGCGGTGGGTCACCGCGGAGATCGACGCGGTGGCGGTCGGGCACGACCTCACGCGCGGTACCTCCGCCTTCCGGCGAGTCTCACAGGCCAAACCGCTTTTAAACGCACCGACCGGGGCAACGTCGCCGTGACCAGGGGGGATTTATCGATAATCCCAGGTCATTTGGGGTCTGTGGGCGAGATAACAATTCCGATTCGGATCGGTTGGGGTCAGGTCCAATCGGGGATCACGCGGCTTTTCGCTCCCTAGGATCCCTGAGTGCCCAACGGGGGTTACTGAGTTTTGAGTTCGCTGGCGATGCGCACCGACTGACCGGCGCTCGCCCGGAGGGGAAACCATGATTTCTGTGAAGAGGCGGGGTGCCGCCCGATTCGCGGCCGCCGTTCTGGCGTCTGGGCTGGTCGCCGTGGGCGCGATAGCCGGCGCCGGCGCCGCCGCCGCGGACGAGGTGCCTCCGGGAAGCGGTGGGGCCACCACCACGCTGAGCGGCCTCAAGACCTTCGACAAGGCGGTCATCCACGAAAAGGGCGGCAAGGGCGACCAGGAGGTCGGCGCCGGTCTCTTCGAGATGGCGGTCGACAACGGCGGCAGCATTCAGACGTACTGCATCGATCTGCACAACCCGACGCAGAGCAAGGCCAAGTACGAGGAAAAGCCCTGGAGTCAGACCTCACTGGCCAACAACCGCGAAGCGGGCAAGATCAACTGGATTCTGCAGAACTCCTACCCCCAGGTGAACGACCTCGCCGAACTCGCCTCGAAGGCGGGCTCCGGCGCCCTCACCGAGAAGACCGCGGCCGCCGGTACGCAGGTCGCCATCTGGCGCTTCTCCGACCGGGCGAAGGTCGACGCGGTCGACCCGGCGGCCGAGAAGCTCGCCGACTACCTGGAGAAGAGCGCGCGGAACCTGGCCGAGCCCAAGGCCTCGCTGAGCCTGGAACCGTCCGCCGTCTCCGGCAAGGCCGGTGAGCCGATCGGTCCGGTCACGGTCCGCACCAACGCCGAGAGCGTCACCCTGACCCCGGGCACCGAGGCCGTCGAATCCGGCGCGAGGCTCGTCGACAAGAGCGGCAAGACGATCACCAGCGCCGCCAACGGCGGCGAGGTCTACGTCGACGTGCCGTCCGGCGCGGACGACGGCTCCATCTCGCTGACCGCCCAGGCCGCCACCAAGGTTTCGGTCGGCCGCGCGTTCTCCAGCGACACCAAGAGCCAGACCCAGATACTCGCCGGTTCCAGCGAGAGCACCGTCTCCGCCTCCGCCACCGCCCACTGGGCGGAGGAGGGCGCGGTCCCGGCCGTCACCGCCGAGAAGGACTGCGCCGAGGGCGGTGTGGACGTCACGGCGACCAACAAGGGCGACGAGGCGTTCACGTTCTCGCTGCTGAACCAGAAGTACACGGTCGAGGCCGGTCAGTCGAAGACCGTCACCGTTCCGGTGAACGAGGACCGGAGCTACACGTTCAGCGTCCGGGGCCCGAACGGTTTCAAGAAGTCCTTCTCCGGGGTCCTCGACTGCGAGACCGCGGGCACCGCGACCGGCGGCGACAGTGACAGCCCCTCCACCAAGGCGGGCCCGGCGTCGGCCGGGGGCACCGGCGAGGTCGTCAGCGGTGACACCACCGCCGTCGACGACACCGGCGGTGACCTCGCCGAGACCGGCGGCAGCAGCACCACCCCGGTGATCGCGGGCATCGCCATAGCGCTCGTCGTGGTCGGAGGCGCCGCGATCTTCTTCGTCCGGAAGAAGAAGTCCCCCACGGGCGAGTGACCGTCGGTGGAGTGACTACTGACGACGGACGGTGAGGAAGGGCCGGGGCGGCGAGCAATGGGTTTCCGCCTCGGGCCTGCCGTACGGCAAGATGGGGTGGGGTGTCTCTGCCCTGGACGCGGCGGAGCCCGCATGCACCCATGCGGCGCGGGCCGCAGATCGATACCTACCAGACTGCCGGACGGTTTCTCTTGGCTGAGTTCATCTACACCATGCGCAAGACGCGCAAGGCTCACGGCGACAAGGTGATCCTCGACGACGTCACGCTGAGCTTTCTGCCCGGCGCGAAGATCGGTGTCGTGGGTCCCAACGGCGCCGGTAAGTCGACGGTGCTGAAGATCATGGCCGGTCTGGAGCATCCGTCCAACGGCGATGCCTTCCTCTCGCCGGGCTACAGCGTCGGCATCCTGCTCCAGGAGCCCCCGCTGGACGAGTCCAAGACCGTGCTGGAGAACGTCCAGGACGGCGTGGCCGAGACCAAGGGCAAGCTCGACCGCTTCAACGAGATCGCCGAGCAGATGGCGACCGACTACAGCGACGCGCTGCTCGAGGAGATGGGCAAGCTCCAGGAGGACCTGGACCACGCCAACGCGTGGGACATGGACGCCCAGCTGGAGCAGGCCATGGACGCCCTCGGCTGCCCGCCCGGCGACGCGCCGGTCACCAAGCTCTCCGGTGGTGAGAAGCGCCGCGTCGCGCTCTGCAAGCTGCTGCTGGAGGCCCCCGACCTGCTGCTCCTCGACGAGCCCACCAACCACCTGGACGCCGAGTCGGTCCAGTGGCTGGAGCAGCACCTCGCCAAGTACGCGGGCACCGTCGTGGCCATTACCCACGACCGGTACTTCCTGGACAACGTCGCCGAGTGGATCCTGGAGCTGGACCGCGGCCGCGCCATCGGCTACGAGGGCAACTACTCCACGTACCTGGAGAAGAAGCAGGCCCGCCTCAAGGTCGAGGGGCAGAAGGACGTCAAGCGCGCCAAGCGCCTCAAGGAAGAGCTGGAGTGGGTCCGCTCCAACGCCAAGGGCCGCCAGGCCAAGTCCAAGTCCCGGCTGAGCCGTTACGAGGAGATGGCGGCCGAGGCCGAGAAGACCCGGAAGCTGGACTTCGAGGAGATCCAGATCCCGCCGGGCCCGCGCCTGGGCAACGTCGTGGTCGAGGTGGAGAATCTCTCCAAGGCGTTCGGCGAGAAGGTCCTCATCGATGACCTCTCCTTCACCCTGCCGCGCAACGGCATCGTGGGCGTCATCGGCCCCAACGGCGCGGGCAAGACCACGCTCTTCAAGATGATCCAGGGCCTGGAGACCGCGGACGCGGGCAAGATCAAGGTCGGCGACACCGTCAAGATCTCCTACGTCGACCAGAGCCGCGCCAACATCGACCCCAAGAAGACGCTGTGGGCCGTCGTCTCCGACGAGCTGGACTACATCAACGTCGGCCAGGTCGAAATGCCGTCCCGCGCCTACGTCTCCGCCTTCGGCTTCAAGGGCCCGGACCAGCAGAAGCCGGCCGGGGTGCTCTCCGGCGGTGAGCGCAACCGCCTCAACCTCGCGCTCACCCTCAAGCAGGGCGGCAACCTGCTGCTCCTCGACGAGCCGACGAACGACCTCGACGTGGAGACCCTGTCCTCCCTGGAGAACGCGCTGCTCGACTTCCCCGGCTGCGCCGTGGTCGTCTCCCACGACCGCTGGTTCCTCGACCGCGTCGCCACCCACATCCTGGCGTACGAGGGCGACTCCAAGTGGTTCTGGTTCGAGGGCAACTTCGAGTCGTACGAGAAGAACAAGATCGAGCGGCTCGGCCCGGACGCCGCCCGTCCGCACCGCGCCACCTACAAGAAGCTCACCCGGGGCTGATCGCATGGCCCGGCACATCTACTCCTGCCCCCTGCGCTGGTTCGACATGGACGCGTTCGGCCATGTCAACAACGTGGTCTTCCTGCGCTATCTGGAAGAGGCGCGCGTCGACTTCATGTGGCGGCTGGCGCCGGGGAACGGGAGTGACGCGTTCACCGGCGGGGTGGTCGTGGCCCGGCACGAGATCGACTATCTGAAGCCGCTCGTCCACCGGCACACGCCGGTGAGCATCGAGACCTGGGTGACGGACATCCGTGCCGCCTACATCAACCTCCGCTACGAGATCAAGGACGAGGAGACCGTGTACGTGCGGGCCGCCACCCGCATCGTCCCCTTCGACCTCGAAGCGGGCCGGCCGCGCCGCGTCACGTCCGAGGAGGAGAGCTTCCTGACCGACTACCTGGAGCCCGAACCGGGCACCGGGAAGTCCGCCGGGAAGTCAGCCGAGGGGGCCGTCACCGTATGACGGCATTCGGGAACCAGCTCCACTTCGCCGACGCCGGGGAGGCGGCCGACCTCGCCGCCTTCCTGGCCCGGCTGATCCACTACGACCGCGCCGCGGCGGTCCGGCTGCAGGCGGGCGGCGGGGTGCTGGCCGTCTTCGGCCGGCCGCCGTCCTTCGAGGTGCTGGCCATCCGCACGGCACGGCTGGAAGCCGTCGGCACCGCGGGTGCCTCGGAGGCCGGGGCGCCCGGCGGACCGGGGGCGCTGGACACCACCGTCTCCGCCGGTCAGTTCGCCGACGCGCTGGACACGGCGGGCACCGGCCGGACGGCGTCCGGCGGGCTCACCGTCGCCGTGCCGGAGGCCGTCACCGGCCCGCCCTGGGCCGGAGTGCTGCCGCCGCGCGGCGGCTGGCGCCGGGAGGCGGAGCTGCCCGGCACGGACGAGGTGCGCCGGGCGGTCGCGGCCGCGGTCGCCGAGTTCCGGGCCCGCGACGAGGCGCTCCCCGAGGAGCGCCGTACGCGCGCCGAGCGCGACCGTATCGGCCACGAGATCTGGTCCCGCACGCTCGGGGACACCGGACTGCCGCTGCGCGCCGTGCACGCCGCCCAGTCGCTGGGCTTCCTGCGCCCCGCGCGGGGGGCGAGCGCGGGCGCGGGTGCCGCCACCGGCTCCCGTGGTGCCACCGCCCTCGCCCCGGCGGCCGAGCCGCTGGCCCTGCTCGCCGCGGGCGGCTGGCTGCGGCTGCGTACTCCGTACGGCTCGATCGCGGTGCGTACGTCGGGGCTGCCCGGGCTGTCCGTGACGCCCGCCTAGGCGGTCCCGGCCCTGGGCGGCTCCGGGTGGTCTCAGCCCTCGGTGTTGACCATGGAGGCGGCCGCGTAGGTGAGGTAGTTCCACAGCTGGCGCTCCAAGTCGGGCGCCAGCTCCAGCTCGTCCACCGCGTCCCGCATATGGCGCAGCCAGGCGTCATGCGCCGCCCGGTTCACGGTGAACGGCGCGTGGCGCATGCGCAGCCGCGGATGGCCGCGGTTGTCGCTGTAGGTGCGGGGCCCGCCCCAGTACTGCATGAGGAAGAGCACCAGCCGCTCCTCCGCCGGGCCCAGATCGTCCTCGGGGTACATCGGCCGGAGCAGCGGGTCCTCCGCGACGCCTTGGTAGAAGCGTCGCACCAGGCGCCGGAAGGTCGGCTCGCCGCCGACCAGCTCGTAGAAGGTCTGCTCCTGAAGTGTGCCGCGCGGAATATCTTTCACGCCTCCATGCTCTCAGACAGCCCGCCCTAGGTAAGGGGGCGTAGGACCCGGCGGACCTGTAGCGGGCCCGGCCCGGCCGCAGGACAGTGGAGGCATGGGCGGCGCGGGCGTGACGGAGACGGGCGGCGGGCGCGGACGTACGGGCGACCGGCCCGACCGTCATGCCGACGCGGCCGCCGTGGCGCGCGCCGGGCTCGTCCGGGAGATCATGGCGGGCGGCGGGCTCACCGATCCGCGGTGGCGGGCGGCGTTCGAGGCGGTCCCGCGCCATCTTTTCGTGCCGTATTACTACGAAGCGGGCGCGGCGGACGCGGCGGGCGGCGCGGGGCTCACCACCCGGCTGTGGCGGGACGACCGGGACCCGCTGCGCCGGGCCCGCTGGCTGGCCGGGGCGTACGCCGACGCGCCCCTGGCGACGCGGGTGCGCGACGGCGAGCTGCTCTCCTCCAGCAGCCAGCCGTCCCTGATGGCGCGGATGCTCGACGCGCTGCGGGTACGGGACGGGGACCGGGTGCTGGAGATCGGCGCGGGCAGCGGCTACAACGCGGCGCTGCTCGCCCACCGGCTCGGCGACACCCGGGTGACGACCGTCGACCTCGACCCGGAGATCACCGAGGCCGCCCGCAGACATCTGGCCGCGGCCGGCTTCCGTCCGGCCGTCGTCACCGGTGACGGGGCGCGCGGCGCTCCCGCGCGGGCCCCCTACGACCGGATCATCGCGACGTGTGCCGTGCCGTCCGTACCGTCCGCGTGGCTCGGTCAGTGCCGGCCCGGGGCGCTGGTGCTGATGCCGCTGGCCACCGGGCTGATCGTGCTGCGGGTCCATGACGCCCGGCATGCGGAGGGCCGTTTTCTGGCCACTCCCGCGTACTTCGTCCCGCTGCGCGGCAGTGGGGAGCCGGGGCCCGTTCCCACCCACGGGCTGCCGTCGTGGCCGCTGCTGGACGATTCGTTCCGCTTCCTGCTGAACGTGGCCGCGGGCCAGTTGGAACCGGTCGAGGCGCTGGCGCTGTGGGAGCACGAGGGGCGGCCGGGCCGCGAGCGCTACGGGGTGACGGTGCGGGGCGAGCGGCAGTGGGCCTGGCTGGACGACGCGGAGGGCGCGTACGCCTGGCCGCTGGGCGCGGACCTCGCCAGATGAGACATGGGCCGGGGCGAAGTGCCCCGGCCCATGTGTCGCTTGGGCCCTAGCCTCGGCGGACGGTGATCGTCGTCCAGGCGCCGACGTGCACCCGGTCGCCGTCCTGGAGCGGGATCGGGACGTACGGCTGGATCGGCTCCTCGCCGCCGTTGATCGTCGTGCCGTTCGTCGAGTCCTGATCGACGACCGCCCAGCCGCCGTCCGGCTGCTGGACGAGGACCGCGTGCTGGTGCGAGACGCCCGGGTCCTCGGGCGCGCGCCCGAGGTCGATGTCCGGGGCCTCGCCCGTGCTGTGGCGGCGGCGGCCGATGGTGATCTGCTGGCCGCCCAGCTGCAGTTGCTGCTCGGGGGAGTACGCCGGGAGGTTCAGCCCGGCGGCCTCCGGGCCGCTGCGGTGCATCATCGCCGTGAAGTAGTCACGGTCCGGCGCGACGACCGCCGTCCAGTTCGCCGGTCCGGCCGGGGGCGGGGGCGTGTGGCCGCCGCCCTGTCCGTACGGGCCGGGCGGGCCGGGCGGGCCGGGCGGCGGGGGTGCGCCGGGGCCCTGGTACGCCTCGTTGCCGTAGGACGGGGCCGGGGGCGCGGGCGGCTGCGGCGCCTGGGGGTAGCCGTAACCCTGCTGCTGTGGCGGGGCCGGAGCCGGGGGCGGCGGGGCGCCGCCCGCCGACGCCTGCGGCGGCGCCAGCGGCCAGTCGTCCTCCGCGGAGCCGAAGGCCGGGCCGGAGGACTGGTTCGGCTGCGACGGCGACAGCGGCTCGGCAGGGCGGTTGACCTGGGACGGGCGCGAGGCCTGGTAGTCGCCGCCGTGGGTCTGGTGCGGCGGCTGCTGCTGGCCGTGCGGCGGCTGCGGCTGCCCGGGCGGACCCTGCGGCGGCTGCCCGTACGGCTGCTGCCCGTACGGCTGCGGCGGTCCGGGCGGCGGCGGGAAACCGCCCTGTCCGGGGGGCGGCGGGGCGTACGAGGTGGGCTGCTGCGTCAGGAAGTTGTAGCGGCACTCCTCGCAGAACGGCGCCTGCGCCTCACGCGGCGTACGGCACTGCGGGCACGTCTCCGGCTGGTAGCCGCCCGGCTGCGGGGGCGCCGGGGCGGGGCTGGGGTAGCCGTAGCCGCTGGAGGGCGCGCCGGGCGGGGGCGGCGGGCCGCCCGGGGCCGGGTAGCCGTAGCCGCCGGGCATCGGCGGGGGCGGCGGAGGCGGCGGGACGGGGCCGGAGGGCATGGGTGTCCCCGACATCCGGTGGCCACACACCTCGCACCAGTCGTCGGCCGCCGATTGGTGGCCGTTAGGGCAAGTCGGCATGTCGGTGATCCCCCTCTTGTGCCGTTCTTGGCATTTCTGCCGTAACGCGATCTCTTCGTGCTACTTCTTGACGCGGACTGTCTTGGTGGAGCGTGTTTCGAGTGTCATCTCGTCCGCCTCCGCGACCTTCGCTTTCAGTCGCACAGTACCTGCCGCCGCATCGACCACATCCACCACCTTCGCAAGCAGTTTCGCCGTGTCTCTGTTCCCCGAGGTGTTCGCCAGCTGTACGGCCCTTCCCAGCTTGGCGGTCGCTCCCTCGACATCGCCGGACTTACGCGCATCCATGCCCTGTTGGATGACCTGTGCCAGTTCGGCTTGGCCCGTGTAGTGCGCGACCTGCGGATTCATCGAGGTGGAGGCGGTCATGTCGGCCGTCCACACGGCCCGGACGAGCCCCTGGGACAGC
Organism: Streptomyces sp. NPDC059850; assembly: GCF_042731515.1. Taxonomy (NCBI): domain Bacteria; kingdom Bacillati; phylum Actinomycetota; class Actinomycetes; order Kitasatosporales; family Streptomycetaceae; genus Streptomyces; species Streptomyces sp. NPDC059850. The sequence continues at coordinate 31,806 of NZ_JBHWJI010000049.1, forward strand.
GGGGCCGGAGGGCTCTGGCCGTCCGGCTGCGGCAGGACGAGAGAGACCCGGGCCGCGAGCATTTCCTGGCCGATTTCCGCCGCCGGAACCCGCAGACACACGTGGTAATCGCGGGATTCGTCCCCCCATGACCCGGTTGGGTAGTCGCCGGAGCGCGGTCCGGCCTCGGTGCGCCGCCCGGTCAGATCCTCGACCGTGGGTGCGACCTGTTTCACAAAAACCACTTCGGCGCCCACCGGGGCCCACAGCCGCATGTGCACGTCCGCGACTTCCTTCCGCATGGCCGTCGCCATCATCCGCGTGAAATCCGCGGACAGTTCGGCCGGGTTCGCCACGATATCGGCCGTTCCGAGCAGGGCGGAGGCGATCCCGGTGACCTCCTTGACCTCCCAGTCCGTGCCCACCCCTCGGGCGTCGCAGGTGAAGCGGCCCGCGCAGGCGTCGAGCGCGGCCCGCAACTCCTCCGGCTTCTCGTGCTCGTTGCGGCCGTCGGTGAGCAGGATGCCGTGCCGGATCGCGACATCGGCGGCGCCCAGCAGCCGGTCGGCGAGCCTCAGCCAGGTGCCGATCGCCGTGCCGCCGCCCGTGGAGAGCCCGCGCAGCGCGTCCTTGGCCTCGGCGCGGGTGTGCGGATCGGCGATCGCCAGCCTCCCGTTGCCCGGAAAGACCTCGACCGCCTTGTGGGTGCCCGCGATCACGGCGAAGGCGACCCCGTCGCGCACCGTGTCGATCGCGGCCGCGGTCGCGTCGCGGGCGTGGCGCATCTTGGTCGGCGGATAGTCCATGGAGCCGGAGCAGTCCACCATGATCACCACGGCCGCGCCGGTGGAGCCGCCGCCCTGGGCGTACTGGCCCGGGGCGGCGACGGGAGCGGAGATGGGTATCCCTCCGGTCGTCCCGCCGCCGGTCGAGGTGACCGTGACGATCGCGTTGACCTCACGGCCTCCCTCCGGGAGGTACTCGTTCTGATAGACGTCGACCGAGAACCGCGGCGCTTGGGACTTGGAGAAATTGGCCATCTGATCCGCTCCTTGGCACTCCACAGGGACGTACGGGCATAGCGTCGTGCCGCGAGAACGTGGGCGGAGCGATGGCGTCCGGAGCCGCCCCGCGGGCCGGAGCCCGCTTACCCCTCCGGGCCGGAGCCCGTCCCCCCTCGGGCCGTCAGGCCGATCCTGCCCCTCCCGGCGCGGCGGGGAACGGCACCACGGCCACTGTTACGTTGTCGTGGCCCCCGCCGTTGAGGGCGTGGCCCACCAGGACGCGCGCGCTCTGCAGCGGCCTGCCCCGGGCGTCCGGCGGCACCGCGCGGGCCATCTCCTCCGCCGACTCGGCGTAGTTCCACAGCCCGTCGGTGCACACCACCACGACCCCCGGCCGGTCGGGCTTGAACGAGGCGGTGTGCGGCTCCAGTTCATAGGCGTCCGCCCCGAGCCAGCCGGTGATGGCGTGCGCCCGCTCGTCCGCGTACGCCTCGGCCTCCGACATCAGCCCCGCCGCCACCATCTGGGCCGCCCACGAGTCGTCCTCGGTGAGCCGGGCGGGCTGGGTCGTCCGGTCGTCGGGCACCCAGTAGACGCGGCTGTCACCGATCCAGCCGACGGTGAGCATCCCGCCGGTGACCACGGCGCTGACGATGGTGCAGGCCGGAGCGTTCTGATAGCGCTGGTTCTCCTCGTGCTGGGCCGGCACGCCGGGCTCCAGGGCGAGCGAGGAGACCGCCTCGGCGGCGGCCACGATCGCCTCGTTCATGGCCTCCTGGGGGTGAGTGCCCCGGGGGAGCAAGGTGAGCAGCGACTCTTCCGCCGCGTGGGCGGCCGCCGCTGACGCGTCGTCCGGGCGGGTGGCCGAGGAGACCCCGTCGCAGACCACCGCGACGACGGCCGGTGAGCCGTCCGGAAGGGCGGCGGTAGCCACCGAGAACGCGTCCTCGTTGCGGTGGTGGCGCAGGCCGCGGTCACTGGCCGCGGCGACGCCCGCCAACTCCCGCTCCATATGGTCGCGCTCACGCGCCTGCGCGTGCCCGCAGTGCTCGCAGTATCCGTCCCTGTCGATGGTGCCCTCCTGGCACGCGGCGCACCGGGGGCGGCTCTCGCCGCCGGGCTGCCGGGGGTCCGCCCCGGTGCCGGTGCCCGCGCTCGCTGCCGTGCGTGTACTGGTGTGCGTGTGCGTCTGAGTGTGTGTCTGAGTGTGCGGGTGCGGGCCGGTCGGCGCACCGGCGGGGGTGGTCGGTTGCGTGCCGGGTCCCGGCGGGGGCGGGGCGTCGAGCGCCGCCGAGGTCCGCGGGTCGGCTACCGGGGGCGGCGTCGGGGCTGCCAGCGGGTAGTCCTCAGGCTCCCGCCGCGGGGACGGCACGGCCGCCGACAGGTCGGCCCCGCACCCGCCACAGTAGTTGTCTCCCGCCTCCAGCGGCTCTGCACAGGTCGGGCAGGCTGACAGCTGCGGTAGCTGTGGCATCTGCGACATCGATCACACCCACGTCCTGGGGCGGTAGCGGTTGGCCCGCTCCACCAGTTCGATCCTTTCCTCGCCGCGCTGCGCGAGCCTGGCGAGTACCCGGTACGAGCGCTCCAGTCCGAACCGCAGCCCGCGCTCGTCCAGGCTGCTGCCGAGCAGCGGCGGCCGGGTCTGGCCCGGCGGCGCGCCGCTGCTGCCGGACAGTACCCAATCCAGCGCACTGCCCAGGACTTCCGTGCACAGCCGCTCGCGCCGCACCGCGTCGAGGCCGAACTCGCCCAGCCGCTCGACCTGGAGGGCGGCCGCCGTCAGATCGGCCAACAGCCCCTCCCAGGCGGCACGCTGGCGCAGCCGGGCCCGGACCGCGGCGACCCGGGCCGCCGTGAAGTGGATCGACGACTCCGGGACCGACTCCAGCACCCGCACCGCGTCCGCCCGGTCCCCGGAGCACAGCCGGACCCGGGCCAGCCCGAAGGCGGCGGACACGAAGCTCGGATCGGTCGCCCAGACGAGCCGGTAGTACTCCGCCGCGTTGTCCAGCTGGCCCAGCACCTCGGCGCAGACGCCGAGCGCCAGCTTGGGCGCGGGCTCCCCGGGGAACGCGTCGTAGACGGCGTCGAAGGACAGCGCGGCCGTCTCGTGGTCGCGGATCGCCAGCGCGTGCACCCCCCGGTACCAGACGATCCGCCAGTCGTCGCGGTACGCGGCCTCCAGACCGGTCAGCGCGACGCCCGCCTCCCGCGCCTGGCCCAGCTCCAGCAGGGCGCGCACCCGGCGCAGCCGCAGCTCGGGCGAGTCGACGGGCGCGGTGGGCAGCGCCGCGTCGACCTCGGCGGGCGGGGCGGACAGCAGCCCGGCCAGGAAACCGGCGTTCGGATCGGACGGATCCACCAGCGGCACCGGCAGGGCGAGCGCGGCGGCCCGGGTGTCCAGCGGCGCGATGGCGGCCAGCGGCAGCGTCGGCAGGCCCTGCGGCGGTCCCTGCGGCGGTACGGGCCCGCCGGGCGGCGCGCCCCGGCCCGCCGCCCGGCCGCCCAGCAGGGACGCATCCTGGCCGTGCTCGGCGAACAACTCCGAGTCCACCACCCGGATCTCCGGCCCGAACAGGGTCGACAGCGCGGGCCGCGGCCGCCCGGTCTGCAGCGCCACGGCCTCCCGCAGCACACCGGTCAGCTGGTCGGACATCTCCTGCGCGGAGGAGAACCGGCGCCCCGGGTCGGGGTCGGTGGCCCGCACCAGCAGCCGGTAGAAGGACTCGTACCGCCGGAAGACCTCGATGTGCTCGGGGTCCGGGAGGCTGTCCACGAAGACGTTCGTATAGCCCTGGAAGTCGAAGGTGAGCACGGCGAGCGTGCGCGCCACCGTGTAGAGGTCCGAGGCGACCGAGGGGCCCTGCTCCGCGATCTCCGGGGCCTGATAGCCGACGGTGCCGTAGATGGCGCTGTCCTCGTCGTCCATCCGCCGGACCGCGCCCATGTCGATGAGCTTGAGCTGGTCCTGCTGCTGTATGGCGTTGTCGACCTTGAAGTCGCAGTAGAGCAGATTGCGGCTGTGCAGATGGCCGAGGGCCTCCAGCGCCTCGATCCCGTACGCGCACGCCTGCTCGACCGGCAGCGGCTCGCGCCTGCCGTCCGGGGAGCGCCGCCCGTTGGCGATGTCCTTGAGGGACTTGCCGCCGACGTACTCCATGACGATGTAGCCGTCGAGACTGCCCGTGTTCTGGTCGAGGTGCTCGACGAAGTTGTAGATCCGGACGATGTTGGAGTGCTCGATCTCGGCGAGGAAGCGGCGCTCGGAGACGGCGGCCGCCAGCGCCTCCTCGTCGCCGGTGTCCAGCAGGCCCTTGAGCACCACCCAGCGGTCCGACACCGCGCGGTCGATGGCCAGATAGACCCAGCCGAGCCCGCCGTGCGCCAGGCAGCCCGCCACCTCGTACTGCCCGTGCACGATGTCGCCGGGGCCGAGCTTCGGCACGAACGAGTAGGGGTGGCCGCACTTGGTGCAGAACCCCTCGGTGCGGCCCGGCCGGTCGCCGCGGGCGCGGCCCACCGGCGCCCCGCAGTCGCCCCGGCTGCAGAACCGCTTGCGCTCCGGCACCTCGGGGTCGGCCAGCACCGCCGTACGCGGATCGGGGCGCGGCACCTCCGGGACGCTGACCAGGCCCGCGCCCAGCGCGTTCCGCCCCGAGGGGGTCGAGGTGGAGCCGGAGCCGCGCACCGAGACCGAACGCGAGGAGCGCCCGGAGGAGGAGCGGGACAGCCGCCCGGACACCGAGCGGCGGGACGACGACGACCGGGACGGCCGGGACGATCGAGAGGTGCTGGACGACGACGAGGCCGAGGCCGAGCCATGGCCCCCGGCGGCGACGCCGGTCGGCGGTGAACTCACCATGCCCTGCGGGGAGACCACCGGGGCCATCCCGCAGGTGTCGCAGTACAGCTCGCCGCCGCCCATGTCCTCGTACGACCCGCCGCACTCGCGCCGCTGGCAGGTGACCGTGTCACTCATACCGCTCCCCCTCGCTGCCGTGATCGGCGGGACTGCGATCGGCCGGGTCCGGCTGCCGGGGTGTCAACGCCTCGGCGGCCGCCTGCTGGTAGCGCAGGACCGCCTGCCCGGCGACGCGCAGATCGCACGGGGCGCTCCACAGCATCCGGCGCGCCGCGTCGTACCGCTCGACCAGCAGCGGGTCCTCCGCCATGCCGTGCCGGGCGACCTTCGCCTTGTACGCGTCCAGCCGTCCGCGCAGCTCGGCGCGGACCGCGAGCGGCGCGGTCACCGCCGTCAACGACTCACGGGCCCGCAGCAGTTCGTCGTCGGCGCGCTGCTCCAGGCTCTCCAGCAGCGGGGAGAGCCGGTGCCACTGGGAGCGCCGCCGGTAGTCGGCGGCCGCGACCAGCTGCTCGTGCAGGGCGGTCGGCGGGCCGCTGACCGCGGGCACCTCGGACGCCGCGATCTTCGCCAGCACCTCACCGCGCGCCTGCCGGGCCTCCGCGAGGGTGCGATCGGCGCGGGACAGCACATCGCGCAGCCGCATCAGACGCCGCTCCGCGTCCTGCCGGACGTCGAGGACGGCCTCGATCTCGCGCCGTACGTCGTCCAGGGCGCGGGCGGCGCGGTCGTAGCGGACGGTGTCGGGGATGCCGCCGCCGGGCGCCGAACTCCCGGCGGCCGGTTTCCAGAAGGCGAGCGGATCGGAGACCACCTCGGCGCGCAGCGCGGTCAGCTCGGCGGTGATCTGCTCCAGGTCGTCGCCCGAGGGGTGCTCACCGGGCCGCACCCCGACCGAGTGGGCGAGCGAACGGGTGCGGTGCAGCTCGGCGGAGAGCATGTCGATCCGGGCGGGCAGCGCGGACCACACGGCGTCGGCCGTGACGATGACGTCCAGCGCCTCGGCATACCAGCGGTTCATCCGGTCGACCAGCCGGTCCAGGCTCAACTGCTCGCTGAGCAGCGGCGTTCCGGTGAGTGTGGCGGTGCTGGGCAGGGTGATGCCGGGGCCGCGCAGCAGCTCGGTCAGCTCGGCCAGTTCGCCCGGGGTGGACCAGCGGTGCCGGGAGCGCACCTCGCGGGCGCGCCGGAGGGCGTCGGTGTACGCGTCGAAATAGCTCCACAGCAGGGAGATGGCCTGCTCGGTGGTGGCCCACCGGTCCTTGGTGACGCCCGTCAGCTCGGCGCCTTCGAGCAGCCTTCTGCCCGCGTGGTCCTGGAGGGCGAGCAGCGACGTCTCGATCGCCTCGTGCTCGGCGCCGAGCCTCGCCAGCGCACGGTCCACCTCTTCGCGGCCCATGACCGGCCCCTCGGGTGTCCCCGCGGCGCCGGGGAAGGGTCCCGGGACCCCCATCGATCACCTCTCCGAGTCCGTGTCCGTCATCCGTGTCCGTATCCGTCAGGCGTGATCCGTCTGCTGCGACATCCTTACGCGTCTGAACCGGGCGCTAATCCATAACTCCCTCTAGTCCTTGTACAGCGGATCCGGAGGCGCCGGGTTCCGCTGTGTGCTGCCGAAGTCCTCTGCGAGCCAGGTGCGGTAGGCGCGCTGCCAGGGGCTGTCGGCACCGCCCTTGCGGTAGTCCGCCAGGACCTTGTTGACACGGCGTACCAGGTCGTCGTCGTTCTTGTTCATCGCCACGCCGTACAACTCGTCGGTGAATCGGGGGCCGACCAGCTTGACGGAGGGGTCCTGGGCGGCCTGGCCCGCCGCCAGCGCATTGTCCGTTATCACCGCGTCCACCTGGCCCATCTGCAGTCTGACCAGGCAGTCCAGCTGGTTGGGGACGAGCTTGACCTTGATCGCGCCGAGTGCCTTGACGCCCTTTTCCGGGTCGTCCAGCACGGCCTCGGCGGTCGAACCGTGCGCCGTGCAGACCCTCTTGCCGCGCAGGGTCGTGTTGTAGCCGGTGATGGACGAGTCGTCGGGGACCAGCACCTGCTGTCCGGCCTGGAAGTAGGCCGTGGAGAAGGCCACGTCCTTGATCCGGTCGCAGTTGATGGTCATGGCGCGCACCACGATGTCCACCTTGCCCTGCTGGAGGGCCTTGATGCGCTGACTGGTCGGAATGGTGCGATAGATGACCGCGTCCGGATCGCCGAAGATGTCCTTGGCGATCGCGCGCACGAGGTCGATGTCGAATCCGGTCAGCTCACCGGTGGCGGGGTCGCGATAGCCCCAGCGGTAGCTGTTCTGGTCGACGCCCGCGATCAGCTTGCCGACCTTGTGCCCGTTGATCTCCCGTTCCTTGATCCGCTTGATGGCCGGGCCGCTCGCCGACGACGGCCGCAGGCTCGCCTCCGGCTTCTCACAGCTCTCCGCCGCGGCCTCGGTACCGGCCCCCACGGAGTGCGGCCCCAGGCCGGACCGCTGGGACGGCTGGGGCTCCTGGGAGCCGCCGCCCCCGCCGCCCACCAGCGCGGGCCCCGCGAGGGCCGTGGCCACCCCGAGGGCGCACACCGCCGCGGCCAGCCCCGATCGCATCCGCGCTGATCCCCGTCGCACCGATCGCATGTCTCCGCCCCCCGTCGCCGTCACCGGTACTCCGACAGCCTGCGGCCTATGCCCAGGACCGCGCCCGCCGCGCCCAGCACCGCCAGCCCCCCGGCCCCGACCGCCAGCGCGGTGAACGCCCCGCGCCCGCTGTCCGCGGCCTGCTGGAACTGCCGCTGCTCATGGTCCAGCGCCTTCGCCAGCTCGTCGTCCACCCGGTCGAAGGACGCGCCCGTGCTGTCCTTGGCACCGATGACCTTCGCCAGCGCGTCCTTGTAGTCGCCCGCGTCATCGGCGCCGCGGGCCGCCTTGTGGCGGGCCTGCCACGCGCGGACCGCCGTGGCGGCCGCCTCCACCGGCTCCCGGCCCCCGCCGTCGTCCGCGAGATCCCGCGCCCGGTCCAGCAGGCTGCCCCCGGCGGGAGGGCCACCTGGCCCGCTGCCGACCAGCCCGGCCATCCGCGAGGCATAGCTGACCTCGTAGGCGTCCTTGCCCTTGTTGGCCCCGTCCTTGTCGACGACGACCGCGCCACGGGCGATCAGCGTCAGGTTCTCGTCGGCGCGGGCCCGCAGCGAGGCGATCCGCGCCTCGTTGAGCACCCGCAGGGACTTCGCCCCGTGGTCGTCGGAGTCGTTCAGCTCGGCCCGCGCGATGGCATGACCGGCCACCAGCCACACCAGCACCACCGTGGCGGCGGCGGACGCGCCCAGCAGACCGTGGTTGAACACCCGGTTGGTCCGCCGGTAGTTGCGGCGCTGGGCCCAGCCCAGGGCGGCCAGCGCGACCACGCCCACCCCTATCGCCACCCAGGGCCAGGACTTCGCGTCCCCGTAGTCCTCGCCGAGCCGGGCCGTCTCCGCCTCGTACAGCCGGTCGGCGGCGGGCAGCAGCCGGGTGCGCATCGTGTCGTTCGCATACCGCAGATACGCGCCGCCCAGCGGCAGGCCCTGGCGGTTGTTGGCGCGCGCGGACTCGACCAGCCCCGTGTAGACCGGCAGCAGTTGGCTGATTTTCCGTATCTCGGTGCGCGCCGAGGCCGAACCCTCCGTGTTGGCCGCGGCGCGCACCAGCAGCTCGGACGCGGTGTCGATGTCCCGCTCATACCGCCGCCGCACCGCGGCGGGCTCCCGGCCGCCCGCCAGGAAGCCGCTCGCCGCCGTGGTGTCGGCGTCGGCCAGCGAGCGGTAGATCCGCGCGGCGTCCGCGCTCAGCGGCTGGCTGTGCTCGGCCACCGCGTCGGCCGCGGTCTCCCGGGCGGAGACCTGCCAGGCCGTCACCGCCCCGAACGCCACCACCAGCGCGGCCAGCACGGCTCCGATGATCCGCAGCCGCCCGGGCTCCGTCGTGGCCGCGGTCCGCAACCGGTCCAGGCCCTCCCGCCACGCGGTCCGCGGCGGGGCCGCGGGCGCGGGTGGCGGCGCGGGTCTGCTGGTGGTCGACAGAGCCGACTGATGTGACACGAGACCTCCCCCTTGGTCCGGACCCCACGGTCACTGTCCGCAGAAGTATGGACCGCGCCCCCCGACAAGGTCACCGGTCTTGCCTGGATCTTGCTCGGATCGCGATCTTCCCTCCCCTTTTTATTACGCTCGGGAGGGACTCCCGGTTCCCATTTCGTCACTGTCAGTTTCCATCCGGCCCTCGGCGGGCGCCGCCTCCGCAGCCCCGTCGTAGTGCGCCCGCAGCCGGGCGTACGCGGTCGGCGGCGCGCCGGTGCGGTCCAGGCCGAGCAGCGCCGCGCCGAGCACGGGCGGGACCGTGACGACCCGGGGCGCGGCCTTCGGAGCGCGCTCCGCGAGGAGTTCGCGGATCCGGCCGTCCAGCTGCGGATGCCGGGCCGCCAGCACCCCGCCGCCCAGGATCACCGGCGTCTCCTCGGCCAGCAGGTCCAGCCGGGTCAGCGCGACCGTGGCCATCGTGACCACCTCCTCCGCCTGCCGGTCGACGATCGCGCGCGCGACCGCGTCGCCGCCCGCGGCCACCGCGAAGAGCACCGGCGTCAGCGCATAGCGGTGGGAGGCCTCCAGCCGTCCCAGGTGAACGGCCTCGATCAGCTCGTACATCGTGGTCAGGCCGAAGTGCGCCGGGAGGGCGCGGGCCAGCTCGGTCGGCTCGCCCCGGCCGTCCTCCGCGCGGGCCGCCCACCACAGCGCCTCCTCCGACAGGAAGCCCCCGCCGCCCCAGTCGCCGGAGAGTCGCCCGATGGCGGGGAAGCGGGCGGTGCGCCCGCCGTGGCCGAGCCCCGCGCAGTTGATCCCGGCGCCGCAGACGACGGCGACGCCGGTCGGCTCGCCGTCGTCCGCGGCCCCGGCCCGCAGCAGCGCGAAGATGTCGTTGGCGACCGTGACGGTGTCGCCCCAGCCGTGGCCGGTCAGCGCCTCCGTCAGCTCCTTCTCCTCGCTCGGCAGATCGGCGTTGGCCAGGCACGCGGAGACGTGCCCGACTCGCGGCGGGCCGGTGCCACCGGCCTGCCGCGCGGCCTCCTCCACCAGCCGCGCGAGCGCGCCGACGGCCCGCCCGGTGCCCACGATGGGCGGCTGGAAGCCGCCGCCGCGGGCCGTGCCGAGCACGGTTCCGTCCGGGCCGATCAGCGCGACATCGGTTTTGCTGTTGCCCGCGTCGATCGCCAGCACGGACGGCCCCGGCGCGGCGGAGCTGGTGGAGGCCGGTGCGGAACCGGCCGGTTCGGACTGCGTCAGGCCCACGCCAGGTGCTCCCGGTTGTGCGCGATCAGGTCGTCGGTCAGCTTCTCGGCGCAGTCGATCTGGCCGATGAGGGGGTGGGAGAGCAGCGCCTGGAAGACGCGCTCCCGCCCGCCCTTCAACGCTGCCTCCAGCGCCAGGTGTTCATACGCGGTGACATGGGCGACCAGCCCGGCGTACAGCGGCTCCAGGGGGCGCACCGGCAGGGGCTTCGCGCCCTGTGCGTTCACGGCCGCCGGGACCTCGATCACCGCGTCGTCGGGCAGGAAGGGCAGGGTGCCGTCGTTGAACGCGTTGACGATGCGTACCTCCCCGCTGTCCCGCAGCAGCGACGAGGTCAGATCGACCGCCGCTTCCGAGTAGAACGCGCCGCCGCGGCGGCTCAGCAGCTCCGGCTTCTCGTCCAGCGCGGGGTCGCCGTACATCTCCAGCAGCTCGCGCTCGATCGCCGCCACCTCCGCCGCCCGCGACGGCTTGGTGCGCAGCTCCCGTACGACGGCGTCGTGCTGGTAGTAGTAGCGCAGGTAGTACGACGGGACGACGCCCAGCCGGTCCACCAGGTCGCGCGGCATCCGCAGGTCGTCGGCGATCGCGTCGCCGTGCTCGGCGAGCAGCCCCGGCAGCACGTCCTCGCCGTCCGGGCCGCCGACGCGCACCGACCGCTCCCAGGTGAGGTGGTTGAGGCCGACGTGCTCCAGCGTCACCTCCCCGGGCGCCACGTTCAGCAGCTTCGCGAACTTCCGCTGGAAGCCGATGGCGACATTGCACAGGCCCACGGCCCGGTGCCCGGCCGTCAGCAGCGCCCGGGTCACGATGCCGACCGGGTTGGTGAAGTCCACGATCCACGCGTCCGGGTTGCGGCGGCGCACCCGCTCCGCGATGTCCAGGACGACCGGGACGGTACGCAGCGCCTTGGCGAGCCCGCCCGCGCCGGTGGTCTCCTGGCCGACGCAGCCGCACTCCAGCGGCCAGGTCTCGTCCTGCGCGCGGGCGGCCTGGCCGCCGACGCGCAGCTGGAGCAGCACCGCGTCGGCGCCGTCCACGCCCTTGTCCAGGTCGTCGGTCCAGGAGACCTTCCCGGGATGGCCCTGCTTGGCGAAGATCCGGCGGGCGAGCCCGCCGACCAGCTCCAGCCGGTCGGCGGCCGGGTCGACCAGGACCAGCTCCTCCATCGGGAGCACATTCCGCAACCGGGCGAACCCGTCGATGAGTTCGGGGGTGTAGGTGGAACCGCCCCCCACGACTGCGAGTTTCAACCCTTGACTCCTGTCAGTGTGACGCCCTCGACGAAGGCTTTCTGCGCGAAGAAGAAGACGATGATGACGGGGGCCATGACCAGCAAGGTCGCGGCCATCGTCAGGTTCCAGTTGACGCTGTGCGCGCTCTTGAAGCTCTCCAGCCCGTAACTGAGCGTCCAGGCGCCCGGGTTCTGCGCGGCGTAGATCTGCGGGCCGAAGTAGTCGTTCCAGCAGTAGAAGAACTGGAAGAGCGCGACGGCGGCGATGCCCGGCTTCGCCATCGGAATGATGACGCGCAGCAGGGTGCGGAACTCCCCGCAGCCGTCGACCCGCGCCGACTCCAGGTATTCCCGGGGAATCGTCAGCAGGAACTGGCGCAGCAGGAAGATGGAGTACGCGTCACCGAACGCCATCGGAATGATCAGCGGCCACAGCGAGCCCGACAGATGGAACTGCTGGGCCCAGACCAGATACATGGGCACCACGATGACCTGCGGCGGCAGCATCATCGTCGAGATGACCAGAAGCATGGCGGTACGGCGGCCCCGGAAGCGGAACTTGGCGAGCGCGTACGCGACCGGAATGGACGAACAGAGCGTGAACAGGGTGCCGAGCACGGCGTACATCAGCGAATTGCGCCACCAGTCGAGGAAACCGGGGGTCCGGAAGACCTCGGCGTAATTCGACCAGTGCCATTCGGTGGGCCACAGGGCGCCGCTCATCGCCTGGCTGTCGCTCATCACGGCGGTCAGGAAGACGAAGACGAACGGCAGCAGGAAGAAGAGCGCCGCGGCGATGGCGACGGTGTGCACGGCGATCCAGTGGAGCGCGGCGCGGCGGCGGGCGGCCGGGGCGGGGGAGCGCCGGGCGCGGGGACGGACGGGCGCGGAGGGCGCGGTGAGCGTGGTGGTGGTTGCGGTCATGGCGGACGGGTCCTCTCAGTCCTCGGCCGACAGCAGGCCGGCGCGCCGACGCATCAGCAGCGTCGTCACCGCCATCGCGATCGCGAAGAGTACGAGCGACAGCACGCAGGCGGCTCCGGTGTTGAAGTTCTGGAAGCCGAGCGAGTAGACGAGCTGCGGCACGGTGAGGGTGGAGTGGTCGGGATAGCCGGGCTGGATGACCGAACCGGGCCCGATGCTGACGCCGGAGGCGAGCTTTCCGGCCACCAGCGCCTGGGTGTAGTACTGCATGGTCTGGACGACGCCCGTCACGACCGCGAACATCACGATCGGGGTGATCGACGGCCAGGTCACATAGCGGAACTTGTGCAGCGCGTTGGCGCCGTCCAGGTCGGCCGCCTCGTACTGGTCCTTCGGCACGTCCAGCAGCGCCGCCATGAAGATGACCATGAGATCGCCGATGCCCCACAGGGACAGCAGGACGAGCGAGGGCTTGGCCCATGTCGGGTCGTTGAACCAGTTGGGGGCGGAGATCCCGATCGTCCCGAGAATGTCGTTCACCGGACCGGTGCCGGGGTTCAGCAGGAAGACGAAGGCGACGGTGGCCGCCACCGGGGGAGCCAGATACGGAAGGTAGAAAGCGGTGCGGAAGAAACCGACGCCCGACTTCACCTTGGTGACCAGAAGGCCGATGCCGAGGCCGAAGACGACCCGCAGCGCGACCATCACCACGACCAGCCAGAGCGTGTTCCACAGCGCCGGGCCGAACAGCGGCATCTGCTCGAACACATACCGCCAGTTCCGCAGCCCCACGAAGGTCGGGGTCTCGATCTGGTTGTAGTGCATGAAGGAGAAATAGACGGTGGCGACCAGCGGATAGCCGAAGAAGACGGTGAAACCGACCAGCCAGGGGGAGAGGAAACCGAGGGTGCGCAGCCGCTCGCGCACGGCCTTGCGGCGCAGGGCGGGGTTGTTCATCACTGTGGCCATGTCGCGCTCCGTCAGTTCTGGGCCTGGAGATTGTCGGCGTCGATTTCCTTGTCCAGTTCCCTCAGGCCCTTGTCCAGATCGGGTTTCTTGCCTTCTTCGACGCCATAGGAGAAGTCCTGGAGGGAGACCACGTACTGTCCGCCGTTGATCGAGGCGGGCAGGGCGGTGCTGTATCGGTTCTGCGCGATGTCCAGGAAGGCGCGGAAGGTGGGGTCGGGATCGAGCTTGGGGGAGGTGAGCGCCGCCTTGGTGGACGGTACGTTGTGAATGGCGTTGGCGAAGGAGACGACCTGGTTGGTGTCAGCGGTCAGGAACTTCACGAGTTCCCAGGCGGCGTTCTGGTGGGTGCTGCTGTGCCCTATGCCGATCACCGTTCCGGTGAGATAGCCCCGGCCGTAGGTCTCGGGCTGGTCGTCGGGCACCGGCAGGGGAGCGGTGCCCCATTTGAATTTCGCGCCCTTCATGAAGAGGCCGCGCCATTCGCCGTCCATGTGCATGGCCAGCTTGCCGGTGAGGAAGGCGTTCTGCGAGGACATCTCGTCGCCGAAGGACGTACGGAACTTCTCCAGCGGACCGTAGCCGCCCTGGCTCTTCACCAGGTCCCGGGTGGTGGCGAAGAAGTCCTTGGCGGCGCTGCCCTTCGCCAGCTGCGCCTTGCCGTCCTTGTCGAAGTAGGTCGGACCCCACTGGGCGAAGAGGCGGTCCGGGCTGTTCTGGTAGAGCCGGAAGTTCGGCATGAAGCCGACCCGCTCATAACCGCCGTTCTTGGTGCGTTTGGTCAGCTTGACGGCGTCCCGCTTCAGCTCCGACATGGTGCGCGGCGGCCGGGAGATCCCGGCCTCCTTGAACGCGTCCTTGTTGTAGTACATGCCGTACGCGTCGGCGAGCAGCGGCAGGGCGCACTGGTCGCCGTCGTAACTGGTGTAGTCCAGGAGCGTCTTGGGGAAGACCTTGTTCTTGTCCAGCCCGGTCTTCTTCATGAACGGGTCGAGATCCGCCCACATCCCGGACGAGCAGTACTGCCCGACATTGTTGGTGGTGAACGACGAGGCCACGTCCGGAGCGTCGCTCCCGCCGGCCCGCAGGGCCTGGTTCAAGGTGGCGTCGGTGACATTGCCGGTGGTCTTCACCTTGATATTGGGGTGGAGCTTCTCGAACCGGGCGATGCTGTCATCGATCGCCTTGACCTCGTTCTTCTCCGACCAGCCGTGCCAGAACTTCAGCGTGACGGGTTTGGTCGGATCGTCGGTCGCGCTGCCGGTGCTGGGATTGGCGCAACCGGCCAGCAGAAGGGCACCGGCGCTGAGCACCGACGCGAGAACAGCCAGTCTTGGTGGCATGGCGGTACTTCCTTGCGGGGGAGGAAAGAGGCCGAAATCAGGCCGTATCGAAAACGGTGTTACGGGCATCGGCGACCGCCTGACGCAGCGCGCCGATGAGTATCGGATCCCCCTCGATATCGCTGATCCGCAATTCCGGCCGGGGCAGTGCGAGCCCCGTCAGCTCGGTCTCGACCAGCTCGCGCAGCCGCTCCCCACCGGCCTGCGCCACCTCCCCCGACAGCACCACCAGCTCCGGGTCGACCACCGCGACCACGGACGCGAGCCCGGTGGCCAGCCGCCGGGCCAGCTCGGTCAGCACCTCGTCGCCCGCCCCCGGGGTGCGCAGCGCGGCGGTCAGCGCCTTGGCGGCCGTGGGCGCCTCGATGCCGTGCTCCCGCGCCAGGTCCACGACGGCGGGGCAGCCGACCAGCTTCTGGAACCCGCCGCCCGCGTCCGGCCGGGCCGCCGCGTCCGGCCCGCCACGGGCGAGCGGCGCCCCCGGCAGCGGCATGTAGCCGATCTCTCCGGCGCCGCCGGTGGCCCCGCGCAGCAGCGTGCCCCCGAGCACGATGGCCGCGCCGACCCCCTCGTCGGCCCAGACGAGGGCGAAGTCGTCGAAGTCCTGGGCGGCGCCGTGGTGCTGTTCGGCGACGGCCGCCAGATTGACGTCGTTCTCGATGACGATCGGGGTGTGCAGCACCTCGGCCAGCTCGTCCCGCAGGGCGCGCGACTGCCAGCCCGGCAGGTGCGGCGCGTACCGCAGGGTCCCGGTGCGCGGGTCGAGCGCGCCGGGGGTGCCGATGACGGTCCCGTGCAGGTCGGCCCGTACGAGCCCGGCCGCGGCCAGGGCGCCGTCGACGGCCTCGGCCACCAGCTCCGCGGTGCGGCCGGTCAGTGACTCGTCGGTCGTGGGAGCGGTCACCCGGTGTTCCCCGACCACCTGGCCGGTGATGTCGGCGATGGCGGCGCTGATGCCCTCCTGGTCGACGGCGAGCGCGGCGACATGGGCGGCGGCCGGGTTGATCTCGTACAGCTGGGCGTTGGGCCCGGGGCGGCCGGTCACATTGCCGGTCGGCCGGACCAGCCCGGCGGACTCCAGACGGGTCAGCAGCTGCGAAGCGGTCGGCTTGGACAGCCCGGTCAGCTCCCCGAGCCGGGTCCGGGTGAGCGGGCCGTGCGCGGCCAGCAGATCCAGCGCGGCCCGGTCGTTCATGGCGCGCAGGACCCGGGGGGTCCCGGGGGTGCCGCCTGGGGTGTTGCCGGGGGGTGGTGCCGCCATGGTGGTGCCCCGCCTCACTCTGTTAAGAAACTTTCCTATCGATGAAGAGGAAGGTAAGGCGGCGCGGGGGTGGCGTCAATGGGTGGGAGCGTCCGGATTTGGTGTCTTGTCGCGGTGTGCTCGGCCCGTTACTTCGTGGGAGGCGCCGGTGCCGGGGTCGTCGTCGCGGGCGGCGTGAGGGGGCTGGCCGCCACGGACTGCGGCGAGTCCGGGTTGGCCAGCGCGGACGGCGCGTTCATGCCCGCCGACCCGTCGGCCGCGTCGGTCGCCATGTTCGCCTCGGGCGGGTGGCCGACCAGCTGGATGCCCGCCTCGTTCAGCGCCTTCTTGATCCGCCAGCGCAGCTCGCGCTCGACGCCGAGCGCCTTGCCCGGCATGGTCCGCGCCGAGACCTGGACGACCATGGAGTCCAGATAGACCGCGGCGAGCCCCAGGACCTCGATCGGCTCCCAGAGCCGCTCGTTCCACGGCTCGTCCTTGCCCATGTCCACGCCGACCTGGTTGATCACCTCGCGGACCCGGTCCAGATCCTCGTCGGAGCGGATCTGCACGTCCACCGCGGCCGTCGCCCAGCCCTGGCTGAGGTTGCCGATCCGCTTGACCTCGCCGTTGCGGACGTACCAGATCTCGCCGTTGTCCCCGCGCAGCTTGGTGACGCGCAGGCCGACCTCGATCACCTCGCCGGAGGCCACCCCGGCGTCGACCGAGTCGCCCACTCCGTACTGGTCCTCAAGGATCATGAAGACGCCGGAGAGGAAGTCGGTGACCAGGTTGCGGGCGCCGAAACCGATCGCCACACCCGCCACACCGGCGCTCGCGAGCAGCGGCGCCAGGTTGATCTGCAGGGCGGAGAGGATCATCAGCCCCGCGGTCCCCATGATCGCGAACGAGGCGACCGAGCGCAGCACCGAGCCTATGGCCGCGGACCGCTGCCGCCGCCGTTCGACGTTCACCAACAGGCCGCCGAGCGCGGTGCCGTTCACGGCCTGGGCCGTGCGGTTCATGCGCTCTATCAGCTTGGTGATCCCCCGCCGGACGACGGTCCGGAGCACGAACGCGATCACCAGGATCAGGGCTATACGCAGCCCGACGCTGAGCCAGGTGGACCAGTTCTCCTCCACCCAGCCCGCGGCGTTGGTGGCGCTCCGGTGCGCATCGTCCAGGGTCGTCGGGGCGGTAGGACGAGGCGTCGAGTCAGCGGCCAGAGCAGCGGACCAGAACACAGCGGAAACCCTTCGTGTACGGCATGCCCGCGCGGTTGGCGCACGCGCAATTCCTTCACACAGTAGCCGGGCGCGGGAAACCGCCGTTCCTGTGTTCGAGAGCGCGCGAAGGCGCTCGGGGGGCGCACGAAAGCAGGGGGATCGGCCTCAGCTCGCGGTTTCCGCCGCTCACCGGATCTCCCGGAGGGCCACAAGATCGGCTCCGGGGCCGCCCGGGCCGTGATTCTTGCCACTCCACGAAGTTCTGAAGGCCTCGTGAGCGGTGTGTGCGGGCCGTATACGAGCGGTACGCGGAAATGCCTCTCAACCGTTAACCCGGTGATAGTGGCGTTCCGGCCAGGGTTCAGGGGAAACTGGGGGAGATCGTCCCGGCGCGAGCCACGCGCCGCCGGCGTACAAGGAGGCATCCGTGCCGCATGTCCTGGTCCTCAACGCGTCGTACGAGCCGCTCGGCGTCGTACCGCTCCGCCGCGCGCTCATTCTCGTCCTCAACGACAAGGCCATCAGCCTCGAGGACTCAGGCGCCCTGATGCACAGCGCAACCCACGCGATCCCCGCTCCCAGCGTCGTCAGGCTGAAGCGCTTCGTGAGGGTGCCCTTTCGCGGGCCCGTCCCGCTTACCCGCCGCGCCCTGTTCGCCCGCGACGGCGGGAGATGCGCCTATTGCGGTGGCGTCGCAACCAGCGTCGATCACGTCATCCCGCGCAGCCGTGGCGGGCAGCACACCTGGGAAAACGTGGTCGCCGCCTGCCGCAGGTGCAATCACGTCAAAGCCGACCGGCACGTCGCCGAGATCGGCTGGCGGCTGCGTCATCAACCCGCGCCGCCGTCCGGCCTCGCCTGGCGGATCATCGGCACCGGCCATAGGGACCCGCGCTGGATGCCGTACCTGGAGGCATTCGGCGCGGACGACGCGATGGCCCGGATCGATGGCAAATCCGCCTGAGATACCGGGCTCAGTGCTTTGTTGAGGCCCGATTCGCGTTGAGGTCCGATCAGCCTCCGGCGCGCCGCTTCGGCCCGCCCCCGGCCAGCACCGGGGGCGGGCCGAAGGGCTACTTCTCGCCCTTCTCCACCGCGTACGCCGCGACCGACCAGAGCGAGTAGCCGAAGCGGGTGCCGCGCTCGATGCCCTGGATGCGGACGAACCGGGTGTCCGGGGCGTCCACCCCCACCATCTCCCGGCCGCCGTGGCCGTCCGTGACGGTCGCCGCCGTGCGCCAGTTGCGTCCGTCGGCCGAGACCTGGACCCGGTAGCGCGCCGCGTACGCGTCCTGCCAGCGCAGGTCGAGCCGCCCGAGGTGGGTCGGGCGGGCCAGTTCGAGCTGGAGCCAGGCGCCGTCCTCGGCGGGGGAGGACCAGCGGGTCCTGGCGTCGCCGTCGACCGCCGCGGACGCCGGGAAGTCGGGCGTCTCGTCGCCGGACGAGCTGGCCTTCGTCCCCTTCGCACGGGCCAGGTCGGGGCCGCTGGTGCGCGGCAGGGCCCGGACCGTCAGCATCCGCTTCTCCGCTCCGAAGCGGACCGGTACGGCGTATGTGCCCGGCTTGGTGTCCTTGTCGACGGACACCTCGATCCGGACGGTCGCCGTGGCCCCGCGCGGGGCCACCGCCCCCTCGGGGGCCCGGGCCGTGATGCCCTGCGGGGTGCGCAGCGTGAGCTTGTCGTTCACATCGCCGGGGCGCAGCGAGGTCAGCTCGGCCTCGATGGTCGCGGACTCCCCGCCGACCTCCGCGTCCACGGACCCCCGGGACAGTCGCAGCGTGGCGGCCGGGGTGTCGGCGAACCAGGGGGTGATCTCGTGCACCGTGGGCGGGGTGGTGCCCGCCGCCCAGTTCAGCCGGACCGCGTCGGCCCGCAGGCCCTTGCCGCCGACCTGGGTGAAGCCGTCCGAGGCCAGCGCGCCGAGGCTGCGCCAGCCCTCGCCCGGCACATGGGCCTCGACCGTGCCCGAGTCCTCGGCGGACCGCCCGGTGAGCGCGGAGACCGAGGCCAGCGGGCGGGTGCGGCCGAAGCGTACGGTGACCGGTTTGCCCGGGGAGACCACCGTGGTGGTCGCCTTGCCGTCGGCGGCCGCGCGGTCGGCCTCGTGCGTACGGAGCTTCTCCTTGCTCGACCGGTGCACGCCGGTCCAGCCGTCCGCCTCGGCCAGGGCCTTCTTCAGGAACGGGTCCAGCACGCCCTTCCCGACCGTGACCCGGCTGTCCGCGATCTTCTCGCGGAGCCCCTCCACCGCCAGCCGCGCCGTCCAGGCCTTGTCGCCGTCGCCGTGCGCCTGGGCGGTGAGCATGTCCACGGCCTGGACGCCCGCGTCGCCGTAGCGCCCGAGCTGGTCCAGCCAGGGCCGTACGTCCTCGCCCAGCGTCCCGGACAGCCGCTCGGGGGCGTCGCGCATGGTGACGAACGCCGCGCGCAGCCGCTTCGCCGCCCGGTCCAGCCGCTCCACGTCGGTGTGGCCGACCGTCGCCCAGAAGGCGTCGGTCAGGGGGCGCAGATACGCGGACTCGTCGGCGCTGAGCACCGAGGACGCGTCGTTCCCGGCGAGCGCGCGCAGCGCCGCGCGGGTCTTGTCGTCGGGCCCGGCCAGGTCGTCGATGGCCGCCTGCCAGGACTCCTGGGGGCGGTAGCCGCGCGGGTTCCAGGCGAAGTCGGCCGCCGTGAACAGCGGGATGCGGGACGCGGTCGGCTGCTCCATGGCGTTGGCCAGCAGGGCGGCGGACTGGGTGGCCACGGCCGGGTCCCGGCCGGTGTAGGGGCCGAGGAAGATCCGGTCCTGGGCGTAGTCGTTGACCGGGTAGTTGTCCATGGTGACCAGCCGGTGGCCGAAGGCGGCCCGGGCGTCGGCCAGCTCACCGCCGGTGATCGTCCTGGGCACCACCCCGACGCCGGTCCAGGCCACCTCGATGGCGGTGTCCAGCTCGGCGGCCAGCGCGCGCCGGAACTCGGTGTCGCCGTCCTGGAAGTACTCGGTCGGCATCAGCGAGAGCGGAGCCGCGTCCGGGTGCCGCCCGGCGATGTGGCGGGCCAGCGCGTTGGCCATCGTGGCCTGCGCCTTCGCGGCCGCCTCGGGGCCGGAGCCGAAGGTGTCGGCGTCCTTGTCGCAGTGCCACTCGCTGTAGCTGACGTCCTGGAACTGGAGCTGGAAGGAGCGCACCCCCAGCGCCCACATGGCGTCGACCTTCTTCAGCAGCGCCTTCCGGTCGCTGTCGGAGGAGAAGCACATCTCCTGGCCGGGGGAGACCGCCCAGCCGAGGGTCACATGGTTGGCGCGGGCACGGGTGGCCAGCTCGCGGAACTCCGCGCGCCGCTCGGCGGGGTACGGATCGCGCCAGCGGGCCTGGCGGTACGGGTCGTCGCCGGGCGCGTAGAGGTAGCGGTTCTGCTTGGTGCGGCCCATGAAGTCGAGCTGGGCCAGCCGGTCCCGCTGCGACCAGGGGGAGCCGTAGAAGCCCTCGGTGGTGCCGCGGACCGCCGTACCGGGCCAGTCGCGGACGGTGACCCCGGCGAAGGCCCTGGCCTCCTGTCCGGACCGCTGGACGAGCAGCTGGCGCAGCGTCTGGACGGCGTGGAAGAGGCCGTCCTGCCCGACGCCGTCCAGCGCGACCGTGGCCCGCCCGTCCACCCGGCCGGTGGCAAGCCGGTAGCCGCCGGACGGGAGGTCGCCGCGCTCCGGCGCCCGCAGCGCCCGCAACGCGCTCTGCGCGCCCTTGCCTCCGGCGTGCACCACGAGCCCGCGCGCCGGGGGTGTGCCCCCGGGGGTGGCCTCGCTGACCGTACGCACCCCCGCGTCGTGCAGCAGGGCGCGCAGCGCGTCCAGCGCGTACGGATCGGCGTCGCCGTCGGCTATGAGCGTGGCCTCGCCGGGGATCGCCACGTCCGCCCCCTGCGCGCGCAGCGACTGGGGCCGAGGCCAGACGGGCGGTACGTCCCCCGTGCTGTTCCGGTCCGGTGTGTCCGGTGTGGAGGCCCCGGCGGTGCCGGGATCGTCCACGGGTGCGGCGCTCGCCCCCTGGGCGCCGCCGAGCAGTCCGCCGATGACCGCGGCCGCCATGGCCGTCGCCCCCACTGCCCTCGGCCTCTTCCCCCGGAAGTGCACGGGCGTCTCCTCGATTCAGATAGCTGGCCCCGTCGATCTGGCCGCAAAAAGGCGCCAATCGGCGACGAGCCCACCAGTACGCCGGTGGGGGTGTCAACGCGCATGACCGAACTGTCGGCATTGCCGCGAGCGCGGTGGTGCCGACGGATGTGCGCTCCCTGCGGAGCCGCCCCCCTGCGCGCCGTCGTGTCGCCTCCGCAAGTCTGACGGATGAAGGCGGCCCCTGTCCGTAAGCTCTGTGTTCCCGACCCCTCCCCACCGCGAAATCGCCTGTCCCGCGCGTGTGACGTACGGCACGTCCGGGTGTCGTTTACGTCTGCGGCTGGTTTGAGTGGGTAGGGCTCGTCATTGACACACTGCCGACACCCCACGGAGGTCCGTGTGGCCGCGTCAGCTCTTCTCCCCACCGCCCTGTCCAAACGCGTGCCCGAAGCCGTGCGCGAGCCGGACCCGTTCGCCGGGGTCTCCGACCCCGACTGCGGACTGTGCGGACTGGACGGTTTCGGGTCCGGTGTCGCCACCGAGGCGCCCCTCACCAGCGAACCCCCACACGCCGACAACATCCCCCTGACCAGCGAGCCCCCGCTCGCCACCGAACTACCTCTGACCAGTGAGCCGACCGCCGCCGGGACCGGCACGGGCGCGGCCATGGAGCCGATGGAGTACTGATGGGCAGAGCGCGGCTCGCCGAGCTGCACGGTGTCGCCACCTCTTACCAGCCCGCCCCGGGCCGCACCGTCCAGGTGCCCGAGGACACCGTCGTGGCCGTACTCGCCGCGCTGGGCGTGGACGCTTCCACCCCCCGATCAGTGAACGACGCGCTGGACCGGCACGAGCGCCGACAGCGCGACCGGCTGCTGCCCCCCTGCGTGGTCCTGCGCCCCGGCGGAACGCCGCGCCAGGCCCTGCCCGACGGCCTGGGCCTGGCCGAGGCCCTGCCCGACGGCACGGAGCTGCGCGTGCGCACCGAGGACGGCGCACCACGCGGGTGGGGGCCGGCGGCCGCCGAGCGCCCGTTATTACCCCCGGGCGCGCCGCTGGGCGCGCCATGGGCTCCGGGTGCGCCCATGGGCGCTGAGGGGGTGCCTTGGGCTCCGGGTGCGCCCCTGGACGCGGAATCACCCCTGGGCGCGCAGTTGCCCTTGGGTACGCACACCCTCACCGCGCACGCCCCCGACGGGCGCACCGCCACCGCCGCCCTCATCGTGGCCCCCGACCGGATGCCGTCGCCCCCGGACCGCAGCCACGGCTTTCTCGTCCAGCTCTACTCGCTGCTCTCCGCCCGCTCCTGGGGCATGGGCGACCTCGGCGACCTGGCCGACCTCGCCGCCTGGTCCGGGCGCGCGTTCGGTACCGGATTCCTCCAGCTCAACCCGTTGCACTCGGCGGTGCCCGGCACTCCGGCCGCCCCCACCGACCCGTCCCCGTACCGCCCCTCCTCGCGCCGCTTCCCCGACCCCGTCCATCTGCGGGTCGAGAACGTGCCCGAATACGCCCACCTGGGCGGCGCCGCCCGTGAGCGGGCCGACCGGCTGCTGGAGGCCGCGGCCGCGCTCCGTACGTCCGTCCTGCGGGACGGCGCGCTGATCGACCGGGACGCGGTCTGGGCCCTCAAGCGCGAGGCCCTGGAGCTGGTCCGGGCCGTCCCCCTCAGCCCCGGCCGCCGCGCCGCCTACTGCGACTTCCTCGCCGAGCACGGCCAGGCCCTGGAGGACCACGCCCTGTGGTGCGCCCTCGCCGATACGTACGGCCCCGACTGGCGCGGCTGGCCCGGCGGCCTGGCCGACCCGCGCTCCGCCCGCACCGCCCGCGCCCGGAGCGAGCACCTGGACCGTGCCGACTTCCACTCCTGGCTCGCCTGGCTCACTGATGGCCAGCTCGCCGACGCCCAGCGCTCGGCGCTCGACGCGGGCATGGGCATCGGGCTGGTGCACGACCTCGCCGTCGGGGTGCACCCGTCCGGCGCCGACGCCTGGGCCCTGCAGGACGTCTTCGCCTCCGGCATGTCCATCGGCGCGCCCCCCGACGCCTTCAACTCCCGTGGCCAGGACTGGGGCCTCCCGCCCTGGCGCCCCGACGCCCTCGCCGCCACCGGCTACGCCCCGTACCGCGAGCTGCTGCGCGGCCTGCTGCGGCACGCGGGCGCGCTGCGCATCGACCATGTGATGGGCCTGTTCCGGCTGTGGTGGGTCCCGGAGGGACGGCCGCCGACCGAGGGCACGTACGTGCGGTACGACGCGGACGCGATGCTCGGCGTGCTCGCCCTGGAGGCGCACCGGGCCGGTGCCGTCGTCATAGGCGAGGACCTGGGGACGGTCGAGCCGGGCGTACGGGAGGCTCTGGCCGGGCGGGGCGTGCTCGGCACGTCGGTGCTGTGGTTCGAACGCGACTGGAACGGCGGCGGCGCGGCCCGTCCGCTGGCCCCCGGCGAATGGCGCGCCGACTGCCTGGCCACCGCCACGACGCACGACCTCCCCAGCACCGCGGCCCGCCTCACGGGCGACCACGTCGCCCTGCGTCACCGGCTGGGCCTGCTCACCCGCCCGCTCGCGGCCGAGCGGGCGGCCGAGGCCGCCGAGGTCGCCGAGTGGACGGAGCTGCTGGGGCGGCTGGGCCTGCTGCCGGAGGGGCCGGGTGATGAGGAGGCCGCGATCAGGGCCGTCCACCGCTTTCTGCTGCGCACGCCCGCGCGGATGGTGGGTGTGTGGCTGCCGGACACGGTGGGGGACCGGCGGCCACAGAACCTGCCGGGTACGTGGGATCAGTATCCGAACTGGCGGCTGCCGATCGCTGACGCGGCGGGCAGGCCGATGACCCTGGAGGCCCTGGCCGCCTCCCCCCGCCTCCACGCCCTGATGACGGCCCTGACCGAGGCGGATTAGCCCCCACCCCGCCCCTTCCCGAAACCGGGGGCTCCGCCCCCGGCCCCCGCCGGGGCTCCGCCCCCGGACCCCCAATCGGGGCTGCGCCCCGCCCCCCCCCGGGGCTGTGTCCTGCACCCGCCGGGGGGCCGCTCCCGCCGGGGGCCGCTCCCGCGCCTCGCCGGGGCTGCGCGCCGAACCCCCGCCGGGGCTGGAGCGCCGATGGCGCGGGGGCGGCCCATGTGCCCCGGTTTGTGGGCAATCGTTCCTCCCCCAGCTACCGCTGGGAGGTGCCCCCTGGCGGAACGGGTGGGCACAAACCGGCCACCGGCCTGCACTTGGTCAGCGGCCCGCATCCAGTGCCTGGGGGGCTCGGGCCACCGGGCCGCGCCCGCATGTAGCCATGCCGGGTTCGGGGAAGGGATGTCATGGACACAACCGCATACTGGAGGGGACCCATGCCCGCCCGAAGACTCCGTACCCTCGCCCTCGCCACCATGGCCGCCGCCGCGACGCTCATACCCATGGGCGGTGGTGACGCCGCCGCCCAAGACGCCTGCGAGACCCCCATCGCCAACGCGCCGACGCACGTCATCGAGGCCTGCGACACCCCCGCCCGCATCATCGAGAAGGCCGCCCACACCGTCCCCACGCCCGGCCAAGCCGCCTGGCAGGAGCGCGACGTCACCGCGTTCACCCACTTCGGCATGAACACCTTCACCAACCGCGAATGGGGCTCCGGCACCGAGGACCCGAAGCGGTTCGACCCCGCCGCGCTCGACTTCGGCCAGTGGATGACCACGTACAAGGCGGCCGGGGCCAGCCAAGTCATGCTCACCGCCAAGCACCACGACGGCTTCACGCTCTACCCCAGCCGCTACACACAGCACGACGTGGCCGCCAGTCCCTGGTGGACCCGTGGACCTGACCAGAAGAACCCCGAGGGAGACGTGCTCGGGGCGTACGCGAAGGCGGCCCGTGCGGCGGGGCTCAAGGTCGGGGTGTACCTGTCGCCCGCCGACGGGGCCGAGCTGCCGCATGCCTGGCATGCCCAGTGGGTCGAGAAGGTCCGCGAGAAGCAGGCGAACGGCGGGCAACTGTCGCTGCCGGAGCGCATGGCGCTGGAGGACGCGGGCCGCGCCCCCGCCGGGCAGGGCCGGTACGGCAACGGCAGCACGCCCACCGAGCGCACCATCCCCACCCTCGTGCCCGGCGACGACCGCGCCGCCGACGTCGCCTCCGGCAAGCTCCCCAGCTTCCGCTTCACGGCCGACGACTACGACGCGTACTACCTCAACCAGATCTACGAGATCCTCACCCAGTACGGCCCCATCGACGAGTTCTGGCTGGACGGCGCGAACCCCTGGTCGGGCGCCGGGATCACACAGAAGTACAACGTCGCCAACTGGTTCCGGCTGATCCGCGCCCTCTCCCCGGACACCGTCGTCTTCCAGGGCGCCCAGGGCGTGCGCTGGGTGGGCAACGAGGACGGCGTCGCCCGCGAGACGGAGTGGTCGGTGACCCCGTCCGCCGTCGACCCCGGGACCGTGATCGGCGGCGGGCTGCCGAACGACTCCACCGACGCCGACATCGGCTCCCGCGCGAAGCTGACCGCCCCCGGCGTGAAGTACCTCCAGTGGTACCCGGCCGAGGCGGACGTCTCGCTGCGCCCCGGCTGGTTCC
Organism: Streptomyces sp. NPDC059850; assembly: GCF_042731515.1. Lineage (NCBI taxonomy): Bacteria > Bacillati > Actinomycetota > Actinomycetes > Kitasatosporales > Streptomycetaceae > Streptomyces > Streptomyces sp. NPDC059850. Next base: position 57,541 of record NZ_JBHWJI010000049.1, read on the forward strand.
ACCACCCCGCCGAGCGCCCCAAGACGGCCACGCAGCTGATGTCGCTGTACGAGCGCAGCGTGGGCCGCAACGCCTCGCTGCTGCTCAACGTCCCGCCCGCCAAGAACGGCCGGATCGACGACGCCGACGTCGCGTCCCTGACCGCCTTCGGGACGGCCGTACGGAACACCTACGGCACCGGCCTGCCGACCGGCGGCGACCCCGTGACGTTCGACCGGGTGCGGCTCGGCGAGGACATCCGGCAGGGGCAGCGGGTCGAGGCGTTCACCGTACAGGCGCGGACCGCCGGGACCTGGCGGGACATCGCCTCCGGCACCACCATCGGCGCGCGGCGCATCCTGGCGCTGCCCACCGCCGTGACCGCCGACGCGGTGCGGGTGCGGGTGCGGGAGTCCCGTGCCACGCCACGGCTGCTGCCGGTGACCGTCCACCGCGCCCTGAAGCCTTGAGAGCGCCTTAAGGGCCACCCCGCGCACGCGCCACTCGCGGGCGTCCGATAGCTTGAACATGTGAGCTACAAGGTCAAAAAGAACGCCGTGCGCGCCGGTGCCGTCATCGCCGCGACGACGGCGATGCAGCTGATGTCGTCCCCCGCGTTCGCGCTCACCCGCGACGACGGTGACGACCCGGGTCCGGGCCTGAGTGTCGCCGAGACGCTCGGCCTCTTCGTCGTCGCCCCGATCCTCCTGTTCCTGGTGATCGCGGGCCTCGTCATGATGGGTGACAAGAAGTCCGGTCAGCAGCAGACCGACTGATGACGGGCAAACGAGAGACGAAGCGCTGAACGGCGCTGCGAGGGCGCCCCTGGCCGAACGGCCGGGGGCGCCCTCGTCGTATCCGCGCGACCCCTCCGGTGTCCGCTCCCCTGTCTGCTCCGTATCCGCGGCCGCGACGCCCGGGACCGGAGCGGTTTATTTTCGCTTTAACCTACGGTGTCGTAACCTACGGAGCCGTAGGTAAAGTCCGCCGTTCCCGTCCCCAGGAGCTTCGCAGTGACCCTCGCCCCCTCCAGCCGCAACGGTCAGGCCGTGTGGAGCGATACCCAGCTCCTGTACGCACTCGAAGAGGTCGTCGAGACCGAGCTGAACCGGCATCTGAAGGTCGCCAAGGAATGGATGCCCCACGAGTACGTGCCGTGGAGCGACGGCCGCAACTTCGACGGGATCATGGGCGGCGAGGCCTGGGCGCCCGACCAGTCCAAGGTCAGTGACGTCGGCCGGATCGCGCTCGTGGTGAACCTCCTCACCGAGGACAACCTCCCCAGCTACCACCACGAGATCGCGACCCTCTTCGGCCGCGACGGCGCCTGGGGCACCTGGGTGCACCGCTGGACGGCGGAGGAGGGGCGGCACGGCATCGTCATGCGCGACTACCTGCTCACCAGCCGCGCCGTCGACCCGGTGCAGCTGGAGCGGTTCCGCATGACCCACATGGGTGAGGGCTTCGAGTCCGACAACAACCACAGCATGCTGCACACCGTGGCCTACGTCGCCTTCCAGGAGCTGGCCACCCGGATCTCGCACCGCAACACCGGGCACCACTCCGGCGACCCGGTCTGCGACCGGATGCTGGCGCGCATCGCCACCGACGAGAACCTGCACATGATCTTCTACCGGAACCTGCTCTCGAAGGCCTTCGAGCTGGCGCCCGACCAGACCATGTGCGCCGTCCGCGACGTCGTCGTCGGCTTCCGGATGCCCGGTCACGGCATGCCCGGCTTCGAACGGGCCGCCGCTCAGATAGCGATTGGCGGCATTTACAACCTGCGCATCCACCACGACGACGTCCTCCAGCCGGTGCTGCGCTTCCTCAAGGTGCTGCAGATCGGCGGGCTCGGCCCGGAGGGCCTCAAGGCGCAGGAGGAACTGGGCCTCTACATGGGCGGACTCGACGACCAGGCCACCAAGTTCGACGAGCGCCGCGAGGCGCTGCTGGCCCGGCGCAGGGCCCGTGCCGAGCGGGATTGATCACTCTGGCACCATCGGGTGATGGTCGATCATCCTTCGCACGGGACGTCCGGCGCGGCTCCTGCGGAAACCCCCGGTGACAGCCGTGAAAACGGTGAACGTCGTGACGAGGCAGCCGAGTTGCGGGCCGCAGCGGCGGCCGGGGAGCCGGGCGCGTACCGCTCGTACGCCGAACTCCTCACGGAGCGCGGTCAGTTGGACGAGGCCCTGCCCTGGTGGGCCAGGGCCGCCGACGCCGGGGACGCGGACGCCTCGCGCACCCTCGCGGTGTGCCACCAGCGCCGCGGCGACTTCGCCGAGGCCGAGCGGTGGTACCGGACCGCCGCCGACCGCGACGGCGGCTGCGCCCTCGGGCTCGCCCGGCTCCTCCAGGAGGCGGGCGATCCGGCCGGTGCGGAGGAGTGGTACGGGCGCGGGGCCGCGCTCGGCAGCGTCGCCTGCAAGACCGACGGCGCCGTGATGCTGGCCGCCCGGGGCGAGTGGGACACCGCCCTGGAGCTGCTGGCCGAGGCGTCCGCCGAGGGTGACGACGTCGCGACCCGCACCCGCAAGGTCATCGAGGACCTGCTCGACGAGCTGGCGGGCTGGCGCGACGCCCTCGCCTCGGCGGAGGCCGCGGGCGACCCCGACGCCGCGTACGAGGCGCTGCGCGCCCTGCTCGACCCAGAGCGGCAGGGGATGTACGACACCTGCCCGCACCTGGTCGCCGAGGCCGAGGCGCTGTACGCCCGCGCCGCGGCCGTCGGCAGCGTCAAGGCCCTGGTCGACCAGGCCATCTTCACCGCCCGCGATTCCGCTCGCTCGGACGAGGCTCGCGCCCTGGTCGAGCGCGCCCATGAACGCGGCTACGACGGCGCCGCGTTCGTGCTCGGCGTCTGGGCCGAGGAGCGCGGCGAGCTGCGGGCCGCGGAGACCTGGTACCGCACCGCCGACGACGCGGACGGCGGCCACTTCTGGGCCTGCTACAACCTCGGCGTGCTGTGCACCCGCCAGCGGCGGCTGGACGAGGCCGAGGAGTGGCTGCTGTCCACCGGCATCGACCCGGAGAACTGGGACCCGTTCTCGGAGAGCGAGGATCGGGTCATCAGAGCCCTGGAGGACGTCGCCGCCATCCGCGCCGACCCCACGCGGCAGGGCTCGGCCCAGTGGCGCGACCGCCTCCCCGCGCTGCGCGCCAGCGCCGCGGACGGCGGGCCCGACGCCTGGTACGCCTACGCCGAGGCCCTCGACCACATCCACCGGCTCCCCGAGGCCGCCGAGTGGTACCGCAAGGCGGGCACCCCGCGCGCCCTGCTCGCCCTCGGCCGGATGCTGCACCGGTCGGGCGGCGCCAAGGGCACTTTTGTGATTCCGTACTACGAACCCGCCGCGGGCGAGGGCGACGCCTCCGCCGCGTACGACATCGGCCGCGTCCACGAGGACGCCGGGGACCGGCGCACCGCCGAGATCTGGTTCCACCGCGCCGCCGGGCTCGGCCACGGGGGCGCCGCGTGGTGGCTCGGCCGGACCTCCGAGGAGCGCGGCGGCGACCCGCAGCAGGCCGAGCGCTGGTACGTACGCGCCGCCCGCACCGGCCTCGTCCCACCCGCCTTCCTCGCGGGCCGCAGCATGGTCCGCCGAGGCGCCCACGCCGACGCCGTACCGCTGCTGTACGCCGCGCACGACGGCGGCCACGCGGAGGCCGCGTACTGGCTGGCCAAGGCCGTACGGGGGCTCGGCCGCCCGGAGGAGGCCGAACGGTGGCTGCGCACGGCCGCCGAACGCCATCCGCGGCTGCTGCGCGAGTACGGCCCCATGGCCCGCCACGCCCTCCCCGACCCCCGCCACGAGCTGGCCGAGGTCCTGGTCGAACTGGGCCGCGACGAGGCGGCGGCCGAGGTGCTGACGGAGTGCCCACCCCTGAGCTGACCGGGGGGGGCTCATTCCCCCACCCCGCCCCCGCCGGTTTGTGGGCAATCGTTCCGCGAGGGGGCACCTCCCAGCGGTAGCTGGGGGAGGAACGGGTGGGCACAAACCGGCCACCGGGCCGCACCCGGCGACGCAACCCCCGCCGAAGGCGGCCTGGGCCGCACCCGGCGGCAGTGCGAGCCGCACGGGCTCGCACTGCCGCCGCGCCGCGTCAGCCCGCCGCGTCCGCGTCCGCCGCCCGAGCCCTGAGTGCACGCTCGACACCCGCCCGCGACTCCGTCACCAGCCGCCGCAGCGCCGCACTGGGCTCGGCGGACGCCAGCCACGCGTCCGTGGCGTCCAGCGTCGCCTGGGACACCTGGAGCACCGGGTACAGCCCCACCGCGATCTGCTGCGCCATCTCATGGCTGCGGACGTTCCAGACGTCCTTGACCGCCGCGAAGTACTTCTCGCTGTACGGCGCCAACAGCTCCCGCTGATCGGTCTGGACAAAGCCCCCGATCACAGCCTCCTGCACCGCGTTCGGCAACTTGTCGCCCTCGACGACCGACGCCCACGCCTCCGCCTTCGCGGCCTCCGTAGGCCGCGCGGCCCGCGCCGTGGCGGCGTGCCGCTCACCGGCCGACGTCTTGTCGCGCTCCAGCTCCGCCGCGATCTCGGCCTCATCCGCGCGCCCAGTAGCCGCGAGCCGCTCCACCAGCGCCCAGCGCAGCTCGGTGTCGACGGCCAGGCCCTCGATCGTCTCGCTGCCGTCCAGCAGCCCGGCGAGCAGATCGAGCTGGGCATCGGTGCGGGCCGTCGCCGCGAAGGCGCGCGCCCAGGCGAGCTGGTGGTCGCTGCCGGGGGCGGCGGCGCGCAGATGCTCCAGCGTGGCCTCGGTCCACCGGGCCAGCCCGGTCTCCCGCCACTCGGGCGCGGCGTAGAGGTCGAGCGCAAGCTTCACCTGGCGGTGCAGCGACTGCACCACGCCGATGTCCGACTCCTTGGCCACCCCGGACAGCACGAGCGCGAGGTAGTCGCGGGCGGCCAGCTCGCCGTCCCGGGTCATGTCCCAGGCGGAGGCCCAGGACAGGGCCCGCGGCAGGGACGCCTCGAAGTCGCCCAGATGCTCGGTGACGACGGCGAGCGAGTCCGCGTCGAGCCGGACCTTGGCGTACGAGAGGTCGTCGTCATTCAGCAGAATCACCGCGGACCGCTTCGTGCCGACCAGGGCGGGCACCTCGGTCAGCTCGCCGTCCACGTCCAGCTCGATCCGCTCGGAGCGGACCAGCTTGCCGGTCGCGTCGAGGTCGTACAGCCCGATCGCGATGCGGTGCGGCCGCAGCGTGGGCTCGCCCTTCGCGCCGGTCGGCAGCGCCGGGGCCTCCTGCCGCACCGCGAAGGAGGTGATGGTGCCGGAGGCGTCCGTGGTGATCTCCGGCCGCAGCACATTGATCCCGGCGGTCTGCAGCCACGCCTTCGACCAGGTCTTCAGATCGCGCCCGCTGGTCTCCTCCAGCGCGCCGAGCAGATCGCTGAGCCGGGTGTTCTTGTACGCGTGGCGCTTGAAGTACGCCTGCACGCCGCGGAAGAACTCGTCCATGCCGACGTACGCGACGAGCTGCTTGAGCACGCTCGCGCCCTTGGCGTACGTGATGCCGTCGAAGTTGACCAGGACGTCGTCCAGGTCGCTGATCTCGGCCATGATCGGGTGGGTCGACGGCAGCTGGTCCTGCCGGTAGGCCCAGGTCTTCATGGAGTTGGCGAAGGTGGTCCACGAGTGCGGCCACTTGCTGCCCGGCGCGTACGCCTGGCAGGCGATGGAGGTGTAGGTGGCGAACGACTCGTTCAGCCACAGGTCGTTCCACCACTCCATGGTGACCAGGTCGCCGAACCACATGTGGGCCAGCTCGTGGAGGATGGTCTCGGCCCGCACCTCGTACGCCGCGTCCGTCACCTTGGAACGGAAGACGTACTGGTCGCGGATGGTCACCGCGCCCGCGTTCTCCATCGCGCCCGCGTTGAACTCCGGTACGAAGAGCTGGTCGTACTTGGCGAACGGGTACGCGTAGTCGAACTTCTCCTCGAACCAGTCGAAGCCCTGCCGCGTCACCGCGAAGATGGCGTCCGAGTCGAGGAACTCGGCGAGCGAGGGACGGCAGTAGATGCCGAGCGGCACCGACCGCCCGTCGCCGCCGTCCCAGCTGCTGTGCACGCTGTGGTACGGGCCGACGATGAGCGCGGTGACGTACGTCGAGATGCGCGGCGTCGGGTCGAAGCGCCAGACGTTGTCCTTGGGCTCGGGCGTCAGCGAGTTGGAGATCACCGTCCAGCCCTCGGGCGCGGTCACGGTGAACTGGAACGTTGCCTTCAGGTCCGGCTGCTCGAAGCTCGCGTACACCCGGCGGGCGTCCGGCACCTCGAACTGCGTGTAGAGGTACGCCTGCTGGTCGACCGGGTCGACGAAGCGGTGCAGCCCCTCACCGGTGTTGGTGTACGCGCAGTCGGCGACGACCCGCAGCTCGTTGCGCCCGGCCAGCAGCGACGGCAGCGCGATCCGCGAGTCCTGGAAGACCTCGGCGGGGTCCAGGGCGTCCCCGTTGAGGACCACCTCGTGGACGGTGGGCGCCACCAGGTCGATGAACGAGGACGCACCCGCCTCGGCCGCGTCGAAGCGCACCGAGGTCACCGAGCGGTAGGTACCGCCCTCCTGCGCGCCGCTCAGGTCCAGCTCGATGTCGTACGCGTCCACGGTCAGGAGGCGCGCTCGCTCTTGCGCTTCCTCCCGGGTGAGGTTGGTACCAGGCACGTCGGCTCTCTCCCGTTCGTCATGTGCGGTATGTGCGGTACGCCATGGGGCAGGCGGATTGCCATCCTCGCACGTCGGAACCGGTCCGCGCCGGTACATACCAGCCAGACGATCAGCCCGGGAGCGACGGAGGGGGAGCGGCCTTCACCAGGCCGCTCCCCCTCCCGGGCAGGTGTGGGCGTCAGCTCAGGTCGGCCGCCACCAGCTCGGCGATCTGCACCGCGTTCAGCGCCGCGCCCTTGCGCAGGTTGTCGTTGGACAGGAACAGCGCGAGACCGTTCTCGACCGTCTCGTCCGCCCGGATGCGGCCCACGAAGCTCGGGTCCTGGCCCGCGGCCTGCAGCGGGGTCGGGATGTCGCTGAGGGCCACGCCCGGGGCTCCGGCCAGCAGCTCCACGGCCCGCTCGACGCTGATCGGACGCTCGAAGCGGGCGTTCACCTGGAGCGAGTGGCCGCTGAAGACCGGGACCCGGACGCAGGTGCCGGAGACCTTCAGGTCCGGGATCTCCAGGATCTTGCGGCTCTCGTTGCGGAGCTTCTGCTCCTCGTCGGTCTCCAGACGGCCGTCCTCGACGATCTTCCCGGCCAGCGGGAGCACGTTGAAGGCGATCGGGCGGGCGTAGACCTCCGGCTCGGGGAAGTCGACCGCCGAACCGTCGTGGGTCAGCTCCGCCGCGCGCTCGGCGCCCTTGCGGATCTGGTTGTCCAGCTCCGCGACGCCGGAGAGTCCGGAGCCGGAGACGGCCTGGTAGGTGGTGGCGATCAGGGCGGTCAGCCCCGCCTCCTGGTGCAGCGGGCGCAGCACCGGCATGGCCGCCATAGTGGTGCAGTTCGGGTTGGCGATGATGCCCTTGGGGCGCTGCACCGCCGCATGCGGGTTGACCTCGGAGACGACCAGCGGAACGTCGGGGTCCATCCGGAAGGCGGACGAGTTGTCGATCACGACCGGGCCCTGCGCGGCGACCTTCTCGGCCAGCGCCCGGGAGGTGGCGCCGCCCGCCGAGAACAGCACGATGTCCAGGCCGGAGTAGTCGGCCGTGGCCGCGTCCTCGACGGTGACCTCGGTGCCGCCCCAGGGGAGCGTGCGGCCCGCGGAACGGGCGGACGCGAACAGCCGCAGCTGGTCGGCGGGGAAGTCGCGCTCGGCGAGTATCCTCCGCATCACTCCGCCGACCTGGCCGGTCGCTCCGACAATTCCGATCCTCATATGAACCCTTTTCCTTGGTTGTGTCTCTTCGCGGCGCCTACCCTCCGGCCAGTGTCTCAGGCCTCGCCGTGACCTTTCCGTGACCAATGTCGCACTGGTCGGGGCGCCCCGGGCTTCCCGCGCGAGTGAACACGAAGTGAGCGGAAGAATTCCTGTTCACGAGGGTGCGATGGCCGTTTTCTTCACGAAGATCGTCGTGAGGAGATCGGCGGCCTGCGTTGCCATGTCGTTCACTCTCAGGCCATCCCCGATGCCAACGATCCGAGGTGAGGACAGCCGCCGCTGTCCACCCGCTTCGCGAATCACTCGGGGAGAGATCGCGCATGTCCCGCATACGGTCCGCCGCCTCCGCGGTCGCCGCGCTCGACCGTCGCACCTTTCTCACCGCCGCGGCAGCCACCGGCGCCACGGCCGGCCTCGGCATCGCCTTCGGCCCCGGCAGCGGATCGGCAAAGGCATCGTCGCCCGCCACGGCGCAGGTAGCGGGGCGCAGGGTGGCCCAGGCGCCCGCCGCTCCCTCCAACGCCGGTACCACGCTGGAGACTTTCTCCGCGCCGACCACCGACTCCGGCGGCTACCGGCGCCTCGGCGACGGCCCCGGCTGGGAGCGCCGGGTACGCACCGACATCACCGGCGCCAAGGCGGGCCGGGAGGACCGGCGCACCGCCCTCGCCTCTTTCGTGCAGCTGACGGACATGCACCTGTCCGACGTCCAGCACCCGTTGCGCTACGAGTTCCTGCGCTCCGGGCGCACCGGCGCCTGGCGCCCCCACGAGGCGCTGACCGTCGTGGGCCTCGCGTCCCTCATCGAGCGGGTCAACGGGCTGCGCGGCGGCCCCGCCACCGGCGCCCCGCTCTCCTTCGTGATGACGACCGGTGACAACACCGACAACAACTCGAAGATCGAGCTGGACTGGTTCCTCACCGCCATGAACGGCGGCCGGATCACCCCCAACACCGGCGATCCGCGCCACTACGAGGGCGTGCAGAACAGCGGGCTCAAGGAGTTCTGGCACCCGGAGCAGGCGCTGCGCGACTCCGACAAGCAGCTCGGCTTCCCGCGCATCGAGGGCTTCCTCGACGCCGCTCTGCGCACCGTCAACAGCCCCGGGCTGCGGCTGCCGTGGTACTCGACCGTCGGCAATCACGACGATCTGGCGGGCGGTGTCTACTCGTTCGGCCGCGACTACATCACGGACATCGCGACCGGCAAGCGGAAGCTCCAGCTCATCCCGGCCGACGAGGCCGCGGCGATCTACAAGGGCCAGCGCAAGGGCGCCGACCCCAAGGGCACCGACATGAAGGCCCTGGTGGAGGCGCACGCCAAGGAGATGCGCACGGTCACCCCGGACGAGCGCCGGGCGCCCTTCACCCAGCAGGAGTACCTGGCCGCGCACCTCGACCCGCTGGCCGCCGGAGCCGGTCCGGTCGGCCACGGCTACACCCGGGAAAACCTCGAAGAGGGCACCCTCTACTACTCGTTCCGGATCTCCGAGAACGTCGTCGGCATCAGCCTGGACACCACCGACCCGGGCGGCCACTACACCGGTTCGATCGGCACCGCCCAGCTGAAGTGGCTGGAGCGGACGCTGAAGGAGCACAAGGACGACTACGTCATCGTCTACAGCCACCACTACAGCGACAGCCTGAACAACATGAACGCCGACCCGGCCCACCCGGGCGAGACCCGGCACGGCGGCGACGAGGTGGTCTCCCTCTTCCAGAGCCACCCCCAGGTGCTGGCCTGGATCAACGGTCACAGCCACCAGAACGAGATCACCCCGCGCGACACCTTCTGGGAGATCACCACCGCCTCCCACGTCGATTTCCCCCAGCTGGCCCGGGTCATCGAGGTCGTCGACAACGAGGACGGCACGCTGTCCCTGTTCACCACGCTCATCGAGGCGGCCGCCCCGCGCCGCACCGACTTCGAGGACCTGTCGCAGACCGGACTCGCCGCGCTCTACCGCGAACTGGCCTTCAACGCCCCCGGCGCCAGCCAGACCCTCGCCGGTGACCCGGACGACCGCAACACCGAACTGCTGCTGCGCAAGCCGTAAGGCCGTAGCCGGATCAGCGCGGCAGCAGCATCACATAGGGGGCCGGGCCGCGGTCGGCGGACGCGAACAGCGCCGTACGGACCACCGCGGCCTGCGCCTCCAGGCTGTCCCTGAGCCGCCGGGGCGTGACACGCACGACCGTGATGCCCATCCCCTCCAGATGCTCGCGCCGACGGGCCTGGGCGGTGCCCGGGACGGGCCCGCCGTGGCGCGGCGCCCGGGCGTCGATCTCCAGCGCGACGCCCTGGTCCCGCCAGTACGCGTCCACCGCGCCGAGCGCGGGCCCGCCCGGCATCCGCAGCTCCACGTTCCACAGCGGCTCGGGCAGACCGTAGCCGCGCACCATGTCGTACAGCTTCCCCTCGGCGATGGCCCGCCCCTCGGAGAGCAGCGCGTCCACGGCGTCGACGACATGCGGCCGGGCCAGCAGCCGGGCCCCGCTCAGCTCCGCGACCACGGTCGCGGCGTCACAGTGCCCCCGGCGCACGGACTCGGTGAGCAGCGCGCGCACCGTCACCGCGTCGGAGAGCCGGGCGACCGCGTCGGCCAGCGCCCGGGCGACCGGGGCGGTGGGCATCCCGGCGCGGTCCTGCGGCGACGGGAGGGGCAGGTCGCGGACGAAGCGTACGAAGCCGGTGGAGCGCAGCCGCCGGGCGCGCGGCACCAGGATGTCGACGCGGTCGAGGGAGGCCAGCGGGGGAGCGGAGGAGAAGTGGTGCAGGGCGAGCGCCGCGAGCCCGGTGATCATCGCCTCGCCGTACGGGCCGTCCGCCGCGGAGCCGTCACCGCCACCGCCGCCGTGCCCAGTCTGGCCGCGGCTCGCCGTGTAGAGCAGCGCCGCGTACAGCCGCTCCTCGCCGGTCGGCGGACCCGGGTGCAGCAGGTGCACGCCCGGCAGCATCCGCTGCCAGGGGCCACCGGCCCGGCAGCGCTCGGCGGTCTGGGCCGCCGTCACGCCGTGCTCCCGCAGCTGACGCGTCGTCAAGACGCGGCGGCGGGCGTCCGAGAGGTGGTGGAGGGGGCGAGGGGACAGCGGTGTGTTGTGGTTCATGACCCCGCCATTCCCGCCCGCTCCACCCCCCTCACCGCTGTGACAGAACCGTCGACAAAACCGGACAACACCGCACTAAAGTACGGCAGTTCGAATGCCGAAAGGGCCCCCGCCGTACTCGACTATCCGGCGGCCCGCGCGTCGCACTCCTGTCCGCGCAGGGTCCGCGCGAGGTCGTCGCGGGCCTCCAGCACCAGCCGCCGCAGCGCGGACGGCGCCTCCGGGTGGCCGGTCAGCCAGGCGTCGGCCGCCGCCAGGGTGGTGGCGTCGCCCTGGGTGGCCGGGAACAGCCCGCGCACGATCGCCATGGCGATCTCGATCGACCGCTCCTGCCAGATCCGCTCGATCACCTCGAAGTAGCGCGGGGCGTACGGCGCCAGCAGCTCGCGCTGGTCCGGCTGGTCGAAGCCCGCGATGGTGGCCTCCACCAGCGCGTTCGACAGCCGGTCGGTGTCCACCACGGTCGCCCACGCCTCGGCCTTGACCTCGGCCGAGGGCCGGGCGGCCAGCGACCGCACCTGATGGCGCTTGCCGGACGCGGTGTCGTCGCGGGACAGCTCCGCCGCGATCGCCTTCTCGTCGGCCTCCCCCAGCGCGGCGAGCGCCGCCAGGAACGTCCAGCGCAGCTCCTGGTCCACTTCGAGCCCGTCGATCCGGGCCGTCCCGTCCAGCAGCCCGCGCAGCATCCGCAGCGAACCATCGGCGGAGGCGACCTGGGCGAAGAACCGCGCCCAGGCGAGCTGGTGTCCGCTGCCCGGCGCGGCGAGCCGCAGCTCGCGCAGCGCGCTCTCGGCGATCCCGCTCCCGGCCTCCGCGCGGCGCTCGGGCGCGCTGTAGTGATGGAACGCGGACAGCGCCCACGCCTGGACCATCTGGAGCACGCCGATGTCGCTCTCCGCCCCGGCGAACCGCTCCACCAGCGCGAGGTAGTCGCGGGCGGGCATCAGCCCGTCCCGGGTGAGGTTCCACAGCGCGGACCAGCACAGCGCGCGGGCGAGCGGATCGCTCAGATCGCCCAGATGCTCGCGCAGGGTTTCCAGCGAGGCCTCGTCGAAGCGGACCTTGGCGTAGGTGAGGTCCTCGTCGTTGACCAGGATGAGATCGGGCCGCTCGGCCCCGGTCAGCTCGGTGACGACCGTACGGGGACCGTCGACGTCCACCTCGGCGCGGGCGTAGCGCACCAGCGCACCGGGGCGCTCCCCGGCGGCGTCCTTCCGGTACAGCCCGACCGCGACCCGGTGCGGGCGCAGCGAAGGATGGCTGTCGGACCCGGCCTCCTGGCGGACGGCCAGCTCGGTGATGTGTCCCTCGGCGTCGTAGACGGCCTGCGGGGTCAGTACGTTGACGCCCGCGGTCTCCAGCCAGGCCCGCGACCAGGCCGCCATGTCCCGGCCGGAGGTCTCGGTGAGCACCGACAGCAGATCCGTCAGCCGGGTGTTCCCGTACGCGTGCCGCTTGAAGTAGCGGCGGGCGCCCTCCAGGAAGGCGTCCTGCCCGGCGTAGGCCACCAGCTGCTTGAGCACGGAGGCGCCCTTGGCGTAGGTGATCCCGTCGAAGTTGAGTTTGGCGTCCTCCAGGTCCTGGATGTCGGCCGTGACGGGATGGGTGGACGGCAGCTGGTCGGCCCGGTACGCCCAGGACTTGCGGCGGTTGGCGAAGGTGATCCAGCCGTCGGTGAAGCGGGTCGACCCGACCAGCGCGAAGGCCCCCATGAAGTCGGCGAACGACTCCTTGAGCCACAGGTCGTCCCACCACTCCATGGTGACCAGGTCGCCGAACCACATGTGCGCCATCTCGTGCAGGATGACGGTCGCCCGGTGCTCGTATGACGCCTGGGTGACCTTGCCGCGGAAGACGAACTCCTCGCGGAAGGTCACGCACCCCGGGTTCTCCATCGCGCCGATGTTGTACTCCGGCACGAACGCCTGGTCGTACTTCCCGAACGGGTACGGGTAGTCGAAGTGGTCGTGGAAGAAGTCCAGGCCCTGCTTGGTGATGGTGAAGATGTCGTCCGCGTCGAAGTGCTTGGCGAGCCCCTTGCGGCACAGCGCGCCGAGCGGGACCTCCAGCACCGAACCGTCCGGCTGGGTGCGGCGGTAGCGGTCGCTCTCGTAGTGGTACGGGCCCGCGACGACGGCCGTGATGTACGTCGAGATGGGCAGGGTCGGGGTGAACCGGGTAGTCGCGGCCCCGTCGCCGTCACCGGACGGCTCGACTCCGGCGGCCGTCCCGTTGCTCAGCACGATCCAGCTCTCGGGGGCGGTCACCGAGAAGGTGAACGGCGCCTTCAGATCGGGCTGTTCGAAGTTGGCGAAGACCCGGCGGGCGTCGGCCGGTTCGTACTGGGTGTAGAGATACACCTCGCCGTCCTCGGGGTCGACGAAGCGGTGCAGCCCCTCGCCCGTGCGGCTGTACGCGCACCGCGCGTCCACCACCAGCTCGTTCTCCCCCGCCAGCTCCTCCAGGGCGATCCGGGAGCCGTCGAAGACGGCGGCCGGGTCCAGCTCCCGCCCGTTGAGCCGCACCGCGACGACCTCCGGCGCCACCAGGTCGGCGAAGGACGCCGCCCCCGGCTCGGCGCAGCGGAAGCGCACGGTCGTCGTCGAGCGGAAGGTGCGCGGCCCCGGTCCGGGATCCGCCCCGACCGCGGACCGCAGATCGAGGGCCACGTCGTACGCGTCCACCGACAACAGCCTCGCCCGCTCGCGGGCCTCGTCACGGGTCAGGTTCTCACCGGGCACGTAGCGGCTCCCCTCGTGTCCCTCTCGCCATTCCGGACAGCGGGAATCATGTCACGCGGCACTGACACTCGGTATCGGGGAATGGTCCCCGGGCCCGGCCACGTTGTCGGTACGAGACAACTGCCGATACCTCTTTATCCCCGCGCGCCCGTCTGAGGAGAGACCGTGACCGAGACAGTCAAGACTCCCGCCGATTTCTGGTTCGACCCGCTGTGTCCCTGGGCCTGGATGACCTCGCGCTGGATGCTGGAGGTGGAAAAGGTCCGCCCTGTCGAGGTGCGCTGGCACGTCATGAGCCTCGCCGTGCTCAACGAGCCCAAGATGGACGAGCTGCCCGAGCAGTACCAGGAGCTGCTGAAGACCGCCTGGGGCCCGGTCCGGGTCTGCATAGCCGCCGAGCAGAAGCACGGCAGTGACGTCCTCGGGCCCCTCTACACCGCCCTCGGCACCCGCTTCCACAACCAGGGCCTGGAGAAGAACCGCGAGACGATCATCGCCGCCCTGGAGGAGGCCGGACTGCCCGCCGACCTCGCGGACGCGGCCGACTCCGACGCCTACGACACCGAGCTGCGCGCCTCCCACACGGCGGGCATCGACCTGGTCGGCCAGGAGGTCGGCACCCCGGTCATCGCGGTCCCCGGCTCGGACGGCGAGCAGATCGCCTTCTTCGGCCCGGTCGTCACTCCCGCCCCCAAGGGCGACGCCGCCGCCCAGCTCTGGGACGGCACCCTGATGGTCGCCTCCATCCCGGGCTTCTACGAGATCAAGCGCACCCGCACGGTCGGCCCGATCTTCGACTGACCGCACCCTTGATACGGCAGGGCCCCCGCGCGACTCGACCGCGCGGGGGCCCTGTTTTCCGCCCTGCCCGTGAAGGCTGAGAAGACGATCACGTCAGCAGGAGGCCCGTGATGACTACGACTACGGCTACGGGGCGAGCAGCAGGCTGTGGGCGCGCTCTTTGGCAGCCGTGTAGCGGCGGGCGACATCCTGCCAGTTGACGACCTGCCACATGGCCTCGATGAAGTCCACCTTCTGGTTCTTGTACTGCAGGTAGAAGGCGTGCTCCCAGGCGTCGAAGACCAGGATCGGCACCGAGCCCTGCCCCACGTTCCCCTGGTGGTCGTACACCTGCTCCACCACCAGCCGCCCGCTCACCGGCTCGTACGCCAGCACACCCCATCCCGACCCCTGGGTGGTCCCGGCCGCCTTGGTCAGCTGCGCCTTGAACCGGTCGAAGGACCCGAAGCCCTCGGCGATGGCATCGGCCAGCTCGCCCACCCCGTCCTTCGCCAGCGGCTCACCACCGCCGTCGCCGGTCATGTTGGTCCAGTAGATGCTGTGCAGGATGTGGCCCGACAGATGGAAGGCCAGATTCTTCTCCAGCCCGTTGATCGACCCCCACTGGTCCTTGTCCCGCGCCTCGGCGAGCTGCTCCAGCGTGTCGTTCGCGCCCTTCACATACGTGGCGTGGTGCTTGTCGTGATGCAGCTCGATGATCTCGGGGCTGATGACCGGGGCCAGCGCCGAGTAGTCGTACGGAAGTTCAGGAAGTGTGTAGATGGCCATGCCAAGCCCTCCGGACCCTTATTGCAATTAGCTTGCAACTGCACGCTACCAGTAAGAACTTTCTCTGCCGGAGAAGCCCGGATCTCTGCCCCAAAGGACCGAGGCGGGGCAGGCCCAGGGACGTAGGGCCTGCCCCGCCTCGGGAAGCGGAGGGGGTGACGGTCAGCGCTGCGCCGCCACCGCCTTCTGGCGGGCGTAGCCGGTGATCGCGAGTACCGCCGTCAGGCCGACCGTGAAGTACAGCTGGGTGCTGGTCTCGTCCTCGCGGAGCATCAGGAGGAGGACGCCGATGGTGGCGGCCAGGGCCACGTAGGTCAGGTAGGGGAAGAGCCACATCTTGACCACGAGCTTCTCGGGGGCCTCGCGCTGGATGCGGCGGCGCATCACGAGCTGGGAGACGGCGATGAAGGTCCAGACGACCAGCACCGCGGCGCCGACCATGTTGAGGAGCCACTTGAAGATGGTGTCCGGCCACCAGTAGCTGAGCAGCACCGCGACGAAGCCGAAGAAGGAGGAGGCGAGGACGGTGAGGCGGGGGACGCCGCCGTAGACGCGGCCGAGGAGGGCGGGGCCCTCGCCGCGGGCCACCAGGGAGTAGGACATGCGGGAGGCGCCGTAGATGTTGGCGTTCATCGCGGAGAGCAGGGCGACCAGGACGATGACGTTCATGATGTCGCCGGCCGCCGGGATGTCGAGGTGGTTGAGGACCGCGACGTACGGGCCGTCCTTCACGACCGCCTTGTCGTTCCACGGGATGACCGTGACGACGACGAGCATCGAGCCGACGTAGAAGAGGGCGATGCGCCACATCGCGGTGCGCACCGCACCGGCGACGCTCTTGACCGGGTTCTCGGACTCGGCCGCCGCGATCGTCACCGTCTCCAGGCCGCCGTACGCGAAGACGGAGGCCAGCAGGCCGACCACCAGGCCGTCCGTGCCGTTGGGCAGGAAGCCGCCCTCGCCGGTGAGGTTATGGCTGCCGGGGGAGTCGGTGCCGGGCAGGATGCCGAGGACGGCGAGGGCGCCCAGGACGAGGAAGACGCTGATCGCGGCGATCTTCAGCGCGGCGAACCAGAACTCGAACTCGCCGAAGTTGCTGACGGCCGCGAGGTTGGTGCCGCAGAAGATCGCCATGAAGACGGCGACCCACATCCAGGACTCGGTGCCCGGGAACCAGTGGACCATGATCCCGGCCGCGCCGATCGCCTCGGCTGCGATGCCCACGCACAGCAGCACCCAGAACATCCAGCCCGCGGTGAACCCGGCCCACGGCCCGATGGCGCGTTCGGCGTGCACGGAGAACGAACCGGAGGCCGGGTTGGCCGCCGACATCTCGCCGAGCATCCGCATCACGAGCATCACGAGCAGCCCGGAGAGCGCGTAGGCGAGGACGATCGAGGGCCCGGCGGCGGCGATTCCGGCGCCGGAACCGACGAACAGCCCGGCGCCGATCACGCCGCCGAGGGCGATCATCGACAGGTGGCGCTGCTTGAGGCCGTGGGAGAGCGGAGGCGAGGCGTCCGCGCCCGCGTCGGTCGCCTTCGTGCCGCTCTGCGGCGCTGGGGACGCAGGTGTCGGGTTCATGACTTGTCTCTGTCCCTTGTGTGAGGGGCGGGCGGATGCAAAACGGCCCCCAGTGTGAAGGCGGGTGTCCGATCAGGACAACATTGATGTCAAACTTTTCTGGATATCGGACATCGTGGTTACACTCCGTATCGCCCCCATCTGCCCGAAGCCGCCAAGCGCGGAGCCCCGCCTTTGTGGTCATCCGATGGTGTGCGGTGTCGCCGCGCGGGTTACCGTCGCGTAGTCCACCCCTTCTGACCTCGGAGTTCCGCTGATGAGCAGTGTTTCCGCCGCCGCCCCGACCGGTACGGTCCTCGCCGACGCGGTGTTCCCCGCGCGGCGTGTTCTCGCCCGTGACACCGCGCTCGTCGTGGGCGGCGCCGTGCTCACCGGGCTCGCCGCGCAGATCGCGGTGCCCGTCCCCGGCTCCCCGGTGCCGGTGACCGGCCAGACGTTCGCCGCGCTGCTGGTGGGCACCTCGCTCGGGGCCCGCCGGGGCTTCCTGTCGCTCGCGCTGTACGCGCTGGCCGGGATGGCGGGCATGCCCTGGTTCGCCGAGGGCGACTCCGGCGCCGCCATGCCGTCCTTCGGCTATGTGCTGGGCATGCTGCTCGCCGCGACGGTGGTGGGCGCGCTGGCGCGGCGCGGCGGCGACCGGGGCGCGTTGCGCACGGTGGGCACGATGGCGGCCGGTTCCGCGATCATCTACGCGATCGGCGTCCCGTACCTGGCGCTGGCCACGGACAGCTCGCTGGGCGAGGCGGTGGCCGCCGGTCTGATCCCGTTCCTGGTCGGTGACGCGCTGAAGGCGGCGCTGGCGATGGGCGCGCTGCCGACCGCTTGGAAGCTGGTGGGCCGCCGCGGCTGAGCCGCACTCATCAACGCGTCGGGCGGGCCGGTCGGAAGAC
>NZ_JBHWJI010000050.1:0-74818 GCF_042731515.1 Streptomyces sp. NPDC059850
CCCGCGCCAGGCGCGGGCGGGGGCCCCGTTTCCAACATTCAGCCCCTCCGGCGATTGAGGAGCGGGGGCCGGGGCGGAGTCCCGGGGTCGGGGAGGGGCGGGGTGGGGGAATGAACGGCGGGGTGGTCAGGGGCGGACGCGGACCACCTGGGGGTCGTGGTCGCTGGATTGGTCGGTGAATTCCGCGTTGATGTGGACGATGTCGTAGTCCGGGGCGCGGAGGGCGCGGCTGGTGAGGATGTGGTCCAGGACCTGGGAGTTGCCGTTGTAGACGTAGCCGTAGCGCTCGTCGCGCGGGAGGCGGGTCACCAGGTCGGTCAGCACGCCGCCCTTCGTCAGGGCGGAGAGGGTGGGGGAGAACTGGTAGTCGTTGAGGTCGCCCGCGACGACCACCGCCGCCTTCGGGTCGGCGGCCAGCAGGGACTTGACGAAGGTGTTGACCGCCGCCGCCTGGCCCGTGCGCTGGGTCTCCGAGGAGCGGACGGGCGGCTGGACGCGGGCGTCGAGGCCCTGGTCTCCGCCCTTGGAGTTGAAGTGGTTGGCGACCACGAACACCGGGCGGCCCCGGAAGGCGAACTGCCCGACCAGCGGCTTGCGGCTGTCCTTCCACACCTCGTTCCCGGGGTCTATGCGGCCCGGGGAGGTGGAGAGAGCGGGTTTGCCATTCTTCCGCACCACCGCGACCGGCGTCGTCGCGTCGCCGCCCGGGGTGTCGGTGAAGGAGACCCGCTTCGGGTTGTAGAGGAACGCCACCCGGATGTTGCCGCCCGGCTCGCCGCCGTCCTGGTCGTCCGTCGGGTTGATCTGCCGCCATGAGTACGAAGGGCCCCCGGCGGCGGCTATGGCGTCGGTGAGCTTCTTCAGGGTGGCGTCGGCGCTCACGACACTGTCGTTCGTGGCGCCGTTGTCGTCCTGGACCTCCTCCAAGGCGACGATGTCGGGAGAGGCGAGGTTGTCGACCAGGCCGGACGCCAGGCGGTCGAACTTCGACTGGGCGGTCTTGGGGGAGAGGTTCTCGACGTTGTAGGTCGCGACCGACAGCTCGCCGGACTTCTGCTTGCGGGTGTGCTCCCGCGTAAGCCCTCGGTCCTCCAGCGTCCCCAGCGCGCTCGCCGCGATCGTGTAGCCGCCGAAGTTGTCGTAGTCCAGCGGCCCGGCCGTCGTCCCGGTCAGCTCGTCGCCGACGTCGGCCGCCGGGAAGGGGTGCTCGGCGTAGGGGAGGAGGGAGGCGATCTTCAGACGGCCCGCGTTCGGGTCGCGGTACGTGTCGTAGAGGGCGCCGCCGCGCGCGGTGCGCTTGTGGCGCGGTTCGGCGGTGACCCACAGCTCCTTGTACGTAGTCGTCGCGCCGACCACGGGCGCGTCGGCGACCGACACCCGCATGCCCTCCAGCGACTCGTACCGGTCCAGCGCGTACGAACGCGGCCGCAGCTCCGGGCCCTCCAGGGCGCCGCCGGGGGTGTACCGGTCGGGGACGGTGGAGGGGTTGAGGCGGTAGGCGGCGGGGAGGGCGTTGCCCTGCGACTGGACCGTCCACGTGGCCTTGGAGATCTCGGTCAGGGACTGGAGACCGGCCGCCGCCCCGCCCGGGTAGTACTCGCTCACCGTCCCGCTGACCAGCACCGCGTCCCCGACCGCGACGGACGGCGTGGTCGAGCCGGTGAAGACGAAGACCGCCTCGCTGGTCGCCGGGTCGGCGTCCGGCCGGGCATCCTGGATCCAGAAGCCGCGCGACGAGCCGAAGGTGCGCACCGCCGTGACCGTGCCGGAGACGTCGGACACCTGCTTCCCGGCCAGCGGGGATATCCGGGTGTCGCCCTGGATGTCGTGGATGCGGGTAGCGTCCGCAGCGGGGGCGGCGAACGCGGACGACGGGCCTACGAGCAGGCCCGCCGCTACAGCGGTGACGGTGACGGCGACAGACGTACGCCGGGCGCGTGGGGACATGGTGATGGCCTCCGGTGCGGAGTGAACAGAGGGACAAGGTGGCCTCTACGCGCGTCAATCTCTTGTCTCCGCACAACAGTTGTCAAGACCGGTCAGGTGTACGGGCCCGGGCCGCCGGATGAACAGACACGTCACCGCGTGGGGGAACGCGGTGGGCGGCCACATCGGGACGAAACTGCCCCCGCGTTCCGTCTACGCTGGGGGGTCGGGCCGCGCGCCTCGTACCCCCGTACCGCCATGCGCCGAGGAGACTTCCGCATATGCCAGGAGACCGCCCCACCATGCCGCCCGTGCGGCTCCGCACCGACGCGGAACTCGCCAGGGACGCGCTCGCCGCGCCGCTCCTCGCCCGCGCGGTGCGGCTCGCCCGCTGGGCCGAGCCCGGAAAGCCGGTGGCGGCGGGGGGCGTGCTGTCGGCTGACGATCTGCGGGCGGCCGTAGAGCTGCTGGACCTCGCGGCGGACGAGGACGGCCCCGACCACGTCGCCCAGGCGTGGCAGCTGGCCGTCGACACCGGGCTGGTGGCGATCCAGGAGTCCACGGAGAACCACGATCAAGCGGCGGACGACGACACCGCGGCCGACGGTGAAAGCGAGCCCACCGCCACCGCGACCAGCGGCGAAGAGCTGGAGCTGATCACCGGCGGCAGCCCGCAGGACGTCCTCGACATCTGGCTCGACGGCTTCGAGACCGTCCTCGCCGACGCCGCCGCGCCCGACCTCGCCGACATCGTGGACCAGATCAGCGAGGGTGGCGAGATCGACCTCGACTCGATCGACTGGAACCCGGAGGAGGAGGGCGAGTTCCTGGACGGGATCCTCGGCAACCTCTACCTGCTCACCGCCATGGACGAGGAGGCGGCCGTCGGCTCGGTGCCGCTGCCCGCGCTCGTCGCCTCCATGGTCGTCCCCGACGACATGGACGAGCCGACCGACGACATCCTCGAAGAGGTGTCGGAGGCGATGGTGCGGCTGGACGACCAGTTCCGGCTGCTCGCCCCGACCGGCCTGATCGACTACCAGCCGGTGGACGAGGCGCTGATCGAGGAGGTCGACGGCGAGGTACGGCTCCACGAGTCCGACCCGGAGCGGGAGCAGCCGCAGGACGACGAGGAGGACGTGTCCCGCTACGGGATGGTCCGCCTCACCCCCCTCGGCGTCTACGCGGTCCGCTCCCGCATGCTCGACGCGGGCGTCGACGCCCCGGTCGTCGGCGACCTGGCCGACCAGGGCGCGGACGTCCTGCTGAACACCCTCCCCGGCCACCCCGAGCCCGCCGCCCACGCCGAGGCCGAGCTGTGGCTCGGCCGCCGTACGCCCGAGGAGGCCGCCCGGGAACTCCTGGCCGCCGCCCGAGGCGACGACGAGGACGCCCCGCTGCGCCGCCTCACCTGCCAGCAGACGCTGTCGCTGGTCGGCGCCGCGGCCGAGCCCGCGCTGCGCGAGGTGCTGGACGACCGCCACCTGGGCGGGCTGGCCCGGGTCTGGCTGGCCGAGCACGGTGCGAAGGACATCCCGGAGCCGTCGGAGACCATGGTCTTCTGGCTGACGGTGGACACCCTGGCCGCGCAGCTCGCCACGGAGGACGACTCCGAGGAGCTGCGGGACCTGGTGCGCGGGCTGGTCGACCAGTCCGGCGGCTTCTTCGAGTCGGCCTGGAAGGTGGACCACCCGGCGACGGCCGACGTGCTGGAGGCGATGGGGCGGCTGCACCCGGACAAGAAGGCCGCGAAGGAGGCCCGGAAGGCCGCGTTCAAGGCCCGCTCCCGGGCCTGACTGCTGGCGGTTAGCGGCTGACGAGACATCGACGGGCCCGTTTGGTCCGTCGATGTCTCATTCCGTTCAACTGTTGTTCGGTCTAGGGCGAAAATCTATGCGCGCAGTGCGCAGCAGCGCACAGCATGGCGTCCGCAGCCAGGCCCTTGCCGCTCAGGAGATGAAGATGGCCGTCACTCGAAGAGACTTCGCGAAGCGCTCCGCGTACACCGGGGCCGGGTTCGCCCTGGTCGGGAGCGCGGGTGTGCTCGGCACCGCGCCCGGCGCGCTGGCGACCGAGGTCGCCGACACCGCCGCGGAGCAGGGAGGCGGCGGCGCCCGGCTCGGCTACGGCCCGCTCGTCGCCGACCCCAAGGGCCTCCTGGCCCTGCCCAAGGGCTTCACGTACCGGATCATCACCCGCACCGGCGAGACAAAGCTGGAGTCCGGCGAGACGACCCCGTCCAACCACGACGGCACCGCCACCTTCGAGGGCCGCCGCGGCGCGACGCTGCTGGTCAACAACCACGAGCTGGCTGGTCCCCGCAAGGACTGGCCGCACCCGGTCCCGCTGATCGACGGCCTCGTCTACGACCCGGCGGCGTCCGGCGGCTGCACCGTGGTCGAGGTCGCCAAGCACGGCGACCACGTCACCGAGTGGGTGGGCATCGCGGGCACCGCCACCAACTGCGCGGGCGGGCGCACTCCCTGGGGCACCTGGCTGACCTGCGAGGAGACCGAGGACAAGGCCGGTCAGAACGGCATGACCAAGGACCACGGCTACGTCTTCGAGGTCGACCCGCTCGACCGCGAGGCGAACCGTGACCCCAAGCCGATCAAGGCGCTGGGCCGGTACGCGCACGAGGCGGTCGTCGTCGACCCCAAGCGCGGCCACCTCTACCTCACCGAGGACGCCTCCGGTCCGAACGGTCTCCTCTACCGCTGGGTCCCGCCGCACGGCTTCGAGCACGGCCGGGGCCGACTGCGCACCCTGAAGGACGACGCGGGCGTGCTCCAGGCGCCCCGGTGCTACGACTCCGGCGGCAAGTTCGTGGACGACCTGTCCCGCGCCACCAAGACCGGCACGGTCTACGGCGTGGACTGGGAGCCGGTGCCGGACCGCGACGCCAAGTCCGTCTCCGTCCGGAAGCAGTTCAAGGACGGCGAGATCACCCGGGCGCGCAAGCTGGAGGGCATGTGGTGGGCCGACGGGGGCGCGTACATCGTCTCCTCGTACGCCCGTGAGGAGAGCCCGGCCCAGCACGACGGCCAGGTCTGGTTCTACGACCCCAAGCGCCGCACCCTCACCCTCAAGGTGCTGCTGGGCGTCAACCCGGACCCGTCGAAGGACGGCGCGTTCGACGGCCCGGACAACATCACCGTCTCGCCGTACGGCGGTCTGGTGATCGCCGAGGACGGCGAGGGCATCCAGCACCTGTTCGGGGCGACGGACGACGGCCGTACGTACCCGATCGCGCGCAACGACCTGAACATCGGCTCGGCGGAGGAGCCGGAGTTCAGCGAGTTCACCGGCGTGGTCTTCTCGCCCGACGGGCGGACCCTGTACGCGAACATCCAGGTCCCCGGCATCATGCTGGCGATCACCGGCCCCTGGCGCCGTCAGGGCTGAGCCGGGGAATCCTCCGGGCGGGGATGCGCGTTGACACGTAGGTGACCTCGTGGCTTCGTAACGTCCCCTTCTCCATCCTGGACCGCTCCCGCACCCGGCAGGGGCGGGAGCGGTCCGAGGCGCTGCGCGACACCGTGCGGTTCGCGCGGCAGGCCGAGGCGCTCGGCTTCAGCCGTTTCTGGGTCTCGGAGCACCACAGCGTCCCCGGCGTCGCCGGATCGGCGCCCACCGTGCTGGCGGCCGCCGTCGCGGCGGCGACGGACCGCATCCGGGTGGGCACGGGCGGCGTGATGCTGCCGAACCACCGCCCGCTGGTGGTGGCGGAGCAGTTCGGGGTGCTGGCCTCCCTCTTCCCCGGCCGGATCGACATGGGCCTCGGCCGCTCGGTCGGCTTCACGGACGGCATCCGCCGGGCGCTCGGCGCCGAGAAGGACGCCGCGCAGGACTTCGGCGCGCAACTGGCCGAGCTGCTGGGCTGGTTCACCGGCGAGCAGCGCGCGTACCCCCAGGTCCACGCCCACCCGGCGGAGGGCCTGACCCTGCCCGCCTTCGTCCTGGCGACGGGCGCGGGCGCGGAGGTGGCGGCCGAGGCCGGATTGGGGCTGGTCATCGGCGATCTGCGCGGCCGGGACCGGATGCTGGGCGCGATCGACCGCTACCGGGCGGGCTTCCGGCCCTCCGCGTGGTCGTCCGCGCCGTACGTCGTCGTATCGGGCAACGTGGCGGTCGCCGACACGGCCGACGAGGCGCGCCGCCTCCTCGCCCCCGAGGCCTGGGCGATGGCCCACTCCCGCACCCGTGGCACCTTCCCTCCGCTCACCCCGCCGGAGGAGATCGCCGCGCTGGAGATGTCCGAGAAGGAGCGCGGCTTTTACGAGGAGGGGCTGCGCGGCCAGCTGTACGGCACGGAGGACGAGGTGGCCGCCGCGCTCGACGAGCTGATCGGGCGCAGCGGCGCGGACGAGGTGCTGGTGACGACGAGTACGTACGACCGGGACGCCCTCCTCGACTCCTACCGGCGGCTGGCCCGGGTGGCGGGCCTGGCGGGGGCTCCGGTGTCGGCCTAGCCCCTCGGCGTACCGGGGGTAGATCTTTCCGGGGGTCCCGGGTTCGTTTACGCTGTCGCTCGCTTGCCCGGACAAGGGGCGGCAGTTCAACGGGGGTGAAAGTCGGAATGTCCCGACAACTGGGCTGGCCGACCGCGCCGCCGACACCGCGCCCACTGGGGCATGGTGACCCCGCCCGGACCGGTCCGTACCGGCTGGAGGGGGTGCTCGGCGCGGGCGGGATGGGCCGCGTGTACCTGGGGCGTACGCCCGCCGGGAGCGCGGTGGCGGTCAAGGTGGTGCACCGCGAGTACGCGGGCGACGCGTCGTTCCGCAAGCGGTTCGAGCAGGAGGTGGCCGCGGCCCGGCGGGTGCAGGGTCTCTACACGGTGCCGGTGGTCGACGCGGATCTCCAGGCCGACGAGCCGTGGCTGGCCACGGCCTACGTTCCCGGGCCTTCGCTGCAGCAGGCGGTGGCCGACGGGGAGCCGCTGCCGGTCGAGACGGTGGTGGGCCTGGTCGCCAGGGTGGCCGAAGCCCTGCAGTCCATCCACGCGGCCGGGGTGATCCACCGCGACCTGAAGCCGTCCAACATCATCCTCACCGGTGACGGGCCCAAGGTCATCGACTTCGGTATCGCCCGGGCCGCGGACGTCACCTCGGTGACCGCCACCGGAATGCGTACGGGAACGCCCGCCTATATGGCGCCCGAGTACATCAGGGGGCAGGACGTCACCGAGGCCGGTGATGTGTTCGCGCTCGGGGGCGTCGCCCACTTCGCCGCCACCGGACGGCTCCCCTTCGGCGGCGGCGCCGACCACGCCGTGATCTACCGCGTCCTGGAGCAGGCTCCCGACCTCGACGGCTGCCCCGAGCCCGTCAGGGCCATCGCCGCCCGCTGCCTGGAGAAGGACCCGGAGCAGCGGCCGACCCCGGCCGAGGTCATCGAGCTGTGCCGAAGGGTGAACGGGGCAGAGATCGCCGACGCCCATACGCGTACCGCCGTGTCGCTGTCGGGGGCCGGGCCCGTGACACCCAGCGCCCCGGGCTCGCCCAGCGCCCCCGGCTCGCCCGACGCCGAGACGCGTACCGCACGGTCGCCGCGCGGTCCTGAGCCCGCCGCTCCCGTACCGGCGCCCGAGCCCGCCGCCTCCGTACCGCCGCCCGAGCCCGCCGCTCCCGTACCGCCGCCCGCTCCGGCGGACCCCCTCGCCGTCCCCGCCCCGGGGTTTCCCCTCGTGCTCGGCGGAGTCGGGATCTTCGTCCTCGCCATCATCCTGATCGCCGTCTACCTCCCCGACTCTTCCCCCGACCGAGGCCCCAGCCTCCCCTATCGCTCGTATCCGCCCACGGCCTCCATCGGCCCGACCGGGAAGTCCGGGGCGGCCGGAGGCATGGCGTTCAGTCCGGATGGCAAGACCCTCGCCACCGGCAGCTACGAGGGCAAGGTGCGGCTGTGGGATGTCGCCAGCCGCAAAGTCAAAGCCACCTTCACCCAACGCGACGGCGTCGGCAATGAGGGGTTCGAGATCCGCGACGTGGCGCTCAGCCGTGGCGGCAAGGTCCTCGCCGCCGCCAATTCGACTGGCTGGGTGACCCTGTGGGACGTGGCCGAGCACCGGCAGATCCGGTTCCTCTATGGCAGCGGCGAAAGCGTGGCCTTCAGCCCGGACGGCAAGCTGTTCGCCACTGGCGATGAGAGCAAGGCGGTGGACCTGTGGGACACCAACGGCCGTGGGGACGAGTCACTCGCCTTCTTCGACCCCGGCACGCGCGTCAAGGATGTGGTCTTCAGCCCGGACGGCCGGACGTTGGTCTCCGCGGGTGACGACTCCGACAGCAATCTCACCCCGAAGCACGCGGCGCTGCTGTGGGACGTGGCGGGCCGTGACCCGGAGCCGCACGGCCAAGGCGATCCACGTGCCACCTTCTCCACGCCCCAAGGGGTCTTGAGCGTGGCGTTCAGCCCGGATGGCAAGACCCTCGCCACCGGCAGTTCCGTCGGCGATGTGCGGCTGTGGGACGTGGCCACCGGCCGCCGCACAGCCATCCTCAGCGACTACTACCAGGGCACGGTCGGGCACCTGGCGTTCAGCCCGGACGGCAAGACGCTCGCCACCCCCGCCAAAAACGGAGTGCTGCTGTGGAACGTGGCCAGCCATAAACCACGCGCCATCCTGTCGGTCGACGCAGGGGAGGGGGACCACGAGATCCAGGACGTGGCCTTCAGCCCGGACGGCCGCCTCGTCGCGGGCAACGACGCCAGGGCCCACACGGTACGGCTGTGGAAAATCCCCAAATGAGCCCCGTGTCAGGGGCGTGACAGCGGGGTGTCAGGCCGGTCGGTGATCGTGGTCCCAACAGCCGCCACGAAAGGACCATCGATGAGCGAGACGGTTCCCACCCCGCGCGTCCTCCCCACGGAGCGCGACGCGGGCCCCTTCGACCCGCCTCGCGACATCACCCGGATGCGCGAGGCCCGCCCCGTCTGTCCCATGGTCTTCCCCGACGGTCACGAGGGCTGGATCGTCACCGGCTACGAAGCGGTCCGCCAGCTCATGGCCGACACCCGGTTCAGCTCCCGCCAGGACATCGGCATTCTCCATGTGCCGTTCGAAACGCCCGGCATGCCCACCCCCACCGAACCGTCCCCGCAGGAACCGGGCCTGTTCATCGCCATGGACCCGCCGGACCACACCCGGCTGCGGCGCAAGCTCACCGGCGCGTTCACCGTCAAACGCATGAAGCAGCTCGAAGAGCGCATCATCGAGATCGCCGAGCGGCAATTGGACGAGCTGGCGCGCCTTGCCCCGCCGGTCGACCTGGTCAAGGAATTCGCGCTGCCGGTGCCGTCGCTGGTGATCTGCGAACTGCTCGGTGCCCCTTACGAGGACCGGGAGACCTTTCAGGTCAACTCCGCCAAGTTCCTGGAAAAGGACGTGACGATCGACGAGAAGATCGCCGCGTACACCGCATTGATGACGTACCTCACCGAACTGGTCACGCGTAAGCGTGCCACCCCCGGCGACGACCTCCTGTCCGACCTGGCCCGCCATGACGACCTCACCATCGAGGAACTGGCCGGTATCGGCTTCCTGCTGCTGTTCGCGGGCCACGAGACCACCGCCAACATGCTGGCACTGGGCACCTTCGCACTCCTGGAACACCCCGAGCAGCTGGCCGAATTGCGCGCCGACCCGGAGCTGTTCCCCGGCGCCGTGGAGGAACTGCTGCGCTACCTTTCCATTGCCGATACCTTCTATCGCTACGCCACGGAGGACATCGAACTCTGCGGCGAAATCATCCCCAAGGGATCGACCGTCGTTGTCTCCCTGCTGGCCGCCAACCGCGACCCCCGGCGCTTCGACAAGCCCGATGTCCTGGATATCCACCGCAAGGCCCGAGGCCATATGACCTTCGGTCACGGCATTCACCAATGCCTCGGCCAGCAGCTGGCCCGCATCGAGATGCGCGCCGGTTTCGCCGGTCTGCTGCGCCGCTTTCCGACCCTCAAGCTGGCCATTCCCGCCGACGAGGTGAGACTCAAGACGGATATGAACATCTACGGCGTCCACGCGCTGCCGGTCACCTGGACGGAACCGAGCGACGGGACAGCGTGACCTCGGCCAGCCGCGACCAGCTGGTCCGGGTCCCCTCCCGGGCCGCCTCGGCGAACGTCACCTCGCCGAGGAGACGCCGTACGGTCCGCTCGATCCGGGCCACGTCCGGGTGGGAGTGGTCCCGCAGACCGCGTACGTCCGTGCTCGCCGCGAGCAGCCGCGCGGCCTGCTCGGGCTCGCCGCCGCGCAGCGCCAGGTCCGCGACCCCGACGAGCACCTGCGCGATGCCCAGCGGATGGCCCGCCTCGGCCGCCGCCGCGCAGGCCGCCGCGCGGTGCACCCGGGCCTCGCCGAGGTCGTCGGCGAGATAGCCGAGCAGGTCGTACGTCATCGCGCGGATGTGCGCCTGCTCCGCCTCGTCGCCCAGCAGGGCCGTCGCGACGCCGAGTTGTTCGCGCGCCTCCTCGGCGTCGCCGCGCCACCGGGCGAGTCCCGCCCGCGCGAAGGCCAGCTCGGCCAGCGCGTCCGGCCAGGTGACCCGCTCCGCGCACCGCTGCGCCTCGGCGATCGCGGCCGCGCTCGCGTCCTGGTCGCCCAGTAGCCAGTACAGCTGCGCCTGCCGCGACCGCATGCGGATGACGTCCTCGGTGGCACCAACCTCGGTGACGACCGCGATCGCCTGCTCGTAGTGCTCGCACGCACCGGCGAGTTCGCCGCGCATGGCGATCCGGTCCGCCAGCTCGGTGCGGGCGAACGAGATCCCGAACCGCTCGCCGAGCGCCCGGAATTCGGCGAGCGCCGCCTCCAGATACGCGTCGGCGACCTCGCCGTCCTGCCCGCCCAGGCCGAGCACGACGCGCATCTTGCCCAGCTGCAGCCGGGCCAGCGCGCGCACCCAGGGGTCCTCGTTGTCCAGCAGCGGTTCGAACGCGGGCCGGAACGCGCCGGGCGCCTCCAGCAGGCGTTCCAGCGCGGAGACGAGCCCCAGCAGCGGGGAGTGGGGCCCACCGCGCAGGCTCAACCGGTGCGCCTCGTGAATCCACTCCGCGGCCTGGTGTTCATCGCCCCGCCCGGAGGTCACGAACAGCACGACCAGCGCGTACACCGTGGCCCGTACCTCGTCCGTCACCTCGCCGGGCGTCCTGGTGGCCGCGGTGATCAGCTCCAGGCCCTCGCTCTTGTGCCCGCCGAGCCACCAGTACCAGCCCGCGGCCGCCGCGAGCCGCATCGCCGCCTGCGCCTCGCCCGCCGCGAGCGCGCCGCGCATCGCCGAGGCGATGTTGTCGTGCTCGGCCTCCAGCGTGGCCAGCCACTCCAGTTGCTCGGCGCGGCGCAGGTGCGGCTCGGCGGTTTCGGCCAGCTCGGTGACGTACGCCAGGTGCGCGTGGCGCGCCCGCTCCGCTTCCCCCGCCTCCGCGAGCCGGTGCCCGGCGTACTCCTTGATCGTGCCGCTCATGCGGTAGCGCGGGGCGGTGTGGCCCTCGCCCTCGGCGAGCAGCAGGGACTTCTCGGTCAGCGCGGTGAGCAGTTCGAGCACCTGATCCGGCCCGACGGCGTCGCCTGCGCAGACCTGTTCGGCGGCTTCCAGGCTGGCCCCGCCGGAGAACACCGCGAGCCTGCGCAGGACCCTCCGCTCGGCGTCGGTGAGCAGCTCCCAGCTCCAGTCGACCGCCGCGCGCAGCGTCCGGTGCCGGGGCAGCGCGGTGCGGCTGCCGCCGGTCAGCAGGCGGAACCGGTCGTCGAGCCGGTGGGCGAGCTGGTCGACGGACATGGTGCGCAGCCGGGCGGCGGCCAGTTCGATCGCCAGCGGCATTCCGTCCAGCGCCCGGCAGACGCGCACCATGGTCGCCAGCGTGGGGGTGTCGGCCGCGAGATCCCGGCGCACCGCCCCGGCCCGGTCCCGCAGCAGCCGCACGGCGGGCGAGGACTCCATCTCGGCGCGGCCGGGGTACGCGTCCGGCAGGGCCAGCGGCTCTACGGGCCACAGCGCCTCACCGGTGATGCCGAGCGGTTCCCGGCTCGTCGCCAGGATCCGCAGCCGCCCGCACTCCCCGAGCACCCGGTGGGCGAACGTCGCCGCCGACTCGATGACGTGCTCGCAGTTGTCCAGGATCAGCAGCGCCTCCCGTTCGCGGATCGCGGCGATGAGCCGGTCCGTCGGCTCCGCGTGCGGGGCCGCGCCGAGCAGGGCGTCCCGCAGACCGAGCCCGGTGAGGGCCGCCTGCGCCACCTGCGCCACATCGCCGTCCGCGCCGAGGGCGGCCAGCTCCACCAGCCAGGCCCCGCCCGGCAGTTCGCCGAGCAGTGTGCGCGCGGTCTCCGTGGCCAGCCTGGTCTTTCCCGCTCCACCCGGCCCGATCACGGTCGTGAGCCGGTGCTCGGCGATCAGCTCACGGACCGAGGTGATGTCGGCGCCCCTGCCGACGAAGGTGGTCAGCTCGGCGCGCAGGTTGGACCTGCGGCCCTCCTCCCGCCGCCCCAACTCGCCCCGCAGCAGCGCGACATGCGTCGCGGCCAGCTCCGGCGAGGGGTCGACGCCCAGCGCGTCGGCCAGCGCCTCCCGCGCCCGCTGGTACACCAGCAGCGCCTCGCTGTCGCGACCGGCGGCGGCGAGGGCGCGCATCAGCGCGGCGACGAGCCGCTCCCGTACCGGGTGCGCGGCCACCAGGTCGGTCAGCTCCGTGACCAGCTCCGCGCCGCGCCCGAGGGCGATCTCCGCGTCGGCGCACTCCTCCCTGGCGGTCAGCCGCAGCCCCTCCAGCCGGGCGGCCGCGACGTCGAACGCGGCGCTGTCCCGCAGACCGACGTCCTGCAGCGCCGCGCCGCGCCACAGCCCCAGCGCCTCGCGCAGCAGCCGCGCCCGCCGGGAGGTGTCCCCGGCGCATGTCTGACTTGTGATGAGGAGGCGTTCGAACCGCACGGTGTCGACGGCACCCGGCTCCATTGCCAGCCGGTAGCCGTCCGGCCGCCCCTCGATCACCCCGTCCGGCAGCGCTTTCCGCAGCCGGGACACCAGCCGCTGCAGGGCGTTCGTCGCATCGGCGGGCGGGTGCTCGCCCCAGATCCAGTCGACGAGCGACGCCTTCGGAACGGCGGTCCCCGGCGTGAGCGCGAGCGCCGCCAGCAACCCCCGCAGCCGCGCCCCCGGCACGTCGGTGAGGCTGCCGCCGCCGTCGCCTTCGTCCGTGCGCACTTCGAATGGGCCCAGCATCCCGATCTGCACCCGCCGATTTTGCCATGGGGGTTTTGCGCACCGGGCGGTGCTGACCGGGCGGTGCTGACCGGGCAGTGCTAGTGGGCGGGCTTCTCCCACACCGAGACGTGCCGGGGGCTGTCGTTCGTGAACGGCTCGCGGGCCCAGCCCTCCCACCGGTCGCGCAGCCGCATTCCGGCGAGCCGGGCCATCAGGTCGAGTTCCGCGGGCCATACGTAGCGGAAGGGCATCGGGGTGTACGTGGCCCGGCCGTCCTCCGTGAGGAACAGGTGGTGCGAACTCATCTCCTGGGTGGCGACGTCGTACGTGTCGAACCCCCAGCGCGCGGCGTCGAGCCGGAACGGCACGATGTGCTGTCCCGGGGGCAGCTTCCGCAGCTCCGGGATCATCACCTCGATGACGAAGCGGCCGCCGGGGGCGAGGTGGTCCGCGACGTTGCGGAAGCAGGCCACCTGGGCGTCCTGCGTCGTCAGATTCATGATCGTGTTGAAGACGAGGTAGGCGACGGTGAAGGTGCCCTTGCCCTCGGCTCGGGCGGTGGCGAAGTCGCCGATGGTCACCCCGATCGCGTCCCCGCCCGGCTTCTCGCGCAGCCGGGCGGTCATCGCCCGGGACAGCTCGATCCCGTGGACCGGTACGCCGCGCTCCGCGAGCGGCAGCGCGATGCGGCCCGTGCCGATGCCCAGCTCCAGCGCCGGGCCGTCCCCGGCCAGCTCGGCCAGTACGTCGACCACCGGGTCCACGGCGCCCGGCTCGAACATCTCCGCCGCGGACTCGTCGTACGTCGCCGCGACGCGCCCTCCGAAGTAGCCGTCCTTCTCGTCTGCTTCACCCATGGCGGGGACCGTACTCCGGTGGTGCCGCCGGGCGCGTCCCAATTTTTCCGGCCATCCCGGTACGTCGCCCCAGGAGCGGGAACAACCGCAGTGCGGACTGAGGATGACGGAACCGGGGGGCGTCATGGAATCGGTGGCTACAGCAGCCGTGCGGATCGTCACGGATCTGGCGACGGGGGCGGTGACGGCCGTGGGGACCGAGGTCGGGCGGACCGTCTCCGTCCTCGTACGGGAGCGGCTCGGCGGGTCGGCCGACGGGCAGGCGGCGCTGAGCGCCGTGGACGACCGGCCCCAGGATCCGGAGGCCGTGACGGGGCTCAGGGACGCGGTGCGGGCGGCGATGGCGGCGGACGGGGAGTTCGCGGCCCGGCTCAACGCCGCGCTGGCGGGCCCGCCGCCGCCTCCGCCGGACGCGGCGCCCCGGCAGGTCGTCGGCAGCGTGACGATCGACGGCGGCGCGCGGGTGCGGCGCACCCAGATCTCGCTGGGGCCGATGACCTTCAACAACACCCCCTCCGGGCGCGCGGCCCTGACCGCCCTGTCGGTGGTGATGGCCGTGCTGCTCGCCTTCGCGGCGTACGGCGGGGTGCGGCTGATCGCGGCGGATGACGGTCCCGGGGCGACGACGTGGGAACAGGGCGGCCCGGGGGCCCAGTGGGACGCCGGGTCCGGCACCGGGGCCCCGGACCCGGACCCGGGCGGCCCGGGCTCCGAGGGCACCCCGGCCTCCGGCAGCCCGGCGGCCGAGAAGCTGGTGCCGCTGGCCGACGCGGCGGCCGTCGAGAGCGTCCTCCCCGACGCCGACGGGTCGAGCCTCCCGGCGGGCTGGACGCAGTCGAGCGCACCCCGGGTGGGGGCCTCGTCCCGGGGCGACGGATCGACCTTCACGGGCCGGGTCAAGTACATCCCGGGTGACGGCGGCGGGATCGAGTTCCACGTCGTCGCGTACCCCAGCGTCGAGAAGGCGCGCGCGGGCTACGCGGCGATGGCGCCCCCGCGGAGCGCGGAGGTGAAATCCCTGACCATGCCGTCGGCCGGTGACGAGAGCCGGGCGTATTCCTCGCCCCAGAAGCAATCGTTCGGTGACAGCGGGCTGACCATGGACAGGGACGTCAGCGTCACGATGGTGCGGACGGGGTCGGTGGTCACGGTGATTGCCAAGATCGACGACTCCGCCTTGCTCGATTCGCTGACCCCGATGATGGCCGAACGCGCCCGCCAGGCCCAGCAAGCCTGACGCCCCCGCCCACGATGAGGTTTCCCCCGCCCCGGGACGTCAGAGCGCCTTGCCCGCTGGCTTGGCCATTCCTCGGACCGTGCGGGAGTCGACGTATTCGCCCATCGCCGTCATCTCCCACTCACCCGAGAACTGCCGAATCAGCTTCGCCATCATCACGCCCGTCCGCGGCTCGGCATGCGTGATGTCGAAGCGGACCAGCTCCTCGTTCGTCTGGGCGTCGACCAGGCGGCAGTAGGCCTTCGCCACGTCCGTGAACTTCTGGCCGGAGAAGGAGTTGACCGTGAAGACGAGGCCCGTCACCTCCGGAGGGAGGCCGCCCAGGTGGACGGTAATGGACTCGTCGTCGCCGCCGCCCTCACCGGTGAGGTTGTCGCCGGAGTGCTGGATCGCGCCGTTCAGGATGGCCAGCTTGCCGAAGAAGCATGCGTCGATCTTCTTGCGGTCGACGCCGAAGGCGATCACGGAGGCGTCGAGGTCGATGTTCGCGCCCCGGAAGGCGGGCTCCCAGCCGAGGCCCATCTTCACGGACGACAGCATCGGGCGGCCGCCCTTGACCAGGGACACGGTCTGGTTCTTCTGGAGGTTCACCCGGCCCTTGTCCAGGTTGATCTTTCCCGAAGAGGGAGGAGCGGACGGCATGGGGGGCGGGGGCACCTGGGCCGCCGGGCCGGTGGGGGGCGCGGCCTGGGTCACCGGGGGCGCGGCCGGGGCGGCAGCAGGGGCGGCAGCGGGCGCCGCCGGGGCGGCGGGCTCCTCTACCGATACGCCGAAGTCCGTCGCGATGCCCGCCAACCCATTCGCATAGCCCTGCCCCACCGCCCGAACCTTCCAGCCCCCGCCCCGCCGGTACACCTCGACGATCACGAGCGCGGTCTCGGTCCCCAGCTGCGGCGGGGTGAAGCTGGCGATCACGGCGCCGTCATCGGCCCCGCGCACGGTCGCCGTCGGCTCGGTGCCCGCGAAGGTCGCGCCGGGGGCGTCCAGGCTCGCGGTCACCACGATCTTGTCGATGTCGGGGGGCACGGCGGCGGTGTCCACGGTGATCGCGTCACCACCGCCCCCGGCCCCGGCGCGGTGGGTCACGCCGGGGCCGGTGGGCTGGTTGTAGAACACGAAGTCGTCGTCCGAGCGCACCTTGCCGTCTGCGGTGAGCAGCAGGCCCGACACGTCGAGCCGCACGGGCGCGGTGACGTCCACCGCCACGCGCGCGACGGTGAGGGGGAGGTTCGAGCCGGGAGTCATAGCGGTCATGTCCGGGGTAACGAACGTCCCCCCTTTACGGTTCCTTGACCTGCCGAGTCACCCAACGGATCAAAGCGGGGTGAGGACGCAGAACTCGTTGCCCTCCGGGTCGGCGAGGACCGTCCACGGCACGTC
This sequence comes from Streptomyces sp. NPDC059850, assembly GCF_042731515.1. Classification (NCBI taxonomy): domain Bacteria; kingdom Bacillati; phylum Actinomycetota; class Actinomycetes; order Kitasatosporales; family Streptomycetaceae; genus Streptomyces; species Streptomyces sp. NPDC059850. The sequence goes on from NZ_JBHWJI010000050.1 coordinate 16,605, forward strand.
GTCGCTCTGGCCGATGTCGAGATCGGTGGCGCCGAGCGCCCGCAGCCGGGCTACCTCGGCCGCCTGATCGTCTCCGGGGTACGGCCGGAGGTCGAAGTGGACGCGGTTCCACACGGTCTTCGGGTCGGGCGAGCGCAGGAACTCAAGGTACGGGCCGACACCCTGGGCGGAGCGCATCACCGCGTGATCGTCGGCCACCTCGTGCACCGTCCAGTCCATGGCCTCGCCCCAGAACCGGGCCATGGCCCGCGGATCCGCGCAGTGGGTCACCACGGCTGCCATCGGCCCGGTGTCCCGGTAGACCTCCCGGGGCTCCAGCACGCAGAACTCATTGCCCTCCGGATCGGCGAGAACCGTCCACGGCACGTCGCCCTGTCCCACGTCGGCGGGCGTCGCGCCCAGCTCCCTCAGACGGCTGACCAGCTCCGCCTGGTGGGCCGCGGAGGTGGTGGCGAGGTCGACGTGCACACGGTTCTGCACCGTCTTGGCTTCCGGGACGCGGATGAGGTCCACGCAGAGGGCGGTGGGGTCGGGATAGGTGATGCCCCCGGGTTCGACGTTGGTCTCATCGCCCTTGTCGCCGGTGACTTCCCAGCCGAGCGCGTCCGCCCAGAACCGGCCCAGTGCGGAGTTGTCTTGAGCCTTCATCGAGATTTGAACCAGCCGCGTCGCCATGCGGCCGATCATAGGCAAGCCCGGCCAAGAGAGCCCCCGATTTTCGCTCGGTCCCCGGGCGCCCTCCCCAGAGGGCCTGGCAGCGGGGTAACCGCCACCCGGTGCCGCTGAGACCGGTTCCTCTCCCCTACCCCGCCCCTTCCCGAAACCGGGGACACCCCTGACCCCACTGCCGGGCGCGCGGCGGTGGGTGGGGACGCCCCAGAGCCCGGCTGATGAGCACACCCCGAGGTCCGCTGCCGGGCGCGGGGGCGGTGGGCAGGTGGGCGCCGCCGCCCGGGCGCCCGTTCAGGCACCCCGCCCAGGGGCCCGTGTCGGTGGGGGCCGTGATGATGGCCCGTATGACGAACGACGCGCTGCACGACCTCGCCCGCGCCCACCTCCCCGCCGACGCGGCCCGCCGCTGGACCGCCCTGTTGCGGCCCGCCGCCCACCTCCGGGCGGCGGAGGCGGGCGATCCGGTCGTCGGGCAGCTCGGCGGTCTGCCCCGGCTGCCCGACGACGTGGCGTGGCCGGTATGGGAGGGCAAGGGCCCGCTGCGGTTCGTGGCGGCGGTCGACTGCGCCGCGCTCGCCGCGCTCGCCGCGCTGCCCACGGGCGAGTTGGACGTACCGCTGCCCACGGAGGGGCGGTTGGCCTTCTTCTACTACGGCGACGAGGACGACGACGCCCTGGTCGACACCGCCGACCCCACCACCTGGGCCGGAGCCCGCGTACTCCATCTGCCGCCCGACTCGCACAAGGGCTCCGAACGCCCCGCCCCGGCCGGGCTCACCCCGTATCCGGCGGTGCCGTTGACCGCGCGCATAGGGCCGAGCGCCCCCGACACCGAATCGCCCGTCCTCGACGGCATGGAGCTTCCGGACGCGTTCGAGAGGGCGCTGTGGGAGTACGAGAGCGGCACCGCGCATCAGATCGGCGGCCATCCGCAGTCGATCCAGGGCGCCGTGGAGACCGTAGTGGCCCACGGTGCGCTGGGCGCGCGGGGCGGCGGGGGCGTGGTGTGGGAGGACCCCCGGATCGAGGAGGAGGCGCGGCGCTGGGTGCTGCTGGCCCAGTTCGACTCCGACGAGGACGCGGACCTGATGTGGGGCGACGGCGGCGCCCTGTACTGGCTGATCCGCCCGGACGACCTCGCCGCAGGCCGTTTCGACCGGGCCATGTTCACGTGGCAGTGCTGCTGACGTCACGGCGGACGTCCCGTACAGGCCGCCCCGTACGACGAGGGCGACACCGCAAGACCGGCCGCAGCCGCCGGAAGCGGCTGCGGCCGGGGGTGGGGGCGGGGCTGGTCGCGTTACGCGGGACCGGCCGTCACCGGGTTGAGGTAGAAGTAGTACGTGCGGGCGTCCTTCGGCTGCCTATCTCCAAGGCCGATCCAGTGTCCGAGGCCCGGCGCCCGGTCCAGGACGGACGCGTCGAAACCGGTGGCCTCGTTGGTGAGCACGTGCATGTTGGGGAGGCGCGGGTCAGGGGAGGTCAGGCTGAAGTTCTGGCTGGCGCCGAGGTCCGGGAGGCCCGGAGGGTGCTGGAGGGGGCGGCAGTCCTGGAGGACGTAGCGATCGCCGGGCCGTCCCAGCGGGCCGTGTTCGACGTCGAGGCACTTCGGCTTGTCGGCCGGTGACGTCATGCTGACGATCCGGTACGTCTTCTCCTTGCCGTCCTGGGAGACACCGGACGGCAGGAACACCCAGTCCTCGTCCCGGTTCGGGGACACCGGTTCGGTGCTCGCGGGGGCGCCATCGCGCGACCCGGGGCCCCAGATGCCCAGATCCTCGCCGTTGCCGACGTTGTGGACCGCTACTCCGCGCTCCCCGGCGGCCCGCAGCGTGCCGAACTCGACGGGCCAGTGGTCGCTGGCCGCGTTCGGGCCGACACCCGCCTGCCACCGGTCGGTGGTCACGTTGGACACGGCGTAGTCCAGCTCGCCGCCGTTTCGGTGGGTCGCCCGACCGCTGTTGTAGATGCGGCTGCCGTTCGGTATGTCCGGCAACAGCCGCCGGGGCTCACGGTTGAAGTCGCCCAGCACCATCCAGTCGACTCCGGCGATCCGTGCGGTGTCCTCGGCTCGGCGAAGGAGCGCGGGCGCGTCCGCACCGCCGGGGGCGTACGGGTCGCGGCGCCCGGCGGACGCGTGCGCCGAGGCGAACATCATGTGATGGTCGGTGTCGACCACGGCCAGCATCGACCGGTAGTGGGAGGTGATCTCGAAATGCACGTCCGACCGGAAGGACGTGACCATTCCGAGGGTCCGTGACGGCTGCCGAAGGACGTAGAGGTAGCGCTCGCGGTCTCCCCGCTGCCAGGTGTAACGCTCCACGTTCCCCTGGACATGTGGTTGCTGTCCCCGCACCTCCGCGGGCAGGGCCTGCGGCAGTTCCTGAAGCGCGACCACGTGGTGCGCCCCGCCCAGATCCCACGCTCTGTTCCAGTTGTCCCGGCTGTATTGCATGTTCCACGTGGCGGGCGACAAATCGTCGGGCGGCGATGCCGCGTGAGCCTTTTCGGGCCAGGCGAGGAGAGTCCCGCAGAGCGACATCACTAACGCGGCCAGGATGGTCGCGATGCGCGCGGCTGGCTGTTTCCTTCCAATAATTGCGTGCATCTGTCAACGGTCTCAAACGGCCCGCGACGGAGCGTGCGGGGGGTGTGACCTCTCCGTGAATGCGGGTGTGGTCGCGGACCCCTGGCAGGATCGGGGCATGGATGAACAGATCATCGCCGCGTGTGACGGCGCGTCCAAAGGGAATCCCGGGCCCGCGGCCTGGGCCTGGGCCATCGCGGGCGCGAGTGGCGAGGTGGGGCGCTGGGAGGCCGGGCCGCTCGGCTCCGCGACGAACAACGTGGCGGAACTGACCGCGCTGCAGAAGCTGTTGGAGGCCACCGATCCGGCCGTGCCGCTGCAGGTGCGGATGGACTCCCAGTACGCCATGAAGGCGGTCACCACCTGGCTGCCGGGGTGGCGGCGGAAGGGATGGAAGACGGCCTCGGGCTCACCGGTGGCCAACCAGGGCCTGGTGATGCGTATCGACGAGCTGCTGACGGGCCGCACCGTCGATTTCGTCTACGTACCCGCGCACCAGGTCGACGGCGACCCGTACAACGACGCCGCGGACCGGGCCGCCAGTCATACGGCCCGTACGCAGCAGGCCGCCGGGACCTCGCTCGGCTCCGCCCTGCCGCCGCCGGAGCCGCAGTCGGCCGCCCGCTCAACCGGTGGCGGCCGCCCGGCTCGGAAGAAGACCGCCCGCGCGGGCGGTGGCGGTGGTGGGTCGATCAAGGCGAAGTTCCCCGGCCGCTGCCGGTGCGGTCAGCCGTACGCGAAGGGCGAGTCCATCACGAAGAACCCCGACGGCTGGGGTCACCCCGCCTGCAAGACCGCCGGTTAACGATCAAGCCCGCCGTTCTCGCGTTTACGCCGGGGTCTCCCGCGTCCGCGCCTGGTGACGGCGGGCTTTGAGCCGGTTCCCGCAAGTCTTCATCGAGCACCACCGTGCGGTGTTGGCACGGCTGCGGTCCAATAGGAACAGGCGGCACTCGGGGTTCCCGCACGGCCGCAACCGGCCGGGCAGTCGCTCCTTGACGTCCGCCCACGCGAGGACGAGTTCCACGGCGAGCCCGCGCTCCGGCGGGGCCTCCACGTGCCACTCGATGCCCGACGCGCTGGCCTGCGGGACCTTACGTACGCCCGCGAGCACCCGGCGCAGCTCCGGCGAGGCGGCCGCCGCCGGGTCCGACTCCGCCGCCTGGAGTGCGTCCCGCGCGGCGAGCAACCACCGCGCCTCCTCCGCGCCGCCCACGCCCCCGTGGTCCCGCGCCCACCGCTCCACCTCATCACCGTCACGCCACAGATCCCGGCGTCGGCCTTCCACGACCGGGGTGCTGTTCAGCGCCTCCATGAGCGCCTGGTCGTCCAGCACGGCACGGACCCCACCTTCCCCGCTACTAACTCCATCAAGTGGTTTGACAGGTTACTCCAGCGGCGGTCTACTGGACGCGAGGGATAACCACCACAAGGCCTCGAAGGGGTTAGTTATGGTTGAGATCCGCCACCAGTACGCGACCGTGCGGGGACACCGCGTCTTCTACCGCGAGGCAGGCCCCCGCGAGGCGCCCACCCTCGTCCTCCTGCACGGATTCCCGACCAGCTCCCGCATGTTCCGCCACCTCATCCCGGCGCTGGCCGACCGCTTCCACGTCATCGCCCCCGACCACCTCGGCTTCGGCAACTCCGACACCCCGCCCGCCGACGCGTTCACCTACACCTTCGACGCCCTGACCGACATCACCGAAGAGCTGCTCGCCCAGCTCGGCGTCACCCGCTACGCCATCTACGTCCAGGACTACGGCGCCCCCATCGGCTGGCGGCTGGCCCTCCGCACCCCGGACGCGATCACCGCCGTGATCACGCAGAGCGGCAACGCCTACGAGGACGGCTTCGTACCGGAATTCTGGAAGCCCGTATGGGCCTACGCCGAGAACCCGGGCCCGGAGACCGAGCCCCCCGTCCGCGCCGCCCTCTCGCTCGACGCCATCCGCTGGCAGTACACCCACGGCGTGGACCGGCCCGAGCTGGTCGACCCCGACACCTGGGCCGCCGACCACCGCGAGGTCAACCGCCCGGGCAACGACCTCGCCCAGCTCGCCCTGTTCCGCGACTACGCCACCAACCCGCCCCTCTACCCCCAGGTGCAGGCCTACTTCCGGGAACGCCGCGTCCCGCTCCTCGCGGTCTGGGGCGCGGGCGACGAGATCTTCGGCCCGGACGGAGCGCGCGCCTTCGCCAGGGACCTGCCGGACGCGGAGATCCACCTCGTTCGCGGAGGCGGCCACTTCCTCCTCGAAAGCCACCTGGACACCGTGGCCGGTTACATGCGCGGCTTCCTGACCACCGCCGTCACAGCAGCGGTCTGACAACCGCCCGGGCGAGGGCCTCGGCGTGGGAGCGTGGGGCGGGCGCGGCGTCCGTGCCCTGGGCGTAGTAGCGCAGGAACGCCTCCTGGAAGCACGCGCCGATCAGCAGGGACGCGGACGCGTCGGGGTCCGCCTCCCCGGCGATGCGCCCGAGGTCCTGCTCGGCCCGCAGGTAGGCGGCGAAGCCGGAGACCGCTTTCTCGGGGCCACCGCCGTGCCGCCCCATGGCCACCCGGTGTGCCGCCATGCGCTCCGGGTCCGCCAGGAGCGCGCCCAGCATCGGGATCGACCGCTGGTAGAAGTCCAGGGCCGCGTGCGCCAGCTCGGCGAGGTTTTCCTCGATGTCGCCCTCGCCCGGGCGGACCGAGACGCGGGACAGGCCGGGCACCCGTTCCTCTAGGACGGCGAGCAGCAGCCGCTCCTTGTCCCCGAAGTACTTGTACAGGGTGGGCTCCGAGACGCCTGTCGCCTGCGCGATCTCCTTGGTCGTGGCGTGCACGACGCCACGGGCTCGCAGGATGTTCGCGGCCGCGTCGAGGATCCGCTCACGTGTGCTCATCGCTGCCCTCCCTTCGCCGTTCTCCTTGCCGTTGACAGGTTAGTGAACACTAGCGCACTCTGGGGTTAGTGTTCACTAACCCCATCCACGCTGGAGGGTCAGCATGCGTATCACCGTTTTCGACCGGCCGTTCACCCGGACCGTGGTCAAGCCCATGCTGCGGCGGTATCTGCGGGAGGGATTCGCCAGGCTGTTCACGAAGAAGCGCATCGTCATCGCCCTGTGCGCGCTGGTCCTCGCCGGACTGGGCACCGCTGGCACCGTCGGCTACCTGACGTTCTTACGCTCACCCGCCAACCCGCCCGCCGACGCATGCGCCGACGGTCGCCCGAAGGGCAGCGGGCCGGTGGTCGTCGCGGCGGGCGCGAGCATGACCCAAGGCACGCTCGGCCGGGACTGGGTGGGCGACCTGCGGAAGAGACCCGAGTTCCGCGGATACGAGTTCGTCAACGCCGGGGACAACGGCAACACCAGCGCGGACCTGCGCGGGCGCGTCGACAGCGACGTCGTGGCGTGTGACCCGGACGCGGTCACCCTTCTCATCGGCGCCAACGATGTCCGGGACGGGGTCCCCCTGGAGGAGTACCGGAACAACCTCGGCGCGATCATCGACCGCATCAAGGACAGGACGTCCGCCCGCATCGCGCTGATGTCCCTGCCCCCGCTGGGCGAAGACCTCGACTCCGGGATCAACCACAAGCTCCGCGACTACAACGCCGCGATAAAGGAGACCGCCACCCGCGCCACGGTCGACTACGTGCCCCTGCACGAGCGATTCGCCGACCACCTCCGGAGCCAGGGCCCCCGGCCCGCCTACGACTTCAGCTTCACCACGGCCTACCTGGCGGCCACGAAGTACTACCTGCTCGGATACAGCTGGGACGAGGTCGCCCGCGACAACGGCCTCGAACTGTTCGTGGACCACATTCACCTGAGCGACCGTGGCGGCGCGATGATCACCGACCTCGCCGCGCGGTGGCTCAGGCCACCGTCCTGAGCGGTCGGTGAGGCGCGGCCGTCACAGGTACTGACAGAGCCTCCCTCGTCCGGGCCGTCCGACCTAGCCTGGAACGCGTGAGTACCGAGAGCGACATCCGCGCGTTCCTCGCTTCCCGGCGCGCGAAGATCACCCCGCAGCAGGCCGGTCTGCCCGCGTACGGCGGCAACCGGCGCGTGCCAGGGCTGCGGCGCGAGGAGGTCGCGATGCTCGCCGGGGTCAGCGTCGACTACTACGTACGACTGGAGCGCGGTCACCTCGCCGGGGCCTCCGAGGAGGTCCTGGACTCCGTCGCGAACGCCCTGCGGCTGGACGACGCCGAGCGCGCCCACCTGGACGACCTGGCCCGCGCCGTCGCCCGGCGCCCCGCCCGCCGCCGCACGAAACGCGCCCCCGGCCCACTGCCGGACAGTGTGCTGCGCGTCCTTCACTCCATGACGGACTCCCCGGCCTTCATCCGCAACGGCCGCCTCGACATCCTCGCCGCCAACCGCCTGGGGCGCGCGCTGTACGCACCCCTGTTCCCCGATCACCGCGTTCAGGATCACCGCGTTCAGGATCACCGCGTTCAGACGGTCAACATCGCCCGCTTCCAGTTCCTGAACCCCGCAGGCCGGGACTTCTTCCCCGACTGGGAGGAGTCCCTGAACACCACGGTGTCCCTGCTGCGCACGGAGGCCGGACGGGCCCCCGGCGACAGTGACCTGACCGGCCTGATCGGTGAACTCGTCACCCGCAGCGAGGAGTTCCGCACCGCCTGGGCCAAGCACAACGTGCGCCTGCACCACACCGGCCGCAAGGCCGTCCGCCACCCGGCCATCGGGGACATCACCCTTGAGTTCGACGCGATGGAACTGCCCTCGCAGCCGGGCCTGACCCTGACCGCCTTCTCCGCCGAGCCCAACACACCGGCCCACGACGCGCTGCGCCTGCTGGCCGCGTGGGCGGCCACCGAGGACGCGTCCGCTGCCGCCGACCACGGCTGAACAGCGTCTCCGTCTCCTCGTCCACCAACACCGCGTAGGGAGCGACGATGCACACCCGCACACTCGGCCAGGGCCTTGAGGTCTCGGCCATCGGTCTGGGCTGCATGGGTATGTCCCAGAGCTACGGCCCCAACCCCGGAGACCGGCAGGACATGATCGGCGTGCTCCGCGCCGCCGTCGACCGGGGCACCACATTCTTCGACACGGCCGAGGTCTACGGTCCGTACGTCAACGAAGAACTCGTGGGCGAGGCGCTCGCCCCGGTGCGCGACCAGGTCGTCCTCGCCACCAAGTTCGGCTGGCGCATCGAGGGCGGCACGTCGGTCGGGCTCGACAGTCGTCCCGAACAGATCAAGAAGGTCGCCGACGCCTCGCTGCGCCGACTGCGCACGGACACGATCGACCTCTTCTACCAGCACCGGGTCGACCCCGGCGTCCCCATCGAGGACGTCGCGGGCGCGGTCGCGGAGCTGGTACAGGCAGGAAAGGTACGCCACTTCGGGCTGTCCGAAGCCTCCGCGACGACGATCCGCAAGGCCCACGCCGTCCACCCCGTGACCGCCGTGCAGAGCGAGTACTCCCTGTGGACGCGCGACCCCGAAGCCGAGGTCCTGCCCACGCTCGCCGAACTCGGCATCGGATTCGTTCCGTTCAGCCCGCTCGGCAAAGGCTTCCTCACCGGCACCGTCGACACCACGACCGCGTTCACCGAAGGCGACATCCGCACCACCATCCCGCGCTTCGACCAGGACAACCTCGCCGCCAACCAGGCCCTGGTCGACCACGTCGCCACCCTCGCCCGCGCCAAGAACGCCACCCCCGGCCAGGTCGCCCTGGCCTGGCTCCTCGCCCAGCACCCCTGGATCGCCCCGATCCCCGGCACCCGCCGCATCGCCCGCCTGGAGGAGAACGCCGCCGCGACACGGATCACCCTGTCCGCCGACGACGTGGCCGACCTCGACGCCACGGCTGCCCGCATCGGCGTACACGGCGACCGCTACAACCCCCAGCACATGCGCCTCGTCGGCAAGTAGGCCCCGGGCGTCTCAGGTGCTCAGCGGCGGGTGGGGGTGGCTCCAGCGGAGGGACGGTTGATCGCCGATCCGGTAGGTGTGCGCCCGGGGAGTGACCTCCAGGCGGACGGAGGTGATGTCGGGTTCGCCCGCGTCCCGCCATGCGGCGAGTGCGCTCTCGACGGCGTCCCAGATGGCGACCGGTCCCCCTTGCCGGACCTTCCACTCGTCCCCGTCTGCGGTGAGGGCGGCGAACGCTTCGCGACTGGTGTCGAACAGGTAGACCGTCTCCTGGCTGTCGCTGACGGCTCGTACGAGCTGGGCGCCGGGTGCGACGAGTTGTGCCAGGAAGGCGGGCATCCAGTTGTTGAGGATGTCGGGGGAGACGCTGGCTCGCCGCTCGGTGTTGGCATAGGCGGCGCGGGCGGTGAGGTCTCCGGAGAGGGGGACGGCTGCCTCCGCTCGGGCAGGCATGAACGAGGTTCGCCCGATGATCCGGCCTTCGGCCGTGCCGTCGTCCCTGACGGTGAGTTTCGCCAGGCCGGTTCCGTACGACCAGGCGCTGGGGCCCACCGTCGCCAGGATGACCCCGCCGGGCCTGGTCTGCCGGACCCACGCGTAGGGGATGCGGCGGAGGGCGCAGGTGGCGATGGTTCGGTCATACGGTGCGCGGCGCGGGTGGCCGAGGAGTCCGTCCCCGATGACGGTCCACGTCGAGTACCCGGCCTCCTCCAGCGCCGCGTCCGCCCGCTGCGAGACGGCAGGGTCCACTTCCACGCTGGTGACGTTGTCCTCGCCCAGGCGGTGGCACAGCAGGCCCGTGGAGTAGCCGGTGCCGGTGCCGATCTCCAGAACGCTCATGCCGTCCTCCACGTCCAGTGATTCGAGCATCCCCACGACGGTGGACGGCATGGTGGAGGAGGAGGTCGGGAAGCCGGTCACCGGTTCGTCGGCGGTGTCGGCGGTTTCGGCGGTGCGGTGGCAGTCGAGCTGGGTCACCCAGGTTTCGTTCCGGTAGATCAGCGCCAGCCGCTCGCCCTCGTCGGCGGCCCGGGTGACGGGCGTGTACTGGGTGATGCCGTCCGGGCCGAGCGCGTCGTTGAAGAACGACGGGAGGAACAGCTCCCGGGGTACGGATTCGACGGCCTTCCGCCAGGCGGGGGTCTTGAGGACGCCGTCCTCCTCCAGGCGATCAGCCAGAGCGCGGCGGAGGGCTGCTGGGTCGGAGTGGGTCACGTTGCTGCTCCTTGTGCGAGTAGATCGGCGAAAGCGGCGGCGATCGGCAGCCCGGTCTCCTCTTCGAGCCAACCCCATTGGCCGTTGGGGTTCAGCTCCAGCCAGTGGAGGTCACCGTCACGGGTGACGCACAGAGCCCCTGCCTCGTTCGTCCCCGTAAGGGCCGCCATCCGGCGCGGCGACACTGAAGGAGATCCGTACGTGGAGCAGACGCCTCCTCCCAGTGAAGCGGTCGCCCGGCTCGCCGGGCAGGTCGGTGAGGCCGCCTCGGTGCGGCTTCTGAGTGATCGGCGTGGCTCGCGGGTCTGGAAGGTCCACGGTGCGCTGGGTGCGGTGGCGTTGAAGGCCAACAGCCCCGACGGCGACAAGGCCGCCGAGATGGGTCAGGAGGACGAGCACCTTCTCCGCCTCATCGCAGCGGGCGCCCTCGATCCCGGCTATCGGGTCGGTGCCGGGGCGTGGGAGGGCGGCCGTTGGCTGGCCGTGCGGTGGGTCGACGGCGCGCCGTTGTGGCGGGCGTTGGCGCTGGCCCGAGGGGCCGAAGGGGACCGCGCTTCGGTACGGGCGTGGCTTCTGGGGATCGCCCGTAGCTGGGCGGAGTGCCTGGCCCGGATTCATGCCGTCGGGGGGCCCACGCCGATGTGCAGCCCACCAACACCCTCGTGACGCGCGACGGCCGCGCGGCCGTCATCGACTACGCCCTCGCCTGCGGCCCGTACGACGGCCCCCGCCTCCCGTACCGGGGTGCCCTCACCCACACCACCGCCCCCGAGATCGCCACCGCCGTCCTCGCCACCCCGGCGGACAGCCACATCCAGGCGCGACCGGCCGCCGACGTCTGGGGTCTGGGGGCCTCCCTGTTCTGGTGCTGGACCGGCCACCGCCCCGTCGACTACGACGATGACGCCGACCGGATGGACAAGCTGCGCGCCATCGCCAAGGGCGGCGCCACGGCGGTCGGCGAGGTCCGGCCCTGGCCGTTCCCCGCCTTCGAGGAAGCCATACCCGCTTGCCTGTCCCAGGACTCCGCTGACCGACCCACCGCACAGGAGCTGGCCACCGCATGGCGACCCTGCGAGCGCTGACCCTCGACGACGCCCCGGCCCTCCGGCGCGTCTACAGCGGCGCCTCGGTCCGGTACACCACCGGCAAGGCCCTCACCCTGGACCAGGCCGAGGAGAAGATCCGCACGGCCCTCGCCAGGGCTGCCCAGACCCCGCGAGCGCAGTGGAGTCGTCACGTTCGCCTTCACCACTGCAGGCCTGGACCGCGTGGAGGCTATGCACCACCCCGCCAACCCGGCCTCCGGCCGCGTCCTGGCCAAGGCCGGATTCACCCGCACCGGCACATCCGATCGGCGCACCGAGGACGGAACCGCCGTGCCGTACGCCGTCTTCAGACTGCGTCGGTGCCCGTGGCTCGGACCGTGATCCGGGCGTAGTCGTACCCACCAGGATCGGGCGACGGGTTGTAGGCGATCGTGAACGTTCGCCGAACGTCGCCGAAGCGGTCGGAGTATGTCACCTTGGACGGGCCGCTGCGCTTCGGCTTGGCGGTGATGTCGTACGTGCGGAGGAAGTCCTTGACGCTGGAGTCCGGGCCGCTGCCCACCTTGTACCGGAGCACTGCGGTGCCGTCCTGCTCCACCTTGGCGTACGTCGGTATGTAGTAGCGCCCCGCGGATTGGTGCTGGTCGTGGTGCAGCCCCGCCTCGCGCTCCACCGCTTCCTTCGGGCTGTCACCGGCCGGGGTGAGCAGCATGATGGCCGCCCAGGCGAGCGCGCCGAGCGTCGGCACCGCGCACACGGCCAGGAGCCACACCGGCCACCCGCGCCGCGTACTCACCCGTTAAGGCCGCGGCGCAGCGCTAGGGCGCACCAGATGAGCGCTGCCGTCAGTGCGGCCGCGGCCGAGGCGCCCAGCAGCGGTGGCTCCGGGCGGAAGCCCAGTGAGAGCCGGGTGCCCATGAAGGTGAGGATGAGTACGAGGACATCCGGCCCGATGAGCGGAACCCTGGCGGCGACAGCCCGCAGGGCGGCTGCCGCTGTCAGGCCGGTCACGGTCCAGGTCACCAGGTACGGCCGCACCTGCCCCGGAACGGCGAGTGGCATCCCGTACTCATCGGGGCCGAAACGGTACGACGCGTCGGCCCAGCCCGGGCCGACCCCGAGGAGGGTGAGGCCCGCAACCCACAGGGCATGGCGCCAGAGCGGACCAGGCCGCAGGGACTCTTCGTCGCTGTCATCGCTCGCGCAGTGGTCAGGGCTGGAGAGGCCGGGCGATTCCGTCATGTCCAGAAGGACGCGGTCCGGAGGCCGCAAGTTCCCACCCGAATCGCCGACCGATGGCTTCGCGTCGGCCGAGAAGCACCGCCGAATCGCCGGGCGGACGGGGGCGTCAAGGCCCCCTGGACCTACGCGGACTGGACCGGCCCGAGCTGGCCGACCCCGACACGCTCGCGGTCTGGGGCGCGGGCGACGAGATCTTCGGCCCGGACGGCGCGCGCGCCTTCGCGCGGGACCGGCCGGATGCGGAGATCCATCTCGTCCCCGGGGGCGGGCACTTCCTCCTCGAAAGCCACCTGGACATCGTGGCCGGGTACATCCGCGGCTTCCTGACCACCGCCGCGCCCCCGGCCTGACCCGCCCGGGTGCGCTCAACCGGCCACCGCACCACCCCACCCGCGCGTCTACTGCGGCGCCTCGGTCCGGTGGGGCGCGGCTGGATTTGCCTACTTGATGGCCTATGCCGCCGGGGTGATGGTCGTGCAACCGAGCGGAATCACATCGACAGCGGGAGATGGCATGAGGCTACGGTTCCTCGGGATCATCCCGAACACCCCCGTGGATGACTCCCCGACCATCTGGTTGGACGAAGACACTGGAGACCTGTTGATCCAGTCGTACAAGGCAACGGAGGCTGAGGTGAAGGCGTGCCAGGAGATCGGCTCCATTCCTGGCCACTCCACGGACGTCCCGGACCACGAGACAATCATCCGGCTTCCGGCAGTGATGCTGAAGTATGTTCCGCGACCGGAAGGCAGCAACGGTGAAGTACCCCGTCCGTGAGGGATTGGCTCAGGCTCGACACTCCGCCGTGCACTTGGAGATGCGGGACCGCTACACCCCGAACGATCCTGAGTTCGCCCGATGGCGAGCGGGTCACCGGTATGCCAATGACCCTGCCAATTTGCCTGGTTGGTGGGGGCCGTGGCGGGATCTTGTGGGCGAGACCACGGCCCGGGGGGTCACGATGCGGCGCGCCCGTATCGTCTCCGAGCCCGTGACCGACTACATCCAGTACGAGCACGACATGACGTTCGCCAATGTGGCGGCGGGAGAGCTGGTGCGCTGGCTGCCTCGCCGTAAGGCGGCGGACCTCGCGCTTCCTGGAACCGATCTGTGGATGTTCGACGGATCGGCTGTTCTCTTCACGTTCTTTTCCGGAGACGGGGACGTGGTGGACCGGGAATGGAGTAGCGAGCCTGCGGTGCTGGAACTGGTGAGCACGGCTTTTGAGGCGGTGTGGGAACGGGCCACACCGCATGAGGACTACAAGCTGACCTGAACCATGCCCGCTTCAGGATCATCGAGCGTTCACCAGGCCAAGCGTCTCCTTGCCGACCGTCTGAGAGAGATGGTCAAGGACGCCGGGCTGGACGGCAAGGGCGTAGCGGTTCTCTGCGGGTGGCACCCGTCCAAGGTGTCCCGCATTGTGACCGCGAAAACGCGGCCGAGCGCCGACGACATTCGCGCATGGTGCCATGCGTGCGGCGCCGACGACCAAGCGGAAGACCTCGTTGCCTCACTGCGCGCTGTCGAAGGGATGTGGGTGGAGTGGCGACGGATGGAGCGGTCGGGGCTCCGGCGGGCGCAACAAGCCGTACTGCCTCTGTTCGAGCGCACCCACTGGTTTCGAGCCTATTCCTCATGGTTCGTGCCGGGGCTTCTCCAGACTCACGGATACACCGAGAACGTATTGCGTGCTGTCCAGCGGCGGCGGGTCTGCGTCGATGACGTCGCCGACGCTGTGGCTGTGCGAATGGAGCGCCAACGCGTGCTTCACGACGCGCCGCGCCGGTTCGCATTCCTGGTCGAAGAGTCCGTGTTGAGCAATGGCCTTGGAGACGCTGACACGCAAGCCGAACAACTGGAGCGGCTCATCAGGGTCAGTGCGCTGCCCAATATCAGCATCGGCGTTGTGCCTACTCGTCTCGGCCGAACGCGTATGCCGGTAGAGGGGTTCTGGATCTTCGACAGGGGCCAGGTCAACGTCGAGCTTGTCTCGGGACACCTCACGTTGACGCAGCCCAGCGAAGTGGGCGCGTACGCCGACGCCTTCACCATGCTCGCGGACATGGCTGTCTACGGCGCTCGCGCCCGTGACTTGATCCACAAGGCGCGGGATTCGCTCGTCTGACTCTTGCGCAATCACGTGCAATCGGCTGTGCGTTGGGGTTCTGCCGTTCCTAGCGTTGTCGTGACCTCGACGACGAGAAGGGAACGGCATGAGCGAGCCGCGAAACCGGGCCGGGACGACGCCCGCACCGTGGGGCACGCGACGGATGGGGCCGTACGCGGTCACCACCACCGTCCCGCAGTACGCGCCCGTGATCGATCCCGAAACGCAGATCGCGGTGATCGTGGACGAGCACGGCCGGACGGTCGAGCTGGGTAGCCACGGCACCAGCACGAGCGGCCTGACGCCCACCACGACCACCCCCGGTGACGGCTCCGGTCCGGGCGGCGCGACCGACGCCGACAGCACTGAGTCGTACGACCAGGACCAGAGTTCTGGCTGATGGATGACCGCAGATCGGTACTGGTGCTGACCAACCCCTGCGACGTGACAGCGGACGTCGTGCTGCGGCTTCTCGCCGAACGCCGGGTCCCCGTGGTCCGTCTCGACCCCGGCGCCGACCTGCACGCGGGTGCCTCGCTGACCGTTGCCTATCGCACGGGCGATCAGCGGGGCACCCTGCGCACGGCGACCCGGGAACTCGACACCACCCGGATTCGATCCGTCTGGGTACGCAGGCCCTCGCCCTACGTGGGGCCGTCCGGGTTGAGCGACCAGGATCGCCGGTTCGCCGCGGAACAAGCGTTGTGGGGAGCAGGGGGCATCCTCGCGTCGCTGCCCGGAGCGCACTACGTCAACCACCCTTGGAACAACCGGACTGCCGAGTTCAAGCCCGCACAGCTCTCGACCGCACGACGCTGCGGACTCCTGGTGCCCGACACGATGATCACCAACGACCCGGACGAGGCACGGCGGTTCGCCGTCTCTCAGCACGGTGGAGTGATCTACAAACCGCTGTGGAACACGCCCTACCGCGTTGACGACCAGCCGCACAGCGTATGGGTCCGGGAGGTACGTGCGGCCGAGATCACTGACGCTGTATCCGTCTGCCCGCACCTGTTCCAAGCCAAGGTGGACAAAGTGTTCGACGTGCGCGTGACTGCCGTAGGCCGCCAACTGTTCGGGGCTCGGGTCGACAGCCCCGATCTCGACTGGCGCTACCGTCAGGGCCTGATGACGTGCACACCGATCGACGTACCCGAGTCCGTCGCACGGGCGATCGCCGCCTACCGTTCCCAACTCCGTTTGATCTACGGGGCGTTCGACTTCGCCGTCACCGCCGCCGGTGACTGGTATTTCCTTGAGTGCAACCCCAACGGCCAGTGGGCGTGGCAGCCACCGGAGACCACCGCGGCAATCGCCCACGCCCTCGCCGTTCAGCTGGAGAAAGGCCCCGACACGTGAGCACATCGACTCAGCTCCGCGACGCCCTGGCGGACCGACTCACCGAGAACGGCACCCTCACGGAAGCCGAGTGGAGCAGCGCCGCCAGGGCGGTGCCCCGCGAGCTGTTCACGGGGTCGTACTTCCTGCCGGTGGCGGGCAGCGTTCCGACCAGCTACCGCCCCGTCCGAGAGAGCGAGCCCGGGTGGCTGGAGAGGGTCTACTCCGACGAAACGCTGATCACTCAGCTCGACAGTCACATCAGGCCCTACGACGTGACCGACGGTGCCGTGACCGGCTCCCCATCGTCATCGTCCACCCTGCCGTCTCTGGTGCTGCGCATGTGGCAGCAGCTCGGCGCGGAGGCCGGGCACCGGGTGTTGGAGATCGGCACCGGAACCGGCTACTCGACCGCCCTCGGCGCGCACCGCCTCGGGGACGCCCATCTCACCAGCATCGAGTACGACCCGGTGGTGGGCGGAGCCGCTGCGGTGGCGCTCAAGGCAGCCGGCTTCGCGCCCCGGCTGATCATCGGTGACGGGCTGCGCGGCGACCCGGACGGAGGGCAGTATGACCGGCTCATCGCCACGTGTTCGGTCCGGTACATCCCGTTCCCATGGCTGCACCAGGTGAAGCCGGGCGGAAAGATCCTGGTCACCCTGTCCGGGTGGAGCTACGCCAACGCCCTCGTGCTCCTCGACGTGACCGGCCCCGGACAGGCCACGGGCCGGTTCCTGCCCGGCCACACCAGCTTCATGATCGCCCGCCCTCACGACCGGCCGCCCCGCCCGACGCTGGCCCTGCTGCCCGGTGACGAGCGCCCGAGCCGGATCGACCCGGGGAAGCTTGAGACCTGGACCGGTGGTTGGGTCGCGCAGCTCGCGGCGCCCTCGGCCGAGCGCATGGGAGCGGGAGCGGAACAGATCCTCTGGGACGTGGCCACGGGGTCGCAGGCCCGCACAGCGCCCCACCCCGATGGCGGGTGGACCGTCGTGCAGCGCGGGCCCGTCCGTCTGTGGGATCGGGTCGAGCGCGCGGTGCAGCGCTGGCAGGCCGCTGGCGAACCCCACCCGGAGGGATTCGGCATGACGGTTTCAGTGGCCGGTCAACGGGTGTGGCTCGGCACCGAGGACGGACCCGGCTGGGACCTGCCGGTCTGACGAGCCGGGACACTTTGAACTTGTACCAACCGGCCCTCTCGGCCAAGGCGCGGCCGGAGAGGCCCGTGTCCCTCCGCTGAGTGGTGCGTGGCGCACCGGGTGCACCGGCCCGAACTGGTCGGCCTCGACACCCTCGCGGTCTGGGGCGAGGGCGACGAGATCTTCGGCCCGGGCAGGGGAGACCCGCGATGACACTACGGTTCGTCGGGATGGCCCCGGACACCGGCGGCGAGGGATCACCGACGGTGTGGGTGGAAGAGGAGACCACCGACCTGATCCTCCAGGGGGAGGAGGCCGACGAACTTCCACCCGCCACAGCGCTGTCCATCTGGAGGCGCGGGACATCTACGGGATCGGCGACGAGGCCGAGGACTTCGAGACCTTCCTGCGCACTGGCGCCGCGAACACCGACCCGTCCCGCTCGTTCTGGCCCCAGTGGTTGCCGCTGGTCACCGACGCGGTCGCCCGGGGCGTGGTGATGCGCCGCGCGAGGGCGAGCACGGCAAGGAACGCACCGACGACCCGGCCGTACGCGGCGGTGCCGCCCCACCCCCACCCCCGAGCCCGGAAGCGGTAGCGCGCGGCCCGTGCCCGGCGGCGGTTACGCGCTGTCCGCGTCCGTCGCCGGGGTCGCCACCGGAGCGGGGTGATGGGCCGACCCCCGCGCTCCGGGGGTTTGGCCTGTAGGCAACAACTGTCATGCCTCCTCGGCGGGCTTGTCGCCCAACGCCTCGTTCAGCCAGTCGAGTTCGGCTCGGGTGATGGCGCGGGCGACGAGCAGCATGCCGCGCCGGTAGGGGTCGTTGGTCTGCTCGGCGCGGACGGGCTTTTCGTCCTCGTAGAAGAAGCTCGACGGGGTCTCGAGGAATGCCCGGCGGCGGCGCAGGACCGCGTGCTGCTCGGCGGTGTCGGGCAGCAGGGAGAGGAACGCCAGGAGGGTGAACCAGCGGGCGAGGTCGCTGATCTCGTGGTCGGCGGGTTCGCGAAGGCGTCGCAGCATGTCCTCGCGACCTGTGGCGGTCAGGCTCAGCACGTAGCGGCCGCCGCCTGCCTCCGGTGCGGGGTGCCGTTCGATCAGGCCGGACTTGGTGAGCCGGTTCAGTGCCGGGTAGAGCGTGCCGTCGCTGACCGGACGGCTGTAGCCGGTCAGCGACGTGACGTGGCGGCGCAGCTCATGGCCGGGCAGGGGGCCTTCGGCGAGCGAGCCGAGGATCGCGAGTTCCAGCATGCCTCCAGCATCTCACATCGATTCGAGGAGCACATCGAATCGATGTTACGTTGATGAAGGCCCGAGGGTGGCGGCGCTGCCCACCGACAGACCGGCGCGCTGCCCGCCGCCGCCCGACTCGCTGTGGCTGTCCATCCTCGCGACCGTCGCGGTCATCCGCGTCGCTCCGAACCAGATCCAGAGGTCCTCATGAATTCCACCGCAGCCCTGTACCTGAAGCGCCTCGGTGTCGAGGCTGAACCGCCGTCGGCCGAGGCGTTGGCCCGTCTGCATCGCGCACACGTCGAGCGAGTCCCGTATGACACGTTCTGGATACACCTCGCGCAGGGATGGGGCATTGACCCGGTCGAGTGCGCGCAGAGGATCGCCACCACGCGACGCGGGGGCTACTGCTTCCAGCTCAACAGCGCGTTCCAGACGCTGCTCATGGAACTCGGGTACCAGGTCAGTCTCAACGTGGCCGGTGTCTACCTGGAGTCCGGACCGGACAAGGACACGCTGTTCAACCACACCACGATCATCGCCGAAGGTCTTCCGTCCGACACCTGTCCGAGCGGTCGCTGGTGGGTCGACGTCGGCCTGGGCGACGCCCTGTACGACCCCGTGCCGCTCATCCAAGGCGCTTATCCGCAGGGGCCGATGCGGTTCGGGATGGAAGCCGTCGAGCCTGAAGGCCTAGGGGAGTGGCGGCTGACCCATGACCCCTCGGGCTGGTTCACAGGGGTGATCCTCGTCGACCAGCCTGTCGAGATGAACGTCTTCACCAAACGGCACCACTTCAACGCGACCTCTCCCGAATCGGGGTACGCGAAGATCGTCACCGCGCAGCGACGCCACGCGGAGGGAGTGACACTGATGCGCGGACGTGTCCTCACGCATGCCAACGGTGGTGACGTCACAGAGCACACCTGTGAGTCCCTCCCCGAGTGGGTGGACGTGCTCGAGAGTGAATTCGACCTGTCCTTCGACGACGTGCCTGACGAAGCCATGGCAGCTCTGTGGACCTCAGTGCGACGCACCCACGACGAGTGGCTCGCATCACGCCAGAGCGCCTGAGAAGCCGACGCTTACCAGCAGCGTCCCCAGGGCGGTGGAGGTTGGCGGTCCGGTCCGGCTCGGCATCGCGCTTGCCGCCGTGCGGGTGGCGGACCCGGCCGACCGGCCCGCCGCACAGGAGCTGGCCACCTCATGGTGACCCTGAGACCGCTGACCCTCGACGACGCCCCGGCCCTCCAGCGCGTCTACAGCGGCGCCTCGGTCCGGTACACCACCGGCAAGGCCCTCACCCTGGACCAGGCCGAGAAGAAGATCCGCACGGCCCTCGCCAGGGCCGCCAAGTACGTCGTCACCTTCACCTTCACTACCGCTGGCCTGGACCGCGTAGAGGCCATGCACCACCCCGCCAACCCGGCCTCCGGACGCGTACTGACCAAGGCCGGATTCACCCGCACCGGCACATCCGATCAGCTCGCCGAAGAGGGAACCGCCGTGCCGTACCAGGTGTACTCATTGCCCAAGCGGTGACGGGGTGACGGGGGCGCGCGGGGTGGGGCGCTTGCGGGGCGGATCGTCGGGTAGGCGCTCATCACGTCGTCGATGCGCGCACGCGCCGAAGGAGAAATTGTCTATGCCACAAGTCGAGCCGACGACCAGGAACCCGGACAAAGGCTATGTAGCGCTTCTCGGCTGGAGTCTCAACGCCGTGGAAGCCCTCGATCGGTTCGACCGGCGATACATTGTCGTGGCGCCGGAGTGGGCCGAGGAATACTGCGTCGAACACGGCATCCCCTACATGCTGTGGAATTTCGAACGGCTCAATGACCGCTCCCTGGAGATCGCCGAGACTCTTCAGAACGAGGGGGTCGACGTCGCGATCCCGCTGTTCGAGGAAACGGTTGAATGGGCGGGTGCGATCAACTCCGTTCTGCTGGACAACCCGCGTCTGTACGGTCAGGCCATGCTGCTGCGGGACAAGGCGCTGATGAAGCGCCGTGCGCAGCTCGGCGGCATCCGGGTCGGGATATTCGAGGAAGCCCACGACCGGGACGACGTGATCCGCTTCCTCAAGCGCGTCAATCAGACCCTGCTCAAGCTGGACGGTGACCCGAACGACCCGATCCATCTCAAGGCGTTCGACAAGGCGGGATGTCTCGGGCACCGTGTCATCCGCACCCCGGACGAGGCCGACTCGATTCCGGATGAGGAGTTCCCGGTCCTCATGGAATCCCACCTTGATGGCTGGGAATTCGCGGTCGAGGCATGGGTACACAACGGGAAGATCAAGTTCCTCAACATCTCCGAATACGTCACGCTGGGATATTCGGTGTTCGTTCCCGCGACCCCGGAGCTGGAGCAGTACCGCCCGCAGATCACAGCGCAGATCGAGAAGCTCATCAAGACGTTTGACATCGAGTTCGGCTTCGTGCACCCAGAGTATTTCGTCACCAGTGACGGCGAGATGTATTTCGGCGAGGTAGCCTACCGGCCGCCGGGCTTCAAGGTGTTCGAGCTGCTGGAACGGGCATACGGGTTCAACGCCTACCATGCACTGGTGCTGGCCTTCGACCCGAAGACGACCGAGGAGGAGATCGACGCCTTCTTTCCGCGCGAGGTGGTCGACGCGTCCGGGGTCGCGGGCTGCTTCGGTGTCTACCCGCGCCGGCGCGTCGTCAGCGCCCTGGAGATCCCGGAGGAGACCGAGGACGACGACTACTACGAGTCGCACGACCTCTCGACGCCGCTTGAGGAGACTGTCACCAAGAGGACCGCGTTCGGCACCCACTGGGGCCTGCTGTACTTCTTCGGTGATGACCCCTACCGGATGCGCGACCTGTTGAAGAAGCAGGAAGAGCTCGACTTCTACGTCTGACGACTCCGTGGGCGCAGGAGACCTACCCGAGGAAACCCTTTGAAACCGACCGTCGACGTCAGGGGTGAGGTCACGACGCTGGACAAGCGCGTGACCTCACTCGACGACGCCATCCAGGCCATGGCCGAAACCCGCGACTTCGGCAAGCACACGAAGCTGCGGCGGGTTCTGGAAGCATTGCGGCGGGTGCTCATGCAGCCGGGCGGCGCCGCAGCGGTCCAGGCCAGGGCGCAGGCCCTTGAGGACGCCGGGCTTTTCCAGGGGACGGACTGGGCCACACCGGAGATCCTTATCCCGTCACTGGTCAGGCCGGGCCTGCACAGCGGAGACGCGGACACCGTGGTCATGGAGGCGACCAGCGAGCTGCGGATGCTCGCTGTCGCCCGCGGCGACTTCACGCACCCGACGCTGCCCGCCGAGGACGCCCGCCAGTTCCTGTCCCAGGTGCTGGCGATGAACCTGGAGCTGCTGTTCACCCCGCCCAGCGAGGCGGAGCGAACCCAGCAGGGCCGGACCGCACAGCTCATCCGGTCCCTGTTCCGGCACCTCGCCGACGGGATCGGTTACGACAGCGTCCTGGACAACCTGGTCGACGAGATCTGGCGGATCCTGCGCCAGCGTCCGATCCAGGTCGAGGCGGTGCAGGCCCTGATCACCCGGGTGGCGAGCTACCGCGACGATCCGGACGTCGCTCTCGGCGTGTCGTCGGGGCTGGGCATCGACCGGCTCATCACGAGCCTGTACGGGACCACCGAGGCGTGCCGCGAGGACCCGGGCATCGAGGTCTTCCGCTCCCGCCTTGAGGCGATGGACACCGGCGGCCTCCAGTACGAGGCGGCGGGGTTCGCGCGGGCGATGCACGACACCGGCCTGGTGTCGCCGTACCACGCGGAACTGCTCCGGTTCCTGCTGAACGAGAGCGACTACCTCGTCGGTGAGGCGCTCGGGCTGTCCGACACCGGCCGGAACTGCCTGCTGCGCTTCAGCGAACTGGTGCACCGGCTGATCGAGGTGGCCGTGCACCCGCAGACTGCGCAGAGCGTCTACGGGCTGGCGCTGCTCCTCGACCGAGGCATCCTCTACCAGCCGCCGATCGTGCCCGCGCTCTGGCGCCAGCTGGCGCTTGAGCTGTCCCCGGTCGCGCGGGAGCGGCTGACGACGGTCTTCGGCGAGGCGCCGGGGCCGAGGGCGCGGCTGGTCGCGGGGGTGCTCTCGATGCTGGGCCAGCCGCTCGGCGTCGGTCAGGGCGACAACCCCACCTGCCAGTCGGCCCGCGCGCTGTCGATGTGGTCCTACAACGACCCGGACTACCTCCTGCAAATGGTGGTCTGGGCGGCCCGCGACGACGAGGTCATCATGCACTTCGAGGGCCAGCCGATCTCGTCGAAGGAGAGCGCGAGCGGAGTCGCCAGCACGCTGCCGATGGACCTGGACCCCGTGTCGCTGATCGTGGTGCCCCACCTGGACCGGATCTACGCCGAGATGGGGCGGCGCTGCGCCGAGCGGCCAGGGGACCCGCACCGGTGGGTCAACCCCGAGTTCCACGGCTGGTGGTCGGGGCGTGGGTTCCACATCAACGTCGACGTCGCGACCGGAAACCTGGTCGACCTCGACGCGTTCCTGCGGCAGTTCCACGCCACCTACCACCCGTCCTACAACGGCGAGCAGCCGCTGATCCACCCGCAGCCCGCCGGTGTCGCCGTCACCGACAGCGCGGCCCGCTACGTCGGCTGGCACGCGATCACGATCCTGCGGGCCGCGCCGGACCCACAGGACGTGATGCGGGTGTACTTCTACAACCCGAACAACGACAGCGGCCAGGACTGGGGCGACGGCGTCGTCGTCTCCACCGCGGGCAACGGCGAGCGGTTCGGCGAGGCCTCATTGCCGTTCGACCAGTTCGTCTCGCGGCTCTACATCTTCCACGCCGACCCGCTGGAGCGCGGCGAACCGGAACGGGTGCCCGCCGAAGACGTCGCGCGGATCATCGGCTACATCGAGCGCAGCTGGGGCAACGACCGGCTCCCCGCGGGGACGCTGCAGGCCCTCGAAGGACCCATCAGCCTGACCTGAGGCCGTCCGCGTCCGCCGCCGGGGCCGAGCGGGGGGCGGACGCGGTCTCCATCGCCTCCAGGAAGGTACGTACCGTCCCGGCGTCGCACTCCCCCCGCACCGCTATCGACCGCCCGTTGGCGGCGATCAGGACGGCGGGCGCGGTCGGCCGCGCCGCGCGCCACGCCGCGTAGGAGAGGGCCAGGTTCAGCGCGCCCAGCCCCTGACTGACCACCAGATCGATGACGGCCAACGGCCCGCCGTTCCGGGACGGGAGCAGATTCAGCTCGGCGTGCGCCCGGACGTCCGAGTCCCGCCTCAGCCACCGGTACAGGTCGTGGATCGCGAGATCCCCATCATCCGCCTCCGCGCTGATCTCCACACGCAGGGCGGCTTGCATCCGCTGTTCCATGGACGTCAACGATAGGCGCGGAGGACCCGTATTTTGTCGCGATCTCCGCCCAAACGGTCTTCCCCGGCCCACCGTTGGGCCGTGGCCCAACCGCCCACCGCTCCGCGAACTGCGATACGAGGAACAGCCCACGCCCCCGCTCCGCCTCCGGCGTCGCCGTCGTCAGCGTGGGCTGCCGCTCGCCACGGGTGTCCGACACCTCGATACGGATCGGTCCCGAGTCGTCCAGCGGCGCGGTCAGGCGTACGTGGAAGTCCCGCCCGGGAACGCGTCCGTGACGCACCGCATTGGCGCACAGCTCGCTGGCGATGAGCGTGGTGAAATCGTACGGATACCGTTCCTAGGGACTGAGCGTGGGCGAGCCCTGGTGCCAGAACTCGTGCTCAGCCGTGTGCTCCGAACGGTTGTGGGCACACTGGTCCCCCGCTTTCGCTCCGCGTCCGGTGCCGACGGATCGTGTCCGTGGTCCGGGAACGCGGGGGCGGGTTTCCTCACGCCCCGGGACATCCGATGCGGCCTGGACGGTCCGATGCCCCGCACCATCGCTCTGGTCGTGCGGGGGCGGTGCTGTCCGTCGCCGGATCGGGTGCCCCAGGGCGCGCCTTCCGATCGCCACCGCTGCCGCATGGTGGCGAGTGGCCTTCCTGTTCTTGCTGGTGAGGGGCTTTTGCCAGTGCTGGGCGCCCCAGCGGCTGGTGTAGGCGGGATCGACAGCGACGATGGTGATGCCGAGCTCGGCGGCCATCGATACCAGCCGTGCCCGCAACTTGGCGGTGGGCATACCGGAGATCAGCTGACGGAACCGCTTCCGCCGCCCATGCTTCTCACGCGTCTTCTCCGCTGCGAAATCCAGACCCTCGATCGCGATGGCCGCACCGTGGCGTTCGGCCCAGTGCAGGAGGCGGATGATCGCATGCCGTACTTGCGCGTCCCGGTGCGGTGCGCTGCCGGACAGGTCGTAATCGAACCGGCAGGGCTCGCCGACCGGATTACCGTGGGCGTCCAGGCGCCAGGCGGCCAGGTGTTCGGCGTTGGTGTCCACACCGATCAGCCCGCCGGACCGGACCGCCTCCAGAGGCACCGTCCTCACCGGCGGGATCTTCCAGGAGGCGGTCAGATACCAGCGGTCACGTCCCACATCGAAGTGGATGCGGTAGGCCACGGCGCGGTTGGTCGCGATACGGTCGGCCCATTGCTGGCCCCGGTGCCGGAAGCCGACTCGACAGGCCAGCACGTACCGACCGTTGGATGCGTTCGCCAGCCCGGCCAGCGGCTCGGGAAGCTTGATGCTCACCTCACCGTCCGGGCTGACGCGGATCGTCTCGTTCCCGTACCGCTTCCCCGACTCGCCGTTGGCTTGGAGGAACCAGCGCTCAGCCTCCCACCGCGACCGCCACTCCGGCTCGGTCAGCCGGGCGGCTTGCAGGTTGTGCCGGTTGCGCAGCAGCTTCTTGCCACCCCGCACCACGCGTACACGTCCGGCCTCGCGGTCGGCGCGCTCCCGCTCCAGCCGGTCTTGCAGCACGTGCAGGCGCCGCGACTTGGCGAACCACTCCTGCCGGGAACGGTAACCGCCCGGCAAGCCCCGGAATCCCTTCGCCCCGACCGGCAGCGACAGCCGCTGGGCGATCGTGCGCACACCAGCATCAAGGGACTGGATATACGCGAGCTGATCGCGCCGGGCCAGCGCCCACTGATCATGCGTGGCTTTGGTGATGCTCCCTGCCCACCGCGAGGAAGACTTACCGGTCAACGCCCGCTTCCGCTGCGACCACTGATCACTGTCGTGATCCAGCCCGGCCGCACAGCGGGCCTTCAGGTCCCGGGAGGTCAGAGAGCCCAGCAGATCACCGACTAGGCGCAGGACCGTCTCGTCCTGCCCGGTCAGGCCCTTGAGACCAGCACGGATGGCTACCCCGGACGGGCCGGGCACCACGAACGGCGTCACCATCTCCCGCAGTCTGCCCACCCCCACCCCTACGCAGTACGAAGACCCCCGTCGCAGCACCCAACGAGCACCGTCCGCAAAGGTCACGCGTACGAGACAAGAGCGCCCGTTCCCTTCCAATGCTCGTCGCACGGTCGTCGATACTCACTCACGCACAGCGCAAGGGACGCCTTCGTCGGGTTCGCCACGAACGACTGATTAAACAGCCCAGCCTGTTCAGTCCACACTGGACAGGCTGGACTGACGAAATTACGGTGGGGGTATGCCTGAGACCCCCCAATCCGGCATGTCCGCGTCCTCCGTGCAGGCCGCGCATGAGATCCGCGTCGTCGTGGGCCGCCTGCGGCGGCGGTTCCGGGAGTCGTACGACACGGAAGGGCTCACGCCGACGCAGACGTCCGTACTCAGCAGGCTCAGGAGGGACGGGCCCTCCTCGGCCAGTGCCCTCGCAGCCGCCGAGCGCGTACGGCCGCAGTCCATGGCGATGACCCTCGGCGCGCTCGATGAGCGCGGTTTCATCGAACGACGGCCCGATCCGGATGACCGGCGGCGGCAGTTGATCTCGGTGAGCGAGGCGGGCCAGGCGTTCCTGGAGGACAAGCAGCGCGCGGGCGAGGAGTGGCTGTCCCAGGCCCTGGAATCCGGCTTCACCGAGGAAGAGCGTCAGGCCATCCTCAGTTCGCTGGCCCTGCTCGACCGGCTCAGCGACGCATGATCACACGCCTGATACGACGTACCACCAAGCCCCAGGCGCGCGGCGGGTTCGACCGCAGGCTGCTCGCGCCGATGATGCTGGGGTCGATCCTCAACCCGGTCAACTCCTCCATCGTGTCGGTGTCGTTGGTGCCGATCGGCGCGGCCTTCGGGGCTCCGCCGTCGCAGACGGCGTGGCTGGTGTCGGCGCTCTATCTGGCGACGGCGATAGGCCAGCCGGTGGTGGGGCGGCTGATCGATCTGTACGGGCCGCGCCGCCTGTTCCTGCTGGGGTCGGCGCTGACGGGGCTGTCGGGGCTGATCGGTGTACTGGCGCCGAACCTGGCGACGCTGATCGTCGCGCGGGTGGTGCTCGGGTTCGGGACGTGCGCGGGGTATCCGGCGTCGATGTACCTGATCCGGAGCGAGGCGCGGCGTACGGGCCACGAGAGCCCCGCCGGGGTGCTGACCGCGCTCGCGATCGCCAACCAGACCGTGGCGGTCGTCGGCCCGTCGCTGGGCGGGCTGTTGATCGGGCTGGGTGGCTGGCGTGCGACGTTCGCCGTCAACCTGCCGCTGGCCGCCGCCGGTCTGCTGCTCGGTTTTCTGCGGCTGCCGAAGACCCGGCCGCCGCGCCGGTCGCGCGAGGGGGCTGCTGGGCTGGATCTGCCGGGGATGGCGCTGTTCGCCGCGATGCTCGTATCGCTGCTGCTGTTCCTGATGGAGCCGGGGGCCTCGCGGTGGTACTTGCCGGTGCTGATGGTGGTGGCGGCGGCCGGGTTCGCGGTGCGGGAGCTGCGGGTGGCGGAGCCGTTCATCGACTTGCGGGTGCTGGGCGGGAACGTACCGCTTCTGCTCACGTATGCGCGGATGCTTCTGGTCGCGATCGTGTCGTACGTCCTGCTGTACGGGTACACCCAGTGGCTCCAGGAGGGGCGGGGGCTGTCCGCGACGCAGGCGGGGCTGGCGCAACTGCCGCTGTTCCTGGCGGGGATCGCGGTGTCCACGGCGACGGGGCGACGGGCTGCGGTGCGGGGGAAGTTGCTGGTGGGGGCGGTGGGGCAGATCGCCGTCGCGGTGCTGGTGCTGCTGCTTCGGGGGGACAGCCCGGTGTGGCTGCTGGTCGTTGTGGCGGTCGTCGCGGGCGTACCGCAGGGGCTGAACAATCTGGCGCTGCAGAACGCGGTGTACCACCAGGCGGACCCGGAGCGGATGGGGTCTTCGGCCGGGCTGCTGCGTACGTTCCTCTACCTCGGCGCGATGGTTGCCTCAGGCGCCAACGGCGTCTTCTACGGCGCCCGCGCGGACACTAGTGGGTTGCATGGTCTGGCGTGGTTCATGCTCGTCGTCGCCGGTCTATTTCTGGCGATCACGGTCGCGGACCGTTCGCTGGGCCGCATCGGCTCATCTTCTGCTTCTGACTGACGAAAGGCCCAACTGCCATGTCGGACACCGCACTGCTCGTGATGGACATCCAGAACGGCATCGTCGGCCGCATCGCTGGCCCCGACTACCTGCCGCGACTTGCTCGGGCGGTGGAGGCGGCCCGTAGCGCCGGAATCCCCGTGATGCATGTGGTGGTGGGCTTCCGATCCGGCCACCCGGAGGTGTCCGGGCGCAACAAGACGTTCGGCGCGTTCCCCGAGGGCGCCTTCACGCCCGGGGACCCGGGCGCGGCCATCCACCCGGATGTCCGCCAGGCGGCCGACCTCGACTACCAACTCACCGTCCTGGCCGACGGCTGCGCCGACGCGGACGAGGAGGTGCACCGGGTGCTGACGGAGAAGGTGTTCCCGCGCCAGGCGGAGGTGACGACCATCGAGAAGTGGGCCGCGACGCTCGGCTGACGCTCGCGGGCGGTTGATTCCCCCACCCCGCCCCTTCCCGAAACTGGGGGCAAGCCCCCAGCCCGGCGGGCCCGGACGGGCCGGTGGTGCGGCTGCCGCCGCTGGTTGTTCGCGGCGGGCGGTTCGAATCTGGGGGCAGGTCCCCAGTCCTCCGGTGGGTTCGGGCGGGCCCAGGTGCGGCTGCTGCTGCCGGTCGTACGCGGCGGGCGGGTCGCTCGGGGGGTTGATTCCCCTACCCGCCCCTTCCCGGAATTGGGGGCGAGCCCCCAGGCCCCCGGCGGGCCCGGGCGCGGGCCGAGGCTGTGGCGGTCTCATGTGCCGATGTGCAGCGCCTCTTTGAGGAACACGCGGGCGTAGCTCGGGGTGCCCTGAGTGGTGATCACCTCGATGCAGGCGCGAACGTGCTGATCGCCGGTGGCCTCGTGCAGGAGCACGTCGGCGAGGTCGGCGCGGGAGGTGAACATGCCGGGCAGCCGCTCGGGCGCGACGGCGATGCGGTAGTCGGTGACCGTCGTGGCGTCGAACAGTCCTGAGGGGCGGACGATCGTCCAGTCGAGATCGGTGGCGCGCACGATCTCTTCCATGCGGCGCGCGTCCTCGTACAGCGGGCGTCCCATCGACA
The DNA here is from genome assembly GCF_042731515.1 of Streptomyces sp. NPDC059850. Lineage (NCBI taxonomy): Bacteria > Bacillati > Actinomycetota > Actinomycetes > Kitasatosporales > Streptomycetaceae > Streptomyces > Streptomyces sp. NPDC059850. The sequence continues at coordinate 45,558 of NZ_JBHWJI010000050.1, forward strand.
GCAGGAGCGGCCCGACCACTTTGCGGAAGAAGAACTTCTCGTCGGGCGCGAGTTGGGGGTGCACGCCGAACGAGGTCACGCAGACCAGCCGCCGCAGGCCGTGCCGGTTCATCGCCGCCAGGATGTTCCGCGCGCCCTGCGAGTAGATGGTGACCGGCTCCTTGGTGTACGGGACGCCGAGGGTCGACACCACGCGGTCATGGCCCGCCACCACCTCATCCACCGCCGCCGCGTTCAGCGCGTCGGCGCCCGCCACTCGCAGGCGCGGATCCTCGATCGGGAAGGCTTCGGGCCGCCGGGTCACGGCCGTCACGGTATGGCCCTCCGCCAGCGCCCGCTGGGTGACAAGCCGTCCTGTGGGGCCGTTCGCCCCGAAAACCACGAGCTTCATGCGGTTCTCCCGCCTCCTGTGGCAGCTTGATAGTCTGCAGAACACCGTTCCAATGCCTGGAACGGTGTTCTAGTTGGGAGCATACACATGGCGGATCTGCCGGGAGTCGTCCGGCTGCGTGACCGGCGCGAGGCGCTCACGCTGCGCACGATCCTCACCACCGCGCGCGGGCTGTTCGCCGAACATGGCTACGCCCGCACGCCGATCCGCTCCATCGCCAAAGAAGCCGGTGTCGCGCCGCAGACCATTTACGCGCATTTCGGTTCCAAGGCCGGGGTGCTCAACGGGCTGGTCGACCTGATGGACGAGGAAGCCGGTCTGCCGGAGCTGATGGCCGAGGCGGGGGAGCTGACCGATCCCGACGCCCTGCTGGGACTGCTGGCGAGGGCCAGCCGCCAGGTGCGGGAGCGCTGTGGCGATATCGTCACCATGCTGAACACCGGCGCCGTGGTCTCCCCGGACATCGCGACCACCCAGGCGGAGGGAGCGCGACGGAACAGGCTCGGGGTCGAGACGGTCATCGAGCGCGTCCGCGCCACCGGCTGCGGCGTCCACCCCAAGGCCGTGGACATCGCCGTCGCTTTGATGAGCGCCGACGTCCACGACAGCCTCGTCATCGACGCCGACTGGGCCCCTGAAGACTACGAAGCATGGCTCAAGGACATCCTCATCACCGCGGTACGTCTGGATCGAGGAGATCTATGCCGTTAGGGGACAGATTCGCATTGCGGCGGCCCGACCTGCCTTATGTGCCCCCGATCCACATGGCAGCGGCGTGTCTGGGTGCGCCGACCGCCAACCCGCAGCACCGCCTGGACGCATCCGGTGCCCCGCCGATCCTCGTGTCCAACGCGCTGCACGACCCCGCCACCGGCCACCCGTGGGTGGTCTCGGTGGCCCGGCAGCCCGGCCGCGGCGGCGTGCTCCTCACCTGCGAGGGGCACGGCCACGGCAGCGTCACCAGCGGCCCCCACCCCACGCCTTCCCGAAACTGGGGGCAAGCCCCCAGCCCCCCCCGGGCGGGCTGCTGCCGCCGGTCGTGCGCGGCGAGCGGGTCGCTCGCGTCCACCCCGCCCCTTCCCGAAACTGGGGGCAAGCCCCCAGGCCCCCGGGCGGGCTGCTGCCGCCGCTGGTTGTGCGCGGCGGGCGGGGCCGCGCGGCGGCGAGATTCGTCGCCGTCCCGGCGTGCGGGGACACCGTGCGCCTCATATCGCTCCATAGGCGATTGGAAAGAAGGCGACGAGGCCATCATGAGGGGTGGTGGTGGCACCGGACCGGTGAGCTGCTGGCCGAGCGGGGTGTCGTCAGCGAGGCGCCTGCGCTGCCGAGTTGTGGCGAGACGGGGGAGCCGGTGGGCGCGGGAGGGCCCGGGCTGGCCGACGATGTCGCGGCGGTGCGGCGCGTGTTGAGCGCGAGCGACGAGCCGACCGTCGTGGTCGCCCACAGCTACGGCGGGATCGTCACCGCGGAAGCCGCCGCGGGCATCGACGCCGTGCGCCACCTGCTCCTCGTGTCGAGCTACCTGCCCGAGGTGGGGCAGAGCCTGTCCTCGTTCGGTGGCGAGGAGCCCGCCCCGTTCCTCGCCGTCGATCCCGAGGGCGGCACCTTCACCGTCCGGCCCGACGCGCTGGCCGGGACGTTCCTCCAGGACTGCGATCCGGAGATCCAGCGACAGGCCGCGGACAAGACGGCCTCGCAGAGCCTGGCGGTCCTCGGGCAGCCGGTGAAGGCGGCGGCGTAGCAGCACGTGCCCTCGACGTACCTCGTCTATGCCGAGGACAGGGGCACCCCCGCCCAGCTGCAACGCGAGTTCGCCCGGAGGGCGGGCCGTGTCGTGGAACTCGACGCCGGGCACCACCCGTTCCTGTCCCGGCCGACCGCTGTCCGCGAACTGGTCCTCGGGCTGTGAACGGGTAGCGCCGAGATACGGGTCACAGGGGCGTACCGCGGAGCTGCGCACCGACCGGTGAGCGGTCGGTGCGGACCCGGTCTACCGGTTCGCGGTTTCGCGAGAGGTGATCCGGTTCGTGCGACCGACCGCGCGGCCCACCGCGTTGCGCACCGCGAGGCCCGGCCGGGTGCGGGGCACCATGAGCCTGGAGAGCAGACCGACGCGTCGCTGCCGCGGTCCTACCTCACGGCGGAGCCGCGACTCGTAGGCGGCGAAGGCGCGGGCGTGGTCACCGGGATGGGCGGCTAGCTCTTCCGCGAGGGCGTACGCGCCCGCCATCGCCATGCTGGACCCGTCGCCCAGCAGGGCTGTCGCCGCCGCCGCGTCCCCGAGCAGTACGACCCGTCCGCGGGACCACGAGGGCATCCGGACGGTGGTCAGGGGGTCGAAGAACGGAGCCGGGTGGTCGAGGAACGCCGCCACGAGTTCCGGTGCCCGCCACCGCACGTCGGCGTAGGCGTCGGCCACGATCTGCTTGTGAAGGGCGATGTTCTTGCGGTCGTGGGGCGTCGGCTGTGCGGCCCGGAAGGTGAAGATCGCGAGCGGAGTGGTCCGCGAGGGGTGGAGGACCAGCATCCGGTTCGGCGCGGTCAGCATCGTCATCTCGCTCGGGTCCTCGACGGCGTCGGGTTCCAGCGGGACGGTCGCGCCGTACAGGCCCAGGTCGCTCACGAACTGCCGCTCGGGTCCGAATACCAGGCGCCGTACGGTGGAGTGCATCCCGTCGGCACCGACGACCAAGTCGAAGCGCCGTGGCGCGGACCGCCGGAAGGTGACGTCGACCCCACCTTCGTCCTGGTCGAGAGCGGTGACCGTGTCGTCGAACAAGAACTCGGCCTCGGTCTGCGCCGACTGGTGGAGCACCTCGGACAGGTCGGCTCGGGTCACCTCGACCGTCGGCGCCTCGTCCGAGGTGAGCGGGAGTCGCAGGATCCGCCTGCCGCCGGGGTCGAGCAGGGTCAGCGACCGATTGCGGGTGGCGAGCCCGCGGAGCTGCGGGAGGATGCCCATGCGGTCGGCGACCGGGATCGCGGGCCCCTTCACGACGATCGCGCTACCACCGGAGCGCAGCTGCCGGGCGTGTTCGACGACCGTCGGCCGGTAGCCGTTCCGGGAGAGCCAGTACGCGAGTGCGGGCCCTGCGATTCCGGCACCGACTATCAGCACCTCGGGTTTCTTCATGACGATGACCTCTCGGAGTGTTCGATGACCAGGTCCCCGGCGAGTGCCGGGGCCGGGTCTCAGGGCGCGGCGGCACGGGGCAGCACAACCGGACCAAGGTACGAAAGATTTCGTACCTCAGTGGAGCACGCCTTTCAGGTACGATGCAAGTCGTACCTGAAGGGAGTGCCGCGTGGCCGGGAGGAATCGGATGGGCCCGGAGGCCGATGCGCTCGATCTGGGTGCGGTGTTTCGCGCCCTCGCCGACGAGCACCGTCGTTCGGTGATGACGGAGTTGGTCTCCGATCGCAGCGACAGCGAGCGGGGCTGCAACTCGTTCAATCTTCCGATCTCGAAGCAGACCCAGACCCACCACTTCCGGGTCCTGTGCGAGGCGGGTCTCATTGACGAGATCGACTACGGCAACCGCAAGGGCATCCGCCTGCGACGCGCGGACATCGAGAAGAGGTTTCCCGGGCTGCTCGCGCTCCTGGGAACGGAGCCCCCGGGCGGTACCGCTCCTCGCTGAGTACGCCGGAGGGGAGTCGGTCCCGCGGCGAGCGGGCTCAGGCGAGGGCGGCGGCGAGCAGGGCGAAGGCGGCGACGATGACGGCGACGCGGATGTAGTGGAAGCGGTCCCAGCGGTTCGACTGCTGCTTCCAGTCGGCGGGCCGATTCTCGGGGGTCCACGTCTTGCTCCGGTTGTTGATCGGGACGAGCAGCAGGAGCGACATGATCACGCTGAGGATCAGCAGCGCGCCTGCGGTGACGACGAGGCCGACGCCGTCGTGGTGCCATCCGGCGATGGCCCAGGCCGCGACGAGGGCGAGCGAGCCGATGTACCAGACCGGCATCACGGCGCCGAGCATCCGGGCCCCGTGGGCGCGGCCGAGTTGGCCACTGTCCTCGGGGAGGGCGTTGAGGATCGGGTTGATGACGAAGGCGACGGCGAACTCCACCCCCACCATCACCCCGACGACCACGATGGTGACGACCTCAAGTGTGGTGAGCACGATGAACCCTCCGGTGTCTAGCGGTGCTAGGTGATGAGGCAACACTAGAACTGCTGCCGCTCGCCTGTCTAGCGGTGATAGGGTCGGATCATGTCGGTACAGGAACGCAAGGAGCGCGAACGGGCGGATCGTGAGCGCCTCATCGTGGCGACGGCCCGCGAACTCGCCGAGCAGCAGGGCTGGGACGCGGTCACCACCCGTCGGCTCGCCGAGCGCATCGAGTACAGCCAGCCCGTCCTCTACAGCCACTTCCGCGGCAAGCGCGAGATCATCGGCGCCGTCGCCCTCGAAGGTGCCGCCGAACTGGCGGCGGTCGTGCGGGCCGCGGCCTCCGCCGCGGACGGACCGCGCGCCCGGGTCGCCGCCCTGGCCCGCGCCTACCTCGGCTTCGCCGAGTCCCACCCGGCGGTCTACGACGCCATGTTCCTGCTCGACGGCGGTCTGGTGTTCGCGCGGGAGGACACCCCGGAGCCGCTGAAGGACGCGTTCGCCGCGCTGCTGGAGAGTCTGGGTGAGGTGGCCGGGGAGGGCGTCCACCCGGGGCTGTTCACCGAGCTGTTCTGGGCGTCCCTGCACGGCCTCGCGACCCTGGCCCGGTCGGGGCGGCAGCCACGGGAGGACACCGAGCGGAGGGTGGAACTGCTGGTGGACCGGCTCGCCGTGGTCTAGTCCTCGTCCTGGAGGGCTGTGGTGATGCGTTCCAGGGAGGCGGCGAGGCGGGTGCGGTCGTCGGCGGTCACGGGGGCTACGTAGTAGCGCTCCACGATGCGGGCGTGGACGTCCACCGCGTGCACGAACGTCTTCTCGCCCTCCGGGGTCGCCTCGACCAGTGTCACCCGGCGGTCGTCGGGGGAGGGGACGCGGCGGACGAGGCCCGCTTCCTCCATGCGGTCGATCAGGCGGGTGACGCCGCCGCTGGTCAGGACGAGGTCGTCGGACAGGGCGCGCTGGGAGACCTGTTCGCCGGGGTTCTTGCAGAGCCGGATCAGCACCTCGAACATCACGTGGCTGATGCCGGACTCGGCGCGCATCGCGGCGTTGATGCGCTGCTCCAGGTGGGTCGCCGCCCTCAGCAGCAGGCCGAACTCGTGGACGAGGGGCCCGCGGGCCGCCTCCGCGGCGGTGCGCTTCCGTGCCCCCATGGCGTGCCTGCCTTCCCGTATGGATCTCGCCCGTGATCTCGGCGGGCAGTCTAGTGCCGCGTAAATCACTGACTCGTCAATTGCTGAGCAGTCAGTGATTTCGGTACGGTGGTGGTCATGGAAGTCGCCACCTCGCCCTCCGTTTCCGCCCCGCCCTCGCCCCCTCGTGCGCTGCGGCTGCTCATCGTGCTGGGGGCGCTGTCGGCGTTCGGTCCGCTGTCGCTGGACATGTACCTGCCCGCGCTGCCCGCCCTCGCGCGGGACTTCGCCGTACCGGACGCGGCCGTACAGCTGACCCTGACCAGCTGCCTCATCGGCCTCGCCGTCGGGCAGCTGATCGCCGGGCCGCTCAGCGACCGGTGGGGGCGGAGGGTGCCGCTCCTCATCGGGCTCGCCGGGTATCTGGTGGCGTCCGTGCTGTGCGCCTTCGCGCCGAACGTCACGGCCCTGACCGGGCTGCGGGCCGTCCAGGGGATAGCGGGCGCGGCCGGGATCGTGATCAGCCGGGCCATCGTCCGCGACCTCTACGAGGGCACCGCCGCCGCGCGCTTCTTCTCGCTGCTGATGCTGGTCAACGGCCTGGCGCCGATCCTCGCGCCGGTCCTCGGCGGGCAGCTGCTGCGCTTCACCTCCTGGCGCGGGGTCTTCGTCGTCCTCGCGGTCATCGGCGTGGTGCTGCTCGCGGCCACCCTGGCCGTCGTGGGGGAGACCCTGCCGCCCGCGCGGCGGCGCCGGGGCGGGCTCGGACAGACGGTCGGCAGCTTCGGGGCGCTGCTGCGCGACCCGGGGTTTGTGCGGCCCGCGCTGGCGGGCGGGTTCGCGTTCGCCGCGATGTTCGCGTACATCTCGGCGTCCTCCTTCGTGCTCCAGAAGACGTACGGCCTGGACCCGCAGCAGTTCAGCATCGTCTTCGCGGTCAACGCGCTCGGCATCGCGGTGCTCGGGCAGGGCAACGCCCGGCTGCTGCGCCGCCGTTCGCCCTCCGCGCTGCTCCGGGCCGGGCTCGCGCTGTGCGCGGCGGGCGGCGGGGCGCTGCTGCTGTCCGTACTCGCCGACCTGGGCGTGGCCGCCGTGCTCGTCTCGCTCTTCGCGCTGGTCTCCAGTATCGGCCTGATCATGCCGAACTCCACGGCCCTGTCGATGTCCGGCCACCCCGAGGTGGCCGGTACGGCGTCCGCGCTGCTGGGGCTGCTCCAGTACGCGCTGGGCGGCATCGCCGGACCGCTGGCGGGACTCGGCGGCGACGGCGCGGCGCTGCCGATGGCCCTGGCCATCGCGGCATCGGCGGGGGCGGCAGTGGCGGTGCACCTGTGGCCCGTACGGCGTGGGGGCCGGGACGCCGCCTAGCTGTCCGCTGGCTATCCCTGGCCGTCCCTGGCCGTCCCCGGTAGAGGGCAACCTTAGGTGTATGACTCAACGGCCCAAGGAATCCGTCATAGGGGCACCCGGCATCCCGCAGCTGCTGATGGTGGTCCTCTGCTGCTTCTCGGGGTTCGCGCTCCTGCTGCCCGTCTCTCCGGCGTGGGCCGTCAGCGGCGGCGCCGACGAGTTCGGCGCCGGGCTCGTCACCGCCGTCCTGATGGCCACGACCGTGCTCGCGCAGCTCTGCGTCAACGCCACGCTGCGCACGCTCGGCTGGACCCGCACGCTCGCCCTCGGCGCCCTGCTGCTCGGCCTGCCCGCGCCGCTGCAGGCGCTCGGCGACCAGTTGCCGACGATCCTGCTCACCACGGCGCTGCGCGGGGCGGGCTTCGGGATCGTCACCGTCTGCGGATCCATCGCCGCGGCCGCGCTGGCCCCGCGCGGACGCCAAGGCGCGGCGATCGGCCTCTACGGCTTCGCCGTCGCCGTCCCCCAAGTCGTCCTCACCCCGGCGGCGCCCTGGCTGGTCGGCGCGTTCGCCCTCCCGGCCATCGTCGCCTGCGGGGTGCTCCCCGTACTCGCCCTGCCCTGGACGCCCGCGCTCGGCCGCGCCGTCGCGGCCCGCGTCGACGGCCCCGCCCCAGCCGAGGACCGGCACCGGCCCGCCACTCCCACGCCCACGCCTGCGGTGCTCCGGCGCATCGCGCTGCCGCTGGCCGTGCTGCTGCTGGTCACCTCGGGAGGCGGCGCCGTCCTCACCTTCGCCCCCCAGTTCACCGCTACCCCGGCGCTGGCCGCCGCGTGCCTGCTCACCCTCACCGCCACGGCCGCGGCGGCCCGCTGGGGCTGCGGATCCCTGGCGGACCGGATCGCCCCGCGCCCGATCACCTGCGTCCTCACCGTGGCCGCGAGCGCGGGCCTGCTGCTGATCGCCCTGGCCGTCGGCCCGGAACCCGTCACCACCCCGCTGCTCCTGACCGGGCTGCTCCTGCTGGGCGTGGCCTACGGAGGGCTGCAAAGCGTCACCCTGGTCCAGGCGTTCGACCACGCGGGCCCGGAGAACCGCCACCTCACCTCCGTCGCCTGGAACATCGGCTACGACGCGGGCACCGGCCTCGGCTCCCTCCTCCTCGGCCTGGCGGCCCAAGTGGCCACCTTCTCGGCGGGCTTCACCACGATGTCCGCCGCGCTGGCCGTCGCGCCCCTCGCGGCCCTCCTCGCCGGAAGGCGGCCGCCCGCAGCCCGCGCGCCGGACAGCCACCGGTCCCCGTCAACGCGTGAGGCGCCCCACCGGCTACGGGATATCCCCTAGGGGGACACCGCCTCAAGTAGGAGGACATTGCCGCATTGCTCCTTCTTGAGGCGGATGCCCGGGTGTGCGCCGCCTGTGAAGCTTGGCCTCGAACATCGACACGGCAAATGCGGTGCATGTTCGGTAAACGGCTGACCGCCTCGGCATGCACGGGCGAAGCAGCCGGTCAACGGGGGATCAAAAGGGGGAAGACAGTACATTTCAGGATGCGTTGACTTTCCGCATCCCCATTTCCTTTCGGATCCTTTCCTGTGACCTGACACCCAGGACATGGATTTCTCACGCTGCACCAACCGTGGAGAAATGCGCTCACGCATTCGGCCAAGTCGCCTGCTCGATTCACGGAGGAACAGTTTTGAACCGAAGATATCCGCGTGCGTTACTGACCCTGACGTCGTGCGCCTCGCTGGCCATCGTGGGCACGCTGGCCGGGTCGACACCCGCCCATGCCACGTACTACAGCGGGGGCATGCCCAAGCGGACGTTCAGCGTCAAGACCGTTGGCATCAACAGTCAATGGGTCAAGTACTTCGACACCGGTCGGAAGAACTGGAACACCGCCGGTGTCGGCGCGAACATCAAGCGCAAGTCCAGTGCCAAGCCCAGCTTCACGGCCAACCGCTACAGCGCGAGCTGGTACGGCCTGTACGCGCCGTCCGGGTCGCGGCCGAACCGGTCCTTCAAGATCCAGGTCAATGCCAGGACCATCGACCGGGACACGGGTTCCATATCCCAGTACGACAAGTGGGTTCGGAGCACCGTTACGCACGAACTCGGGCACGGGCTCAGCCTCGACGACAACCCGAACACGCGCAAAGCGTCGTTGATGAAGCACAGCCGTAATCGATCGACGGTGCAGAAGCCGCTGGCCTATGACAAGTCCGAGGTGAAGAGGATCTACACGTGACCGCGAGACGGAACATCCTCATCACCGGGACGGTGCTGCTCGCCGCCTTCACCGCTGTCGGCTGCTCCATGGACGGCGAATCCAAGAAGGCCAAGTCCACGGCGGATTCGGACACCGTGGCCTATCACGCGGACTATCCCGAGTACTCCTCGCTCGACGCGGTCATCAAGAATTCCGACGTCGTCGTCAAGGGAACCGTGGTCAGCAGCCGGGTGGAGAAAATGCTGCCCGACGCGCCCACCGGCGACGACCCCGCCACCAACCCGCAGGCCGGGCTGTCGCCCGCCGAAGCCAAGGCGGCCAAGGAGGCGGCCGAGGCGGACCCGGTCATCGTCACCGTTTCCAAGGTGAAGGTCTCCCAGTCCCTCGCCGGGGATGTGGCCGTCGGGGACACCATCGAGGTCAGCCAGCTCGGTGGCGCGTACAAGGGCGTCACGTACCAGGAGCAGGGCACCACCCATCTCGCCAAGGGCGGGCCGCAGTATGTGCTGATGCTCGCCGACCACGGCGGCAAGAGCCCGTACGACCTGGTCAACCCGGAGCAGGCGCTCTACACCGTCGCGTCGGGCGGCACGGTCAAGGCCGTGGCGGGTGCCGGTTTCGACAACGCGGGCAAGATCGGTCAGCTGGCCGCGAGGGCGGACCGGATCGCCAAGAACCGCACGCGGTAGCCAACCGCACGCGGTAGCACCGGACCCAGCCGGTGCGCCACGGGATGGTCCGTGGCGCACCGGCGCCGCGTCAGCGGTTCGGCTGTGCGAGTCGGAGCGCCTTGCGGACGCCCGGGCTCAGGGCCACGTCGTTGTCCCTGGCGGGGACCGCCGTACCGCCCTCGACCGTGTACCAGCCCTGAGTGGTGTTCACCAGGAAGTAGCTTCCGTCGTCGCCCTTTTCGAGCAGGAGGACGTACTCCTTTCCGGCGGTGAGGTCGGCGGACTCGGGCCCGGAACCGGGGGTCGTGTAGGACACCTGGATGGCATCGCCCGACGGCTCGCCCTTGGCGGTCGCCACCACCTTCGCCGTGGCCACCGTCGTGGGGATGTCGTCGACGCTCTCCTCGCGTCCGGCGCCGAGCCGCGCCCGTACGATCACGGTCGCCGCGCCTTCCAGCCTGGCCGTGCTGCCGAAGTACGGCTCATCGGCCATGGCGCCGCCGCCCGGGCGAGCCGGGTCGGTGCTCGGGTCGGCCGCCGGGTCGTTCTGGAGGCTGAAGAAGGTGACGCCGCCGATGGCGACGGCGGCTCCGCCAGCCACGGCGGCCATCAGGAAGCCCCGCCGGGGCGACCGGCGAGCGGGCGCGGGCGCGGGTGCGGGGGCGGGGGCGGTGGCGCCACCGGGGCCGACCAGCGCGGCCAGTTCGTCGGCGGCGCGCGCCGACAGGCCCTCGTGTGCCGCGTCCGGGACCGGGTTGGCGTTCCTGATCAGAGGCTTTACGCGCATCACACGGACTCCTCGGGCCGATCGTAAACATGACGGAACGCTTTGCGGGCTCGGTGCAGCCGGACCCATACCGCCGACGCGCCGCACCCGAGGACTTCACCGGCTTCCGCGGCGCTGAGCCCGTCCCAGTAGCTCAGCAGCAGCACCTCGCGGTGAGCGGCCGGAAGCCGGTCGAGGGCGTCGAGCACCGCGTTGTCCTGGCCCGACGCCGGGGCGCGGCCCAGCGCGTCGGCAATGGTGTGGTGCAGCTCCGTGAGGCGTGCCACGGAGCGGTAGTGGTTGCTCAGCAGGTTGCGCGCGGTGACGAAAAGCCAGCCTGTCCCTACGTCCTGACCGGCCGTCATGCGCTCCCACGCGGTACGGAAGACCTCGGCGGTCAGTTCCTCCGCCGCTCCTAGGTCGCCCGACCGCCGGTGCACAAAGGCGCACACCCGCGGATGATCGCGGACATACAGGGCCGTGAACCGCGCGGCGCGGTCACGGTCGCTCCGGGTCTTCAAGGTCTCCACACCCCCTATATGTCGTGGACCCGGCGCATCCTTACCGACCGGTTCCAAGACTTTTCCCGTCAGCGACGGCTGAGGGCGTCGGTCAGGCGGTGGAGGGCGGGGTTGGGGCTGTCAGGGCTCCAGCAGGCGTGGAGGGTGACGGAGTGGGCGTCGGCGGCGGCCAGTTCGCGGTAGCGGACGCCGTGCACGCCCATCGTCATGATCGAGCGCGGCACCAGCGCGCACCCCAGACCCGCCCGGACCAAGGCGAGCATGGTCGGCACCTGGGAGGTCAGCTGGCTGACGGCGTAGCGGTCGACGCCGATCATGGCGGCGCAGATGTCGTGCAGATAGCGCGAGCCCTCGGGGCTGTAGCCGATGTAGTTGTTGGTCACCTCGGAGAGGAGGACGGGCGCGGTGCCCTCGGCCAGCGCGTGGGCGGCGGGGACCGCGAGGACCAGGTCCTCCGAGTGGATCAGGACGGACGCGTAGCCCTCGGGGATCGGCGGCCGGACGAGGCCCAGGTCGATCCGCAGGTCGCCGAGCGCGGTGAACTGCTCCGGGCTGACCAGCTCGGACAGCTCGACGGCGACATTGGGTATGCGGCGCTTCACCAGCTCGAGGACGTCGGCGAGGATCGCGTACGCGCCGATCGCGGTGAAGCCGAGGCGTAGCGTCCCGGTGCGGCCCTCGGCGGCGTGACGGGTGGCGACGGGGGCGGCGTCCAGGAGGGCGAGGACCCGGCGGCAGTGTTCGAGGAGGACCGTGCCCGCCGCGGTGATGCGGGCGCCCCGGCCGGTGCGCTCGAAGAGGACGACGTCCAGGGACCGTTCCAGGGCCTGGATCTGCCGGGTCAGCGGGGGCTGCGTCATATTGAGCCGCTCGGCGGCCCGACCGAAGTGCTGTTCCTCCGCTACGGCGACGAAGCCGCGCAGCTGTTGCAGCGAAAGGTCCATGCCGTCAAGGTATCGCGCCATGCGAAATCGGGCTTGGACGCGCATAACGCCACGTCCTACCGTCAGGACCAGTCAGGACCACCAGCGCACAGCCGTCCGCCTCCGAGGAGCCAGGTTGTCCAGAATCGCTGTCGCCATGACCCCTTCGCGCGCCGCCGACGTCTGCGGTCCCGACGCCCGGCGTCTGATCGAGACCCGTTACGAGAGGGCGGTGTGGGCCGGGGACCGGCTCACCGCCGACGACGTGGCGGCGCTGGCCGCCGACTGCGACGTCCTGCTGACCAGCTGGGGCACCCCGCACCTGGACGCCTCGCTCTGGGCGGACGGGCGCGGGCCCACGGTGGTCGCGCACGCGGCCGGGTCGGTGAAGAAGCTCATCGACCGGGAGGTGCTGGACCAGGGCGTCGCGGTCTTCTCCGCCGGGGGCCGGATCGCCTGGTCGGTGGGCGAGTACTGCCTCGCCGCGATGCTCACCCTGGCCCGCCGCCTGCCCCGGTTCGACGCCGCCGTGCGCGGCGGGGGCTGGAAGCAGACGGGGTTCCGGGGCGGCGAACTCGCGGGCCGCCCGGTGGGCATCCTCGGCGCCAGCTCCACCGCGCGCGCCCTGATCACGCTGCTCAGGCCGTTCGGGTGCGAGGTGGTGGTGTACGACCCGTACCTCGGTGAGGAGCGGGCCGCCGCGCTCGGCGTGCGGACGGCCGGACTTGAGGAGACGCTGCGCTGCCCGTTCGTCTCGCTCCATGTGCCGGACCTGCCGGAGACGCGCGGGCTGGTGAGCCGGGCGCTCATCGAGGCGATGCCGGACCACACCGTCGTCGTCAACTCCTCGCGCGGCCCGGCCGTCGACCAGGCCGCGCTGCTGGAACACGTTCTCGCGGGCAGGCTGCTCGCCGCGCTGGACGTCTTCGACCCCGAACCGCCCGTGCTCGACGCAGCCGTACTGGGCTGCCCGGACCTGCTGCTGTCCCCGCACATCGCGGGGGACACCGTGGACGGTCATCTGGCGCTCGCCGGATATGTGCTCGCCGATGTCGCCGACTGGCTCGACAAGGGCGTGCGAGGGCCGAGCTTCGTGGATCCCGCCGCGTGGTCGACGGCCGCCTGAGCCTGCCTGGAGGAGTGCACATGTCGCGTATCACGGCGGTCGAGGTCTTCCCCGTGGCCGTACCCTTCGCCCGGCGGTTCGTGCTCGGCAGCGGAGTCGTCGGCACACCGCAGCAGGCCGCACCGGAGCAGGCCGCACCGGAGCAGGCCGCACCGGACCAGGCAGGCGCGGTGATCTTCGTACGGCTGACCACCGAGGACGGCGTGGTCGGCTGGGGCGAGCAGCGGGCCCTGCCGAGCTGGAGCTATGAGACCGCCGAGACGATCGCCGTGATCATCAAGCGGCACCTGGCCCCGATCCTGCTCGAACTCACCCCCTTCGACGTCGAGTTGTTCCACGCGCGGGCGAACCGGCGGCTCAGCCCCGCCGTCTCCAACGGCTTCCCGTTCGCCCGCGCCGCCGTCGACATCGCCCTGCACGACGCGGCGGGCAAGCTGGTCGGCCTGCCTGTCCACGCCCTGCTGGGCGGCAAGGCGCGGGACGCGATTCCGCTCTGCTCGGCCATCGGTGTGGGGGCGCCCGCCGCCGTGCGCGAGCACGCCCGTATGTCCTCGGACTACGCCGCGTACAAGGTGAAGATCGGCGGGGATCTCGCCGCCGACACCGCCGCCGTGGCGGCCGTCGCGGAGGTCGCGGCGGGCAAGCCGCTGTGGCTCGACGCCAACCAGTCGTACCGGCCCGCCGCGCTGAAGCGGCTGCTGGACGCCGTACGCGACGTACCGGGCATCGCGTGCGTCGAGCAGCCCGTCCCCAGCACGGACACCCTCGCGCTGCACCGGCTGCGCGGCATGATCGACCTTCCGGTGGCCATCGACGAGGGCAGCTTCACCGCCCAGGACGTGGCGCGGGCGATGCGGCTGGACGCCGCCGATCTCGTCGTCATCAAGATCTGCAAGGCGGGCGGCATCCGCAACGCCCTCAAGAGCGCCCATGTCGCCCAGGCGGGCGGCCTGGAGGTGCTGGCCAGCGGGCTGACCGACTGCGGAATCGGCTTCGCGGCGGCCCTGCACCTCTTCAGTCAGCTGGAACTCGCCCTGCCCGCCGAGCTGAACGGGCCCGAACTCCTGTCAGATCTCTATGTCGACAAACTGGAGATCGCCTCCGCCACCGCCACCGTCCCCACCGGCCCCGGGCTCGGTGTCGAGGTGGACGAGGAGCGGATCCGCGCCGAGTCCCTGGACCTGGCCTTCGCCTAGGCCCTTTGTCTGAGCACCGTTCACCCAGCGAGGAGACGACGATGTCTTCTTCCCTCTACTCCCGCCGCACTCTCCTCAAGCTGGCCGCCGGTGGCGGGCTCGCGGCCACCCTGAGTGGTTGTTCATCCGGCCCGCCGCCGGGCACGGCCACTTGGTCCATGTGGTCCAGCAGTCCCGAAGAGCTGAAGGTCTGGAACGACTTCAGCCGCTACGTCGAGAAGACGATGCGCGTCCGGTCGCTCTCGTCCCTCACCCCGTCGGCCGGGTACGCCCCCAAGCTGGACCTCCAGCTCGTCAGCGGCACGGCCAGCCTGGTCACCGCGCTGAACGGCTGGATGATCCCGACGTACGCGGCCCGGGGTTCGCACCGGGCGCTGGACGATCTGATCGCACAGGACCCGGACTTCGACCAGGACGACTTCTACCCGGCCAGCCAGTCGATCTCGTCCTTCGCGGGCAAGACGTACGCCATCGGCTTCGACGTGGCCCCGGCCGTGCTCTATTTCAACAAGACGCTGCTGGACAAGGCCGGTATCGATCCGCCGTCCCGCACCGAGCCGATGACATGGGCGGCCTTCCGGGAGCTGGCGATCGAGCTGAGCGGGCCGAAGGGGCAGTACGGATTCACCTGCGCGCCGCTGATGGACGACCTCATCTCGTGGATCTACAGCGCGGGCGGCAACGTCATGAACAAGAAGCAGGACGCCTCCGCCCTGGACAGCCCCGAATCGCTGGACGGCATCAATTTCCTCGTCGATCTGTTCGTCAAGGACCGCGTCACCCCGCCGATCAGCAACCTCGTCACCGAGGACGCCCTCGCCAACTTCCTCCAGGGGAACGTGGCCTTCATGCAGAACGGGCCCTGGCAGGTGCTCAACGTCCGGGACGCGAAGTTCGAGTGGGACATCGTGCCCTTCCCGGCCGGGCCAGCGGGCAGCACCCCGCGCGTCTCCGGCTCCAGCTTCGCCATCCCGGCCGGGGTCGAGGGCGACGACCTGGACTTGGCGTGGCGGCTGCTGAAGACGCTGACCAGCACCGGAGCCCTGGACATCTACGCCCGCGCGGGCCGCAACAACCCGGCGCGGTTCTCGGCGGGCAGCGCCTTCGAGCCGCCGCCCGCCAACCTCGGCATCGTCCAGCAGATCCTGGCGGGCAAGGTCGGCGGCGGTCACCCGTACGACGTCACCACCAACTGGAACCGGATCAAGCAGCTGCTGGCCCAGGACCTGCCCCGGGCGTTCCTCGGCGAGGTGACGGTCCCGGGCGTGCTGCGCGGGCTCACCCCGCAGCTGGACGTACTGATGCGGCAGCACAAGGACGCCGTACGGCAGGCCACCGAGGACGCCTGAACATCATCAGAGGGAGGATCACATGGCCGTCGAGGTCCACACCGCCGCACCCGGCGCCCCGCCGATACCA
This sequence comes from Streptomyces sp. NPDC059850, assembly GCF_042731515.1. Taxonomy (NCBI): domain Bacteria; kingdom Bacillati; phylum Actinomycetota; class Actinomycetes; order Kitasatosporales; family Streptomycetaceae; genus Streptomyces; species Streptomyces sp. NPDC059850. The sequence continues at coordinate 61,401 of NZ_JBHWJI010000050.1, forward strand.
TCCGCCGTGCCGCGCCGCCGAAGATGGCGCGGCTCGGAGACGCTGGCCGCCTGGCTGTTCCTGCTGCCCAGCCTGATCCCGTTCCTGATCTTCACCGCCGGGCCCGTCCTCGCGGCGGGCGTGATCTCACTGCTCGACTGGAACCTGTTCAGCCCGCCCAGCTTCGTCGGCCTCCACAACTTCGCGCGGCTCGGCCCCGATCCGACGTTCTGGGCGGCGCTCGTCAACACCGTCTACTTCACCTTCGTCACCGTGCCGCTGACGCTGCTGGTCAGCCTGGCGCTGGCGCTCCTGCTCAACCAGGGGCTGAGGCGCGTCGCGGTCTTCCGCTCCCTGTTGCTGCTGCCCTACGCCACCATCTCCGTCGCCGTGGCCTTCGTCTGGATCTGGCTCTACATCCCCCACGGCGGCCTGATCAACTCCCTGCTCGGCGTCTTCGGCATCGACGGACCGGCGTGGCTGGTCTCCGACACCTGGGCGATGCCCGCGCTCGTCGCGATGAGCGTCTGGAAGAGCTTCGGCTTCGGCATGGTGATCTTCCTCGCCGGACTCCAGGCCATCCCGCAGCAGCTCTACGAGGCCGCACGGGTCGACGGGGCCTCGCCGTGGCGCAGCTTCCGCGACGTGACGCTGCCGCTGCTCTCCCCGGCGATGTTCTTCGTCGTCGTCACCTCGGTCATCAGCTCGTTCCAGGTCTTCGACCAGGCGCTGGTCATGACGAACGGCGGGCCGGGCGTCCACACCACCACTCTTGTCATGTACATCTACCAAACGGGATTCCTGAATTACGAGCAGGGCTACGCGGCCGCCCAGTCGATCGTGCTGTTCGCGTTCATCGCGGTGATCACGGGGTCGCAGTTCCTGCTTCAGCGGAGGCTGGTCCACTATGACAACTGACGCCCACCGCGTGCGAGGGTCGCTGGGGTCGCGGAAGCTGCTGGTCTTCACCTGCTTCCTGGTCACGGCGGTCACGCTCACCCCTGTGGTGATGATGGTGCTCGTCGCGTTCCAGTCGGACAGCGAGTCGATGGCCGCGCAGCCGTCGTTCTGGCCCAGCACCTGGCACTTCGACAACATCAGCCGCGCTTTTGAGCTGGTGCCGCTCGGTGGCTATCTGATCAACACCGTCATCTTCGCGGGCGGGACGACGCTCCTGGAGACGGTCACGGCGGCGCTCGCCGCGTACGCGTTCGCCCGGCTCCAATTCCCCGGCCGCAGCGTGCTCTTCGGGATCTACCTGGCCACGCTGATGATCCCGACGCAGGTCACGCTGATCCCGCAGTTCATCCTGGTGGCCAAGGCGCACGGCGTCGACACCTGGGCGGGCATGATCCTGCCGCACGCCTTCACCGCGCTCGGGGTCTTCCTGCTCCGGCAGTTCTTCCTCAGCATCCCCCGGGACTACGAGGAGGCGGCGCGTCTTGACGGGGCGAACCGCTGGCAGGCGTTCACCCGCGTGATCATCCCGCTGGCCATTCCGGCGATCGCCACGCTGGCCGTGTTCAAGTTCATCACCCAGTGGAACAACCTGCTCTGGCCGCTGGTCATTTCCAACAGCGACTCCACGCGGACGGCGTCGGTCGGTCTCCAGGTGTTCCAGTCCGCCAACGGTACGCAGTGGAACCTGTTGCTGATGGCGGCCACCATCACCACCGTCCCGCTGATCGTGATCTTCTTCCTCACCCAGCGGTGGTTCGTGCGCGGGATCACCATGAGCGGACTGGGAGGCCGCTGACCCATGACATTCCTGTGGTCCGTCTTCACCAAGCCCTGGTCCCGGCTGCCGGGCGAGGAGCTGGGCAAGCTCGTCGCGGGGCTGGGCTTCTCCGGCGCCGAGGTCCCCGTACGGGACGGCGCCCATGTCACTCCGGCCGAGGCGGAACGGCTGCTGCCGCTGTTCGCCGCGCGACTGCGGGCCGAGGGGGTGGAGGTGATCAGCGTCGCGAGCGACCTCGGCGAGCCCGTCTTCGCGGGGTGCGCCGCTGCGGGCGTGCCGATGATCCGCGTCATGGCCGAACTCGGCCCGGACGGCTACGCCGCCTCCGTACGGCGCGTACGGCAGCGCCTGGAGGCCGCCGCGCCGCTCGCGGAGCGATACGGCGTACGGGTCGGGGTGCAGCCGCACCACGGGCGGTTCGTCTCGTCCGCGCTCGGGGTGATGGACCTGCTCGACGGGCTGCCGGTGGAGCACTTCCAGGTGGTGTGGGACGCGGCCCACGACGCGCTGGCGGGGGACGACCCGAGGGTGACGCTGCCGCTGTGTGCGGGGCGGCTGGGGATCGTCAACCTGAAGAACGCCATTTACGTTGCGAGTGATCCTTTGGCCGGATCGGTCGGCGGCAACTGGAAGCCGTGGTTCGTGCCGGGAGGGGACGGGCTTGCCAACTGGTCGGAGGTTCTGGGGCAGTTGGCGGAGCTGGGGTACGCGGGGCCCGTCTGTCTGTCCGGGCAGTATTCGGACCCCAGCGTTCCGGTGGAGGAACGGTTGGTGGCGGACCTCGCGGCGGCGCGTGCTGCTTGATGCGGCGTACCGTCGTTGTTCCGTGCGTCCGACGAGTGAGCAGGAGAGCGCATTGGCCACCACAGCCCCGCAGGGCGTCCCCGTTCCGTTACTCGATCCGGCCGCCGTGAAGCGGTGGAAGGCCGCCTCGGGGGCGGTGGTCGACCTGCTGGCCGAGGCGCGCGGGCTCGGCGGGGTCAGCGCCGTACCGCTCGGGCCGCGCCCCACGGTGCTGGTCACCGACCCGGACGCGGTGCGGCACGTCCTCGCCCTGCACCCCGACCGCTACGTGAAGCGTTCCCACCGGGCGCGGGTGCTGGTCGGGGACGGGGTGCTCTCGGCTTCCGGGGAGCCGTGGAAGCGTCAACGCCGTCTGCTGCAGGCGCAGTTCACCGGGGCGGGCATCCGCCGCTACGAGCAGCGCATCGACGCCGCCGCGCGGCGCGCCGCCGACCGCTGGGCCACTGCCGCCCGTACCAGCACCCCGACCGACGTCCGCGAGGACATGCGCTTCTTCGCCCTCGACACCATCTGGCGCTCGCTCACCGGGCACCCGCTCGACGCGGAGACCAACCGCGAACTCGCCTCCGTCGAGGCGGTCGGGGCGGCCCTCCCGACGACCCCTTCCGCGTCGTCCGACCTGGCCGAGCTGCGCGCCACCGTGGCGGCGGACCTCGCGCGGATCGACGCCGTCGCCCACGCGGCGATCGCGGCGGCCCGCCGGGGCGAGGCGGGACCGGACGGCCCCGGGCTGCTGCGCGTCCTGGTGGAGGCGGGGGAGAGCCGTCCCGAGTACACGGACCAACTCATCCGCGACGAGCTGGTCACGCTGCTGACCGCCGGGCACGAGACCACGGCCACCACGCTGGCCTGGCTGTATCTGCTGCTCGACCGCCACCCGGAGGCCCGCCGCTGGGCCCTGGACGCGGGTCCCGAAGGCTCACCCGAGCGCGAGAACGCGCTGCGGGCGCTCGCCTCCGAGACCCTGCGGCTCTATCCGGTGGCGTGGCTGATGCCGCGCCATGCCACCGAGGACGACACCGTCGCCGGATACCGCGTCGAGGCGGGCACCGACCTCTTCGTCTGCCCGTACCTCACCCACCGCGACCCTGAGCTGTGGCCCGAGCCTGAGCGGTTCGACCCCGCGCGGTTCGCGGACGACGGCCGGGGCTCCGCCCGGCACGGCGCGTACTTCCCCTTCGGGCTCGGGGCCAGGGCGTGCCTGGGGGCGCAGTTCGCGATGCGGGAGATGACGGCGCTGCTGGGGCTTCTGCTGCCCGCCTTCGTGCCGTCGTTCCACGCCACCCCGACGTCGACCGTCTTCGGGATCACGGTCCGCCCGGAGGGCCCGATGCCCGCCACGATTGCGGCTGTGTCCTAGTGCCCTAGTCGCTTTCGAAGTCCAGCGCCGTCCCGTACAGCCGGTCCACCTTCAGCCGGATGACGACCCGGCGCTCGGCGACCGCCTGCTCCAGGAACGCGTCCTCGGCGTCTTGGTCCTGCGGCTTCGCCGCCTCCGGCAGCATCGCCAGCAGCTCCCGCCCGACCGCGTCGCCCGGGGCCGTCGTCACCTCGGAGATCTCGGCCTCGCCCTCGGCGACGGCGAACGACCACGGGTCACCGCCCTGTACATGTACCGCCGTTCGCGGGTCGCGGCGCAGGTGCGTGACCTTGACGCGGTCCGCCGTGGTGGAGAACCGGACGATGCGGGCCTCGGGGTCCCAGCCGTAGACCATGGTGGTCAGGTGGGGGTGACCGCTGCGCTTGACGGTGGCGAGCGTGCCGAACTGCTGGGCGGCGAGCAGCGCGGAGGCGGCTTCGTCGGTCAACGGGCGCGGGCCCGGGGTCTGTGTCATGCCGTGCTCAACTGCCGCGCCCCGCCCGGCATTCCGGCCCGGCATTCCGGCCCGGGTCGCTCAGCCGGGTCGCTCAGCCGGGGCGCTCAGGCGGGGCGTTCAGCCGGGCGGCAGGTGGACCGTCATGATCAGGGTGCAGACCTCGGTTCCCGCGCCGCGATACGTGTGCGGGGCGTCGCCGTCGAACGTGGCGGTCTCCCCGGCCTCGACGGGGTGCTCGGTGCCGTCCACGACCAGGGTCATCCGGCCGGAGGTGACGCTGACCGTCTCCACCACCCCGGCCTGGTGGGGATGGCTGGGGTAGTCCTCGCCCGGGGCCAGCCGCCAGCGCCAGACCTCGACGGGGGACGGGCCCGAGGTCGTCAGCATGAGCCGGGCCTCGCTGCCCTCCTCGGTGGTCCACAGCGGGGCCACGGCGTCCGCCGCCACGACGCGTACGCGGCCCTCGGGCGGCCCCTGCATCAGGTCGGACACCGAGATGCCGAGGGTGTCGGCCAGCCGGACCAGGGTGGCCAGGTTCGGGTTGCCCTGGGCCTTCTCAAGACCCACCAAGGCGCCCTTGCTGACCTGGGCGCGGCGGCTCAGCTCCTCCAGGGACAGGCCCGCGCGGGTGCGGGCCGCCCTGACGTTGTGCGCGACCGTCCGCAGGGCTGCGGCCGTCTCCACCATCTGCTCACCCATCCTCGGGTCATTTGAATGTGCTGCGCGGTCGTTTTGTTGACATCAACCGGTCGATCTGCTGTACGGTCTGGTCGTTCCACTGAATCGTAAGGGATGTGCTGTGTTCGCTCTGCTGCTGGCCCTGGGCAGCTCACTCGCCTACGGATGCGCCGACTTCCTCGGCGGCCTCGGCGCCCGTAAAGCCCACGTACTGCGCACCGTGATGGTCGCGGCCCCGGCGAGCCTCGCCGTCGAGCTGCTGCTGTGGCCGGTGCTCGGCGCCTCGTTCAGCAGTGCCACCCTCGGCTGGGGCGCGGCGTCGGGCGTCGCCTCGGCCGCCGCGTTCGCCCTGCTCTACCGCACCCTGGCGATAGGCCCGATGAACGTGCTGTCGCCCGTGACCGCGCTGGTGTCCGCCGCGCTGCCGGTCACCGTGGGCCTGCTGCAGGGCGAGCGGCTGGCCACCGCCGGACTGGTGGGGCTGCCGCTCGCCCTGGTGGCGGTGGTCCTGGTCAGCGCCGGACACGGCGCGGGCGCGGCGCGCCCCTCCCGTAACGCCCTGCTGCTGGCCTTCGGCGCGGGCGCCGCCATCGCGCTCCAGCTGGTCTGCCTCCACCAGGCGCCGTCGGACAGCGGCGTGGCCCCGCTGATCGTGGGCCGCGCGGTCGCCTCGACCGTCACCCTGGCCGCCGCCGGGCTGCTGCACCGCAGGCTGGGCCGCGAGCGGCCCGCGTACGGGATGTCGGCGGCGGCGGGCGTGCTCGACTCCCTGGCCAACCTCCTCTTCCTGCTCGCCGCCCGCAGCGGGGACCTCGCCGTCGTCGCCGTGATCACCGCCCTGTATCCGGCCGGTACGGTCCTGCTCGCCCGGGGCGTCCTCGCCGAACGCATCCACCGGGGGCAGCTCGTCGGCCTGGGCACCGCCGCCGTAGCCGTCAGCCTCCTCGCCCTGACCTGAGCCGCCACCCACGTAAGAAGAGGACCCACATGCCCGTCGTCCACCTCACCCCCGCCGTCGCGGACGCCTTCCCCGACACCCTCATCGCCCTGGTCACCGCCACCGGGACGCGCGGCCGCGAGCCCTGGCCCGGCACCGCCGCCGCGCTGGACGACCTGGAGCGGCGGCTCGCCGACGGTGCCTGGCAGCCCGCCGACGAGAGCGACCCGCGCATCGAGGCGTGGCACACCGCCTACCGCTCCTTCGGCACCAACCCCCGCCGCATCCGCCCCAGCGTCGACGCGCTCGGCCGCCGCATGGCGAAGAAGGGGGCTCTGCCGCGTATCAACCCGGCCGTCGACTCCTACAACGCCGTCTCCGTCCGGCACGGACTGCCCGCCGGGGCCTTCGACCTGGACCAGGTCACCGGGGATATCGACATCCGGTACGCGGACGGCGGCGAGGCCTTCACCCCGCTCGGCGAGCCCGACACCGTCGAGCACCCCAAGACCGGCGAGATCATCTACGCGGACACCACCGGCGTCCTGACCCGCCACTGGAACCACCGCGACGCCCACCGCACCCGCGTCACCGAGGACTCCGCGCGCATCGTCTTCGCCCTCGAAACCCTCCACGCCGACCGCGACGGCCACCTCCTCAAGGCCGCCGCCGAGGAGCTGCGCGGGCTGCTCACCCCCCACACCGACCAGACCGCCGTGCGGTACCTCGGCCCGGCGCAGCCCCGGGTCACCGCCTGAGCAGGTAGGCCGCCGTCAGCGCGACGGCACGGTCCTCGTCATGGGACAGCTCCGCGAGGGCGCGTGACGCCGTGACCCCCGGGATGTCCGCGAGCGCCTGGGTCAGCCGTCGGCGGGCGGACGAGGCGAGGGTGGCGTGGGCGAGGCGGTCGACGAGCCCGGTGGCGATCCGGTCCGCCACCACGGGGTCACTCGCGAGCGCGCCCAACGCGTCGGCGGCGTCCACGTCGTTCGTCCCGTTGACAATCACGTCGATGAGCGTCGGGACCGCGTCGGCCGCGCCACGTGGCCCGAGGGCCAGCGCCGCGTAGCCGCGGACGACGATGTCGGGGTGGGTGAGGGCGTCCTGCAGCAGCCGCGTCGACTCGCCGTCCGGAATCTCGGCGATGGCCTGGACGGCACGCTTCCGTACCTCGGCCACAGGTGAGCCAAGGCCCTCCGCCAGCAGTGCCAGTCCGGCATCGCCCTGTCGCGCCAGGGCCCATCGAAGCGCTCCGGCGACGTTCGGGTTCGCCTCGCTCAGCGCCGCCTCGACCAGTGCTTCCACAGGCACCTCTTCGACCGGGGACAGCGCCGCGCGCTGGCGCGTCCCGGGGCTCTGCGAGCGCAGGGCCTGGAGGAGCGCGACGCTCTGCAGGACGTCCTCCCAGCCGGTGGGTTCCGCGGCGCCGATCCGGCGCAGGCGCGTCAGCAGCTCCGTCTCCGCCGCGATGCGCTCCCGCGTCTGGCGGATGAGGTCATCGACCAGCTCCGAGGGCGCGAAGCCGGGACCATCCAGCGCGCGGCTGACGTCACGCAGCGACAGCCCCAGGGACCGCAGGCTCTCGATGTGGAAGATCCGCCGGATGTCGGCATCGGAGTACTCGCGGTACCCGGCCTCCGTACGGCCCGTCGGCCGCACCAGGCCGAGCGCGTCGTAATGCCTGAGCATGCGGGCGCTGACCCCGGACCGCCGCGCCACCTCACCGATCAACACTGCCCCTCACCCCTCCTTGCTGCTCGTGCCCAGGGCCACGATGCGCTTCGCCTCCTCGATCGCGACGTCGAATCCGGCATTCGGGTCGCGCGACAGCCGTTCCGTGGCGATCGCGTGCGCGCGTACGTCTGAGGAGGCGCCCGTGGTCGCGGCGCGCAGGGTCGGCATGATCGCCTCGCCGAGCCCGATCAGTGCCCGGCTGAGGCTCAATTGCAGCTCCCGCTCGCCGCGCCCGAGCTGTGTCGCCAACACTCCGGCCAACTCGGGTTCCTCCCCCTCGGGTACGAGCACGACCGCCGTTCGCCAGGCGGTCCGCGCCACCTCGTCGTCGGCGTCGGTCAGCAGCGCCCGGGTGATCGACGGCCACGCCTGCCGATCCCCGATCTTGGACAGCGTGTGCAACGCCTGGCTTCGCGCCTGCGGCGCACGCTCCGGGCGAAGCTCATCGATGAGACGCGGAACCGTCATCGCGGCTGAGTGGCGGGTGAGTGCCCACGTCAGCATGTCGCGTACCAGGAACTCGGGCTCGACCGCGCAGCGTTCGATGAGCTTGTCGACGAACCTGGGGTCAGGGGACGTGCCTATCGCCAGCGCCACCCGCAGCCGGACCGACGAGTCGCTGTGCTCCAGCCCCCGGACGGCTCGCATGGTGTTCGTGTCCTCTTTCTGCATGGCCACAGTGAAGGCCTTGTCACCGTGTCAAGGTCAAGCGAGTTATGTCAGCGGGCGAGGAAAAAACTTTCGGCGGCGATGTCGAGAACCCGGGACCCGCTCCGTCCCTGCTATGAACGCGACGACAATGAGTCGCACCGGTACCTGAGGAGAACCATCATGGCCAAGTACTTGCTGCTCAAGCACTACCGAGGCGCCCCGGCCGCGGTCAACGACGTGCCCATGGACCAGTGGAAGCCGGAAGAGATCACGGCGCACGTGGCGTACATGAACGACTTCGCGGCGCGGCTGGAGAAGACCGGCGAGTTCGTCGACGGTCAGGCGCTCGCCCCCGAGGGGACGTGGGTCCGGTACGACGGTGAGGGGCGGCCGCCGGTCACCGACGGGCCGTTCGCCGAGACCAAGGACCTCATCGCGGGCTGGATGGTGATCGACGTCGACAGCTACGAGCGCGCCGTCGAGCTGGCCGGGGAGCTGTCGGCCGCACCCGGCAAGGACGGGAAGCCGATCCACGAGTGGCTGGAGCTGCGCCCGTTCCTGACCGCGCCGCCCACCATCACGGAGTGACCTCATCGATGAACGAGGCCCTGCTCCGGAGCCTCACCCCGAGTGTGCTCGCCATCCTCGTCCGCCGCGGAGCCGACTTCGCGGCGGCCGAGGACGCCGTGCAGGACGCGCTGGTGGAGGCGGTCCGTACGTGGCCGGATGAGCAGCCCCGGGACCCCAAGGGGTGGCTGGTCACCGTAGCTTGGCGCCGGTTCCTCGACGCGACCCGGGCGGACGCCGCGCGGCGGCGGCGTGAGGACCGCGTCGAGGAGGAACCGGGGCCGGGGCCCGCGCCCTCCGTGGACGACACGCTCCAGCTCTACTTCCTGTGCGCCCACCCGTCGCTCACGGCGTCGTCGGCGGTCGCGCTCACCCTGCGCGCCGTGGGCGGGCTCACCACCCGGCAGATCGCCCAGGCCTACCTGGTGCCCGAGGCGACCATGGCGCAGCGCATCAGCCGGGCCAAGCGCACGGTGTCGGGCGTGCGCTTCGACCAGCCCGGCGACGTCGCCACCGTGCTGCGCGTCCTCTACCTGGTCTTCAACGAGGGCTACTCCGGCGACGTCGACCTCGCCGCCGAGGCCATCCGGCTCACCCGGCAGCTCGCGGCGGCGATCGACCACCCCGAGGTGGCGGGGCTGCTCGCCCTCATGCTGCTCCACCACGCCCGGCGCGCCGCCCGGACCGCGCCGGACGGCAGCCTGGTGCCGCTCGCCGAGCAGGACCGGGGCCGGTGGGACACCGCGTCGATCGCCGAGGGCGTCGAGATCCTGCAGACGGCCCTCGCCCGCGACCGGCTGGGCGAGTTCCAGGCCCAGGCCGCCATCGCGGCACTCCACGCCGACGCGCCCACCGCCGGGGAGACGGACTGGGTACAGATCGTCGAGTGGTACGACGAACTCGCGGCCCTGACTGACAGCCCGGTCGTCCGGCTCAACCGCGCGGTGGCCGTGGGCGAGGCAGACGGACCGCGTGCGGGCCTGGCGGCGCTCGCGGCGCTGGACGACTCCCTGCCCCGCCACGCCGCGGTGGCGGCGTACCTCCACGAGCGCGACGGCGACCTGGCGACGGCGGCGCGGCTGTACGCCGAGGCGGCGGAGAAGGCGTCCAACCTCGCCGAACGCGACCATCTGACGCGCCAGGCCGCCCGGCTCAACGCGCGCGAGTCCCGCTGACGGTCGCGCGTACGGCGTCAGCGCGGCCAGATGGGCGGGTTGGTGCAGAACGCGCCGCCCAGGTGGGCGTGGTCGGGGTTGTCCGGGTCCAGTTCGCCCTCCGCGGCGATGAGCTTGGCGGCGTACGGCTCCGAGTCGTCCTGCGGTTCGTAGCCCAGCGCCCGGGCGGAGGACAGGTCCCACCACAGGCGGGTGTTGTCCGAGCTGCCGTACACGACGGTGTAGCCGACGTCCTCGGCGGTGAGCGCGGCGTGCAGGAGGCGGGCGCCGTCGGCCGGGCTCATCCAGATGGACAGCATCCGGACGTTCGTCGGCTCGGGGAAGCAGGAGCCGATGCGGATGGCGACGGACTCGATGCCGTACTTGTCCCAGTAGTACGAGCCCAGGTCCTCGCCGAACGACTTGGAGATGCCGTAGTAGGTGTCCGGGCGGCGCGGGGTGTCGATCGGGATCAGCGGGGCGCCATCGCCGGACGGGTCGTTGCCGGACGGGCGGGGCGTGAAGCCCACCGCGTGGTTGCTGGACGCGAAGACGATCCGGCGGACGCCCGCCTCGCGGGCCGCCGCGTAGAGGTTGTACGTGCCCTGGATGTTGGCCGCGAGGATCTTCTCGAACGAGGCTTCCAGCGAGATGCCCGCGAGGTGGATGATCGCGTCGACACCCTCCACGGCCCGGCGCAGCGCGTCCTCGTCGGCGAGATCGGCGATGATCGCGTCCGGGGCGTCGGGGATGGGGATGACGTCGAACAGGCGCAGCTCGTAGCCGTACGCGGGCAGCAGCTCGCGCATCAGGGTGCCCATGCCGCCTGCGGCGCCGGTGAGGAGGATGGTGCGGGGAGCGGGCGCGGACATGGGCGGATCTCCTCCGGGCGGGTGCAGGGCTGGGCGCTGGGCGTATATGTGCATCTCGTTCAGATGCATGGACAACGTAGGGATTGTGGGTGGGGGCGTCAAGGGTGATCGATGCGCGCGCCGCCCCTTGACCTGTGCGCGAAGGCTGCCATACGGTGTCCGCGTTCATGAATATAGATGCCGATCAGAGACGTGCACGCGCGCCGTATGTGCGGGCACGCGACAGGGAGAGCCCGTGACCACAGCCCCCTCAGCCTCGGCATCGCTCGCCGAGCGTCTTGACGGACTGCTGTTCTTCCCCGTGACCGCCTTTGGGCCCGATGGCGCCCTTGATCTGGAGGTCTACCGCACCCATGTGCGCCGTGGCATCGAGGCGGGCGCCGGGGCCGTCTTCGCCTGCTGCGGTACGGGGGAGTTCCACGCGCTGACCCCCGAGGAGTTCCACGACTGCGTCACCGTGGCGGTGGAAGAGGCCGCGGCGGTCGAGGCGGCCGGTGGGGTACGGGTGCCGGTCGTCGCGGGCGCCGGATACGGGACGGCGCTCGCCGTGCACTACGCCAAGCTCGCGGAGCGGGCGGGGGCGGACGGGCTGCTCGCCATGCCGCCGTATCTGGTGGTGGCCGATCAGGAGGGGCTGGTCCGGCACTACACCGCGCTGGCGGGGGCGACGGAGCTGGATGTTGTCGTGTACCAGCGCGACAACGCCGTTTTCGCACCGGAAACCGTGGCGCGGCTCGCGCGGGTGCCGGGGATCATCGGGCTGAAGGACGGGCTCGGCGACCTGGACCTGATGCAGCGCATCGTGAGCGCGGTGCGGGAGGCGGGGGTGGAGGGGTTCCGTTACTTCAACGGGCTGCCGACTGCCGAGCTGACCGGGCTGGCGTACCGGGGGATCGGGGTCACGCTGTACTCGTCCGCCGTCTTCTGCTTCGTGCCGGAAGTCGCGCTGGCGTTCCACCGGGCGTTGCTGGCGGGCGACGACGATGTCGTCAACCGGCTGCTGGACGGCTTCTACCGGCCGCTCGTCGAACTGCGCAACCAGGGGCGCGGATACGCCGTATCGCTGGTCAAGGCGGGTGTGCGGATGCGCGGGCTGGACGTGGGCGAGGTGCGGTCGCCGCTGAGTGAGCCGAGCGCGGCGCATGTGAAGGAGCTGGCCGAGCTGATCGAGCGGGGCATGGAGCTGGTGGGGGAGGGCGGCGCGCGATGACCTCGATGAAGGCCTCTGCCTTTGTGTACCCGTGGGATGTGGTCGGGGACCCGGACGCGGCGGCGCGTATCGCCGACTTGGGCGTACGGCAGGTCACCCTGGCCTCCGCGTATCACTCGACGCGGGCTCTTACGCCGCGCCATCCGAGGCACCGGATCGTGACGGCGCGGCATTCTGCCGTGCTGTATCCGCCGGATGTGGCGGGTCGGTGGGCTGGGCGGGCGTTGCGGCCGTTCGAGCAGACGTGGGTGGCCGGGTCCGATCCCTTCGGGGAGGCGGCGGAGGCGCTGGCGGGGGCCGGTCTTGAGGTGCACGCGTGGGTCGTGCTGGCCCATAACTCCCGGCTGGGGGACGAGCATCCGGGCACGTCGGTGCGGAATGTGTACGGGGACCGGTATCCGTGGGCGCCGTGCATCGGGCAGCCCGAGGTGCGCGAGTATCTGGTCGACCTGGCGGTCGAGGCGTCTGTGCGGCCGGGGGCGGCTGGGGTCGAGCTGGAGTCGTGCGGTTGGTACGGGCTCGCCCATCTGCACGCCCACGACAAGATCGGTGGGGTGGGGCTGGGGGAGGAGGCGCAGTATCTGATGTCGCTGTGCTTCTGCGAGTGCTGTTGTGCGGGGTACGAGGGGCTGGGGGCGGAGGTGGAGGAGCTGCGGGCGGCCGTGCGGCGGGCGTTGGACCCGGTGTGGTCCGGTGCGGCTCCTGGTGCGCTGGGCGCGGATGTGGCGGGGATCTTCGCGGCGTGGCGTGACGGGGTGGCGAGCGGGCTGCAGCGGGACGCGGTGTCTGCGGTGCGGTCTGCGGCGGCCTCGGGGTCTGGTTTTCAGGTGCTGCTGCATGCGGTGCCTTGGCGGCGGGGGGTTGGCGCCAATGTGGGCGTCGACCCGGCGGATGTGCTCGCGCATGCGGATGGGGTGGTGCTGCCGTGCACGGGTGACGCGGCGGCCCGTGCCGCCGTTTTGCCGCCGTTCGTTCCGCACCGGCGGGAGGGGACGGTGCTTGCCGCGAACTTCACGGTGGTGGCGGGGATGGGGGGTCGGCCGTCCTCGCTGGTGGATGACGCGGTGCACGCGGCGGAGCTGGGGGCGGACGAAATCCGCCTGTACCACGCGGGGTTGGCGTCGGACCAGGACCTGGCGGAGGTCCGAAAGGCCCTGTCCCACCTGGGGTGACCTTTCCCCCACCCCGCCCCTTCCCGAAACCGGGGGCAAGCCCCCGGCCCCCCGGCGGGGCTCCGCCCCTGCACCCCGCACCTCAAACGCCGGAGGGGCTGGGAG
>NZ_JBHWJI010000051.1:0-55783 GCF_042731515.1 Streptomyces sp. NPDC059850
CGGCGCCCCCCCCCCCCCCCCCGCCGGGCAGACGGTCATCCCGGGCCGGTCACCCCGGGCCGGTCACCCCGGGCCGTCCCGCCAGTCGCTGACCGGGTAGTCCACGTAGCCGCCCGCCCCGCCGGTGTAGTACGTGTCCCGGTCACCGGCCGCCAGCTCCCGGCCGAGGGCGAACCGGGTGACCAGATCGGGGTTGGCGATGAAGTGGGTGGCGAAGGACACGGCGTCGGCGGTCCCGGAGGCGATGAGGGCGTTCGCCGAGGCGCGGTCGTAGCCGTTGTTGGCGATCAGCGGGCCGTCGAACAGCCGCCGGTACCGGGCGGTCTCCCCGGCGTCGGGAGCGTCACCCGGCGCGGCGAGGTCCCGTCCGCGCAGATGCAGATAGGCCACGGGGTGGTCGTTCAGCGCCGACACGAGCGCGTCGTAGTCGGCGAGCGTCTCCTCGTCCGCCCGGAACAGCTCCCCGTCGCTCCAGTACGGCCCCAGCCGGACCCCGGCGCCCCGGCCGTCCCAGGGCCGGGCGGCCGCGTCGACGATCTCCAGCAGCAGCCGTCTGCGGGCCGCGCGGTCGCCGCCGTAGCCGTCCGTCCGGTGGTTCAGCCGGGGGTTGAGGAACTGCGTGATCAGGAACGAGCCGAGGGCGCCGATCTCGACCCCGTCGAACCCGGCCCGCCGGGCGTTCTCCGAGGCGGCGCCGAAAGCGGCGACCGTGGCCGCGATGTCGGCCTCGGTCATGGCCCGGGGCGTGACGGTTCCCGTGAACCCGCCGGGAGTGAAGGACCGCGTACGGGGGTTGATCGCCGAGGGCCCGGCGGGTTGCCGTCCGCCCAGGTGGTCGGGGTGCGAGGCGGCGCCGGTGTGCCACAGCTGGAGCACGATGCGGCCGCCGAGCGCGTGCACGACGCCGGTGACCCTCCGCCAGGCGGCCACCTGCTCCTCGCTGTAGATACCGGGCACGTTGACGAAGCCGATCGCCTGCTCACTGACCCAGGTCCCCTCGGCGATGATCAGCCCGGCGCTGGCCCGCTGGCCGTAGTACGCGGCGTGCATCGCGGTCGGCACCAGCCCGTCGGCGGCGGCGCGGGCGCGGGTGACCGGTGCCATCACCACCCGGTTGGGCAACCGGAAGCCGCCGAGGTCCGCAGGGCCCAGCAGCGGCTGTCCCAGGTCTGTCGCGACGGCGGTGTGGGCGGTCTCGGCGGTGCTGAGGGTGTCGGCGGTGTACATGGCGTGTCTCCCGTTCTTCCTGTCGTTCGTGTCTTCCTGGCGGCATACGGTCACGTCAGGCCCGTTCCGCGCGTCATCACGGTGACGGAGCACGGCGGCGAAAGGTGACCCATGGACGAGCAGGACCGGCTGGCCGAACGTTTCGAGGCCCATCGCGGCCATCTGCGGGCGGTCGCCTACCGGATGCTCGGCTCGCTCAGCGAGGCGGACGACGCCGTCCAGGAGACCTGGCTGCGGCTCAGCCGCAGTGACGCCGACCGGGTCGAGAACCTGCCCGCCTGGCTGCACACGGTCGTCTCCCGGCTGTGCCTGGACATGCTGCGCTCGCGCTCCTCCCGCCGGGAGGAGCCCATCGAGCGGCAGTCGGCCGACCAGGTCCGGGACGGCGGCGGTACGGGCGGCGGGGGCGATCCCGAGGGCGAAGCGGTCCTGGTCGACTCGGTCGGCCGCGCCCTGCTCGTGGTGCTGGACACGCTCGCCCCCGCCGAGCGGATCGCCTTCGTCCTGCACGACGCGTTCGCCGTGCCGTTCGACCAGATCGCTCCCGTCGTGGAGCGCTCCCCGGAGACGGCGAAGAAGCTCGCCAGCCGCGCGCGCCGCAAGGTGCGCGGCACGCCCTCGGTCTCCGCCGCCGCACTCGCCGCCCAGCGCCGGACCGTGGACGCCTTCCTCGCCGCCGCACGCGACGGCGACCTGGAGGGGCTGCTGGCGGTGCTCGCCCCGGACGTCGTACGCCGCGCCGACCGGGCGGCCCTCCCGCCGGGCGTCCCGGTGATCTCCCGTGGTGCGCGCGCGGTGGCCGAGGAGACCACCGTGCTCGGGCGCCGGGCGCGGTTCGCCGCACCCGCGCTGGTGAACGGCTCTGTGGGCGTGGTCGTGGCGCCGTACGGGCGGCTGCGGCTCGCCCTCACGTTCACGGTCGAGGACGGGCGGATCGCCGCGTACGAGGTGATCGCCGACCCGGCCCGGCTCGGCGGGCTGGAGCTGGCCGTCCTCGACGGATGAAGCGCCGGGGCGGGCCGGGGCGGGCGAGGCCGCTCAGCCGGTGAGCGTGGGGGCGGGCTGCTCGTCGTCCGGCCGCTCGTCGTCCTCCCGCGCCCGCTGCCTGGGCAGGCGGACGGCGCGCGCGGCCAGCCGGTCGCGGACCCCGGTCGCCTTCCGGCCGGTCCAGAGCAGGAAGGCGGTCGGCAGGAACACCGCGTCCGCGGCGATGGCGGCGAGCGAGAAAAAGGGCAGGCCGAGCGCGACGGCGATACCGATGTGTTCCAGCATCAGCAGCACCAGCATGGCGTTCTTGACCCGGCGGTTCAGCAGGGTGAAGGGGAAGGCGACCTGGACGACGACCGTGCCGTACGTCAGCAGCATCACCAGGGTGCCGCTGCTCGCGAGCGCGTCGGCCAGCGACGGCCAGGGGGAGAAGTAGTCCAGGTGCAGCGGGTAGTAGAGGGCGGTGCCGTCCTGCCAGCGCGATCCCTGGACCTTGTACCACCCGGCGGAGGCGTAGAGCAGGCACACCTCGCCCATGATCACCACGAGGGTGCCGTTGTGCGCCAGGTTGGCGAGCATGTCCAGGACGGTGCGCGGCTCCCCCGGCGCGTAGCGGCGCACGAGCCACCAGCCGCCCTGGACGAGCCACAGCCCCCACAGGACCGTGGCCCAGCCGAGGCCGGGGAGCGGGCCGTCGGCGGTCGGGGACAGCCCGGCGCCGGTGAAGAACTGGATCCAGGCCAGGGCGAGCCCCAGGACGGTCCACAGCACGATCCCGGTCGTATCGCGCGACGGCTCCCGCCCGTCGTCCGGGCGGCGGGCGGCGCGGCGGGCGTCGAGCGACCAGACCTGGCCGCACCGGGTGAGCACCAGATAGAGCGACATCAGGTGGATGAGGTTGTCGCCGCCGTCGCCGACGAAGATGGAGCGGTTCTGCAGCGCCAGCACACCGAGCATGAACAGCACGGACATGGTGCGGGTGCGCCAGCCGAGCAGGAGCAGCAGGGCCGAGACGAGGGCGAGGGCGTAGACGGTCTCGAACCACAGGCCGCTGTCGGACCACATGAGCGCGGTGAAGGCGCGGTTGCCGTCGATGAGCTGACGGGCCATGTCCCAGTTCCAGGGGCCGTCGGGGCCGTACAGCTCCCGGCGGTGGGGCCATTCGCGGAGCAGGAAGAGCAGCCAGGTGAAGGAGAAGCCGATGCGCACCACGGCCGTCTGGTACGGGCCGAGCGCGGAGCCGGTGACGCGGGCGTGACCGCGCGCCACGGCGGTCTGGACGCGCGCCAGGGCGGCCTGGGCAGCGGATATCGTCACCGGCGCGTCCCCTCCGGAAGGTCGGCCCCGGTCGCCGTCCACCAGGGCAGGGTCCGGTAGTACGTCTTGGTGTCGGTCTTCTCGTCGCTCCACGGCGGTGCGGCCAGCGGCGTGGTCGCGGACCGTACCTGGACGCGCTGCACCCGGCCGCCCTCCGGCTCCGGGCCGAGCCGGAGCATGACGATCCGGCGTATGTACTGCTCGGAGAGGCTGCCGCGGGTGCCGTTCGGCCGTTCCCGCGCGTCGTGCGAACCGGCGTAGAACTCCCAGGCGCGGCGCAGTTCGTTCTGCTGGGTGTGGCTGGGCAGCGGGTTGTGGCGGATGGCGGCGCCGTCCTGGGCGGAGAGATTGGTCCAGTCGGTCGTCGCGAGGCCGCCCTCGGGGGTGCGGATCTCGGCCCGGGCCTGGATGGCGATGTCCTGCTGGAGGGGATTGGGCGCGAAGAGCTTCCAGTTCCGCTCGAATTCCGGATAGGTGTACTCGTCCATGGCCGCGCCGTGCCGCTTGCTGATCGTGTTGGGCGGCGAAACGCTCAGGAACGCCAGCCCGAGGTGGATGGCCACGGCGACCGCGACGGCGGCGACAGCCACCGCGACGATCAGCTGTGATGGCAGTGAGAGCGCGGCGAGCCGTTCCGCCGCCTCGTCGTCCGGCTCCGTTACCGCCATGCCCCGCCCCACTCCCGATGGTCCAGGTCCCCGCACCCGGCCCGGACGGCCGCGCACCCACGGTCCCCAGGGGGTGTCCCTGCGTCCGGCACGCTACCGATGCGGCCCACCGGGCACAGCATCCTCAGCGTTATCCACAGGCTTGACACCCTACGTTCCCTCGGCACACCATTGAACCGAACGATCGGTCGGTCGGTTATTGGCCTGGCGAAGGGGCTTCGCATGACGACGATGGCGGCGGATGCCGGGGCGGGGGCCTACGAGGCGGTGTTCGACGCCGCCCTGGCCGCGGACGAGCGCATCGAGCCGCGCGACTGGATGCCCGACGCCTACCGGGCGTCCCTGGTCCGGCAGATCGCGCAGCACGCCCACTCCGAGATCATCGGCATGCAGCCCGAGGCCAACTGGATCACCCGCGCCCCCTCGCTGCGGCGCAAGGCGATCCTGATGGCGAAGGTCCAGGACGAGGCGGGCCACGGCCTGTATCTCTACAGCGCGGCGGAGACCCTGGGCACCAGCCGGGACGAGCTGCTCGACAAGCTCCACACGGGCCGCCAGAAATACTCGTCGATCTTCAACTACCCGACGCTGACCTGGGCCGACGTGGGCGCCATCGGCTGGCTGGTGGACGGCGCGGCGATCACCAACCAGGTCCCGCTGTGCCGCTGCTCCTACGGGCCGTACGCCCGCGCGATGGTGCGGATCTGCAAGGAGGAGTCCTTCCACCAGCGCCAGGGATATGAGCTGCTGCTGGCCCTGAGCCGGGGCACCGAGGCCCAGCACGCCATGGCCCAGGACGCGGTGGACCGCTGGTGGTGGCCGTCGCTGATGATGTTCGGCCCGCCCGACGACGCCTCGGCGCACTCCGCCCAGTCGATGGCCTGGAAGATCAAGCGCCATTCCAACGACGAGCTGCGCCAGCGCTTCGTCGACATCTGCGTCCCGCAGGCCGAATCCCTCGGCCTCACCCTCCCCGACCCCGATCTGCGATGGAACGAGGAGCGGGGCCACCACGACTTCGGCGCGATCGACTGGGACGAGTTCGGCGAGGTGCTGCGGGGAAACGGGCCGTGCAACGCCCAGCGGATGTCCCAGCGGCGCCGGGCCCATGAGGAAGGCGCCTGGGTGCGCGAGGCGGCCGCGGCGTACGCGGCCAAGCACGGGGAGGCACAGGCATGAGCGGTAGCGGAGACGGCGCATGGCCGCTGTGGGAGGTGTTCGTCCGCGGCAGGCGCGGCCTCGCGCACACCCACGCGGGCTCCCTGCACGCCCCGGACGCGGAGATGGCCCTGCGGAACGCGCGCGATCTGTACACCCGGCGCTCGGAAGGCGTCTCGATCTGGGTGGTGCCCTCCGCCTCGGTCACCGCCTCCTCGCCGGACGAGAAGGACCCGTTCTTCGAGCCCGCCGCCGACAAGCCCTACCGGCACCCCACGTTCTACGAGATCCCGGAAGGGGTGCGGCACCTGTGACCGCGGCCCTCGCCCTGGGCGATGACGCGCTGGTGCTCTCCCACCGGCTGGGGGAGTGGGCGGGCCACGCCCCCGTGCTGGAGGAGGAGGTCGCGCTCGCCAACATCGCCCTCGACCTGCTCGGCCAGGCCCGGGTGCTGCTCTCCCTCGCCGGTGACGAGGACGAGTTGGCGTATCTGCGCGAGGAGCGGGCGTTCCGCAACGTCCAGTTGGTCGAGCAGCCCAACGGGGACTTCGCCCGCACCATCGCCCGCCAGCTCTACTTCTCCACCTACCAGGAGCTGTTGTACGAGGAGCTGGCGCGCGGCGACGGCCCCTTCGCGCCGCTGGCCGCCAAGGCGGTCAAGGAGGTCGCCTACCACCGCGACCACGCCGAGCACTGGACGCTGCGGCTCGGCGACGGCACGGAGGAGAGCCATCAGCGGATGCGCCACGGGGTGGACGCGCTATGGCGATTCACCGGCGAGCTGTTCGAGCCGGTCGAGGGGTGTGAGGCCGAGTGGTCCGCGCTGCAGGGCGCCTGGCTGGAGCGCGTCAGCGCCGTCCTCACCCGGGCCACACTGAGCGTGCCCGAGGGGCCGAGGCGCGATGGCTGGGCGGCCGGTGCCGGGCGCCAGGGCATCCACACCGAGCCATTCGGCCCGATGCTCGCGCAGATGCAGCATCTGCACCGCAGCCACCCGGGGGCGGCATGGTGACGCCCGCGCCCCACGCCCCCACCGCGCTCGAGGAGGAGCTGCGGCGGCTGGCCGGATCCGTGCCGGATCCCGAGCTGCCGATGGTGTCCCTGGCCGAGCTGGGCGTGCTGCGGGGGCTGCGGGTCCCGGCACCGGGCCGGGTCGAGGTGGACCTGACCCCCACCTACACCGGCTGCCCGGCGGTGGAGACGATGGCCGCCGACATCGAGCGGGTGCTGCGTGACCGCGGCATGGCCGAGGTCGAGGTCCGTACGGTGCTCGCCCCGCCCTGGACGACGGACGCGATCAGCGCCGAGGGCCGCCGCAAGCTCGCGGAATTCGGCATCGCGCCGCCCGCGCCGACGCGGGCCGCGGCGTCCGGGCCGGTGCCCGTCGCGCTGACCGTGCGCTGTCCGCACTGCGGCTCGACCGAGACCACGCTGCTCAGCCGCTTCTCCTCCACCGCGTGCAAGGCGCTGCGCCGCTGCGAGACCTGCCGCGAACCGTTCGACCACTTCAAGGAGTTGTGATGGCCGCGGAAGTGGTGCCGAGCACCGCGCCCCGCCACGGCGCGTTCCATCCGCTGCGGGTGGCGGCCGTCGATCCGCTCGCCGATGACGCGGTGGCCGTCACCCTCCGGGTGCCGCCCGCGCTGCGCGAGACGTTCCGCTTCCTCCCCGGGCAGCACATCGCGGTGCGGCGGTTCACGGACGGCGCGGAGATCCGGCGTACGTATTCGATCTGCGTCCCCGCCCCGGGTCCGGAGGGTCCGGAGCTGCTGCGGGTCGGGGTGCGGCTGGTGGAGGGCGGCGCGTTCTCCACGTACGCGCTCAAGGAGCTGGCGGCCGGGGAGGTGGTGGAGGTGATGGCCCCGGCCGGGCGGTTCGTGCTCGACCCCAGGCCCGGTCATTTCGCCGCGGTCGTCGGCGGCAGCGGCATCACACCCGTGCTCTCCATCGCCGCCACCCTGCTGGAGCGGCAGCCCGAAGCCCGCTTCTGTCTGATCCGCAGCGACCGCACCGCGGCCTCCACGATGTTCCTGGAGGAGGTCGCCGACCTCAAGGACCGCTGGCCCGACCGGTTCCAGCTGGTGTGCGCCCTCTCCCGGGAGGAACAGCAGTCCGGGCTGGTGTCCGGGCGGCTGGATCAGGAGCGGCTGACCGGGCTGCTGCCCGCGCTGCTGCCGGTGACCTCGGTGGACGGCTGGTTCCTGTGCGGTCCTTACGGGCTGGTGCGCGCCGCCGAGCAGGCGCTGCGCGGACTCGGGGTGCCGCGCGGCCGGGTCCATCAGGAGATCTTCCATGTGGCGGGCGAGCCCGGTGAGGGCGTCTCCCCCGCCCCCCGCCCGGCCGCCGCGTCCTCGCACAGCACGGTGACGGCGACCCTGGACGGCCGGTCGGGCAGCTGGCCGGTGCGGGACGGGGAGCCGCTGCTGGAGACCGTGCTGCGCAATCGCGCGGACGCGCCGTACGCCTGCAAGGGCGGGGTGTGCGGGACCTGCCGGGCGTTCCTGGTCTCCGGGGAGGTGCGGATGGACCGGAACTTCGCGCTGGAGCCGGACGAGGTGGAGGCGGACTATGTGCTGTCCTGTCAGTCCCATCCGGTCGGCGAGCGGGTGGAGCTGGACTTCGACCGCTGACGTTCCCCGACTTGCGGGGCGTTCCCCTCTTGCTGGGGCGTTCCCTTCTTATAGAACGTGTTCTATCTTGACGGTCCGTCAGACGAAGCTCGCGGCGCGGGAGGACGGACAGTGGACTTCACCTTCACCGAGGAGCAACGGGCGGCGGTCGAGGCGGCGAAGGCCGTCTTCTCCTCCACCACACCGGACGCGGTGCCCAGCCCCGCCCTCACCCCCGGCGCCGTCGCCGAGGACATCGACCGCGCGCTGTGGCGCAGGCTCGCCGACGCCGATCTGCTCGGGCTGATCCTCGACCCGCGCTACGGCGGCTCCGGGCTCGACCCCCTCGCCCTGTGCCTGGTGCTGCGCGAGTCCGCGAAGGTGCTGGCCCGGGTGCCCCTGCTGGAGACCGCCGCGGCCGCCCTCGCCGTGCAGCGGTACGGCACACCCGAGCTGTGCGCCGCCGTGCTGCCCCGGGCCGCCCGCGGCGACCTCGTGCTCACCGTGGCCACTGCCGGACGCACCGGCCACGGCCCGGCCGAACTCGCCGTCCAGGCACGCCGGGACGGCGCCGACTGGGTGCTGGACGGAGTGCAGACCGCCGTCCCCTGGGCCGCCGACGCCGATCTCCTGCTGATCCCCGCGCACACCGGCGCGGGCCGGGCGCTCCTCGCCCTGGTCCCCCGCGACCGGGCGGGTATCGGCCTGGACGAGCAGGTGTCCACCAGCGGCGAGCGACTGGCCGAGGTCCGGCTGGACGCGGTCCGGGCGGCCGGTCACGAGGTGCTGGACACGGACGGCGCCTGGGACTGGCTGCGCGCGCTGCTCACCACCGGCACCTGTGCGCTGGCCCTGGGCGTCGGCACGGCGGTGCTCGGCCTGACCAGCTCCTACACGTCCACGCGTGAGCAGTTCGGCCATCCGCTCGCCACGTTCCAGGCGGTCGCCGTCCAGACCGCCGACCGGTACATCGATCTGCGGGCCATGGAGGCCACGCTGTGGCAGGCCGCCTGGCGGCTCTCCCAGGACGAGAAGGGCACGGACGAGAAGGGCACGGACGCGACGGCGAACGGGGCACTGCCGGTCGCCG
Source organism: Streptomyces sp. NPDC059850 (assembly GCF_042731515.1). Classification (NCBI taxonomy): domain Bacteria; kingdom Bacillati; phylum Actinomycetota; class Actinomycetes; order Kitasatosporales; family Streptomycetaceae; genus Streptomyces; species Streptomyces sp. NPDC059850. The sequence continues at coordinate 9,057 of NZ_JBHWJI010000051.1, forward strand.
GAGACGTGGCGGTCGCCAAGATGTGGGCCGCCGACGGCGTACGCCGGGTCGTCCAGACCGCGCAGCATCTGCACGGCGGCTTCGGCGCGGTCACCGACTATCCGCTGCACCGCTATCACGCCTGGGCCAAGCATCTGGAGCTGTCGCTCGGCCCCGCCGCCGCCCACGAGGAGCAGCTGGGCGAACTCCTCGCCGCCCACCCCCTCGCCTGAGGCGACCCGCGACAGAGTGGGGGTATCCCTAGAGCACGAAGGCGCCGTCGGCCGTGCCGTCCTGGCCGCCGACCATCGGCCGACCGGACGCCTCCCAGGCGAGCATCCCGCCGTCCACGTTCACCGCGTCCAGGCCCTGGGCGACCAGATACTGCGTCACCTGCGCGGACCGCCCGCCGACCCGGCACATCACATGCACCCGGCGCCCCTCATCAACCGACTCGGTCAGCTCGCCGAACCGGGCGACGACCTGGCTCATCGGGATATGAAGCGCGCCCTCGACATGCCCGGCCGCCCACTCGTCGTCCTCCCGGACGTCGAGCAGAAAGCCATCGGCCGGCACCGCCGCGGCCTCCATCTGGGGAAGCTGGGCAAAATGCATCACACACACCTCTCACATGACATGGGCAGCCCGGTGACATGGGCAGCCCGGCAAACCTACTACCGCGCCAGCTCCGCGAGCCGGGCCTCCTTCTCGGAAACCTGGGCGATCAGCTGCTCGGCGATCTCGTCCAGCAGCCGGTCCGGATCCTCCGGCGCCATCTTGATCATCGCGCCGATCGCGCTCGACTCAAGCTCGTTCGCGGCCTCGGCCAGCATCTCCTTGCGCTCGGCCAGCCACTCCAGCCGGGCGTACAGCTCCTCGCTGCGGCTCGCCCGCCGCTCGGGCGGCGGCGGACCGGCCTCCCACTCCTCGGCCAGCGCCCGCAGCGCCGCCTCGTCCCCGGCCGCGTACGCCGCGTTGACCCGCACGATGAACTCACCGCGCCGCTCCCGCTCGGCCCCCTCCTCGGCCAGGTCCGGATGGGCCTTGCGGGCCAGGTCACGGTAGATCCGGCGGGCCTCCTCGCTCGGCCGCACCCGGGGCGGCGGCTGCACCGGCTGCTCGGTGAGCATCGCGGACGCCTCCGGCGACAGACCGTCCGAGTCGATCCAGCCGTGGAACAGCTCCTCCACACCGGGCATCGGCTGCACCAGACCGCGCGCCTCACGGGCCCGTCGCTGGTCCTCCGGATCACCGGTGCGCGCCGCGACCGCCTCGGCGATCAGCGCGTCCAGCTCGTCCAGGCGCGAGTACATCGGCCCGAGCCGCTGATGGTGCAGCCGGGAGAAGTTCTCCACCTCGACCCGGAAGGTCTCCACCGCGATCTCGAACTCGATCAGCGCCTGCTCGGCCGCCCGCACCGCCCGCTCAAGACGCTCGGCGGCCCGCGCCTCTTCCTCGGATCGCGCCTCCTCGGAACGTGCTTGCTCGGACTGTGCCTCGGCCGCCGCCCGGTCTTCCTCCTGGGGCTCCGCCTCGGGCACCGCCCGCTGTGCCTGCTGCTGCGCTTCCCGGTTCGTCACCCGCTCAGCCTACGTGGGGCCTCTCTCGGCTCCCGAGCCTCACACCCCCGGCTCGGCCGCTATCCGCCCCGCGCGCCCCGCGGTCAGCAGTTCCGCGTGGTCGGCCTCCGTACGGTCCGCGTACGCCACCGCGAAGTCGGCCATCGCCTCGTCCAGCTCCTCCCCCTTGCCGCAGTACCCGGCGAGCAGCCGCGGATCCGCGCTGTGCGCATGGGCCCGCGCCAGCAGCGCGCCCGTCATCCGTCCGTAATCGTCCATCTGGTCGGCGGCCAGCGCCGCCGGGTCCACGCTCCCCTTGCGGTTGCGGAACTGCCGCACCTGGTACGGCCGCCCGCGCACCGTCGTCCAGCCCAGCAGAATGTCGCTGACGACCTGCATCCGCTTCTGGCCGAGCACCACCCGCCGCCCCTCGTGGACGACCTCGGGTATCTCGAAACCGGCCCGCCCCAGATGCGGCAGCAGCGCGGACGGCCGGGCCTCCTTCACCTGGAGCACCAGCGGCTCGCCCCGGTGGTCGAGCAGCAGCACCACATACGAACGCGTCCCCACGCTGCCCGTGCCCACGACCCGGAACGCCACATCGTGCACCTCGTACCGGGCGAGCAGCGGCAGCCGGTCCTCGGGCAGCGTGCCCAGATAGTCGCCGAGCGCCGCCGCGACCGCCACCGCCTCGGCGTCCGGCACCCGCCGCAGCACCGGCGGCGCGTCCACGAAGCGCCGGGCCACGGGCCGCCCGGAGGAGCCCCCGTCCCCCGGGACCGCCTCGGTGGCCTTGGCGGCGAAGCGCGCGCTCGTGTTCCGCCGGGCCTTCTCGGCGACCCGCCCCAGCGTCCCGGCCAGGTCCCGGGCGTCGGTGTGCGAGACCAGTTCCTCGTCCGCGATCGCGTTCCACGCGTCGGCGGCCGGGAGCTTGGCCAGCAGCCGCGCCGTGCGCCGGTAGGCGCCCGCCGCGTCACGGGCGGCCGACCGGCAGGTGTCCTCGTCGGCACCGGCCTCCCGCCCGGCCAGCACCAGCGAGGCCGCGAGCCGCTTCACATCCCACTCCCACGGACCGTGGACGGTCTCGTCGAAGTCGTTCAGATCGATGACCAGGCCGCCGCGCGCGTCCCCGTAGAGCCCGAAGTTGGCGGCGTGCGCGTCACCGCAGAGCTGTGCGCCGACGCCGGTGACCGGGGTGCCCGCCAGGTCGTGCGCCATCAGCCCGGCCGAACCGCGGAGGAAGGAGAACGGGGTCGCGATCATCCGCCCCACCCGTATCGGCGTCAGCTCCGGCAGCCGCCCGGCGTTCGACCGCTCGACCGCCGCCACCGCGTCCGGCCGCCCGGGGCCGGGGGACGGCAGCGCGGCGTGCGCCGAGCGCGGCACCCGCTTCCGCAGTGCCTTCCCCTCCTGCCGGGGAGAGGGGCCCTCACCGCGCCAGGCGGCGAACCCCGGGACCTGGGGCAGCCGCCGGGCCGCCCCGCCCATACCCGTGCCGTCAGCCATCACGCCCCCCGCTTCGTTCTTCGCCCGTCACCGGCATCGCCGACGGCGGCTCACCGTCGACCGACCAGCACCGTACCCCCGATCGCCCAGATCCCGTCAGGGCCTGTGGATAACTCCGGCGAGTCCGGCGAAGTCCCTGCTCAGGGCCGGAACTGGTCCGGGCAGCCGCCGCCTTCGGGCATATGGTCCTCGGCCCACCGCCCCAGTTCCCTCAGCGCGGGCTCCAGCGCCTTCCCGGCCTCCGTCAGCCGGTAGGCCACCCGCAGCGGAGGCCCGGAGTCCACTTCCCGGATCACCAGCCCCGCCGCCGCCAGTTCGGTGAGCCGGTCCGACAGCATCCGCTCGCTGATGCCCGGGATGGCCCGTCGCAACTCCGCGAAGTACGCCCCCTGTTGGGTCAGAACGGCCACGATCAGCCCCGTCCACCGCTTGCCGAACAGCTCGAAGACCCGGGTCATCTTGCCGTCGACCTGCTTGCACACGTGCTCGTCGTGGATCTCGTGCTCGCCGTGGGTCTCGCGCCCACCTCCGTCCGCCATGGAATACACGATACTGCGTTCCCGTTCGGTACTGCAGAAAAGTAAGCTACTGTGCCAATCGTAGGTACGTAGAAAACCACCGCTCCTTTGTGGAGCGCCTTGTCCACGGAGGCACCTCCATGCCCACGCTTCTTCACCTCGACACCTCGGTCTTCCCCGGCGAAGCCTCCGCCTCCCGCGCGGTGACCGCCACCTTCCGCAAGGAGTGGGAGGCCCAGCACCCGACCGGCACGGTCATCTACCGCGACCTGGCCGCCGAGCCGCTGCCGCACCTCGACGGTCTCGCCGCCCAGGCCGGATTCGTTCCCGCCGAGGCCCACACCCCCGAGCAGAAGGCCGCCTTCGCGCTGCGCGACACCCTGGCCGGTGAGCTTGAGCAGGCCGACGTGGTGCTCATAGCCGCCCCGATGTACAACTTCACGATCCCCTCCACGCTCAAGGCGTGGCTGGACCACGTGATCATCATGGGCCGCACCTCCGGCGCCGAGCAGACCTCCACCTCGGGCACCCCGGCGATCGTCGTCGCCAGCCGGGGCGGCGGCTACGGCCCGGGCACGCCTCGGGAGAGCTTCGAGTTCGTCACGACCTACCTGGAGAAGACGCTGAAGGACACGCTGGGCCTCGACGTCGAGTTCGTCGTGCCGGAGCTGACCCTGGCCCGCAGCAACCCGGCCATGGCCGAGCTGGTCGAGCTGTCGGACGCCTCCAAGGCGAAGGCCCACGAGGACGCCGCCTCGAAGGCCAAGTCGCTCGCCTCCCGCTTCGCCGCCTGATCAGCGTCCGGCCGCGGAACCGCGGGGCCGCCCCACCCGGGGAGGCCCCGCTTCCGTTTGTCCAAAAGGAGTCCAAACCGACGTCCCGGCCGAGCCGTTGAAGGCTGATGTGGATCAAGCCGAAGTGGCAGTGGATCAAGCCGAACTCGAGTCGGGCACGAGGAGAGCCACATAACGCGAAGCGGGCCCCTCCGAGCGACTTTCGTCACTCCGGAGAGGCCCGCTCCGACTGGTGCGCGAGGGGGGAGTTGAACCCCCACGCCCTTTCGGGCACTGGAACCTGAATCCAGCGCGTCTGCCTATTCCGCCACCCGCGCATGGGTGCTTGTCTTCCGCTCACCGCCTGTTCCGCGGGCCTTTCGGTCCGGTTCGCTGCGGCGCCTTCCGACATCCAGAACACTAGCACGCTGGGCAGGGTGGATTCACACTCGTTGTCGAGCCCCCGCGCGGAGGGGCTCCGTCGCGGTTGCGGGACACTGTCCAGAGGGCACCTCTACGATCCTGTGAGAGGTGACACTGCTCCGCAGGGCCAGGAAGGGGAACCACCCGATTTCCCGACGCGTGGATACGATCAGTAAGCAGTACCAGGACGACACTGAGCACGACTGAGGAAGGAGGTGCCCCGTGGGAGTGCTGAAGCGCTTCGAGCAGCGTCTCGAGGGTCTCGTGAACGGCACCTTCGCCAAGGTGTTCAAGTCGGAGGTCCAGCCCGTCGAGATCGCGGGCGCGCTCCAGCGCGAGTGCGACAACAACGCGACCATCTGGAACCGGGACCGGACCGTCGTCCCCAACGACTTCATCGTCGAGCTGAGCACCGGCGACTACGAGCGGCTCGCGCCGTACTCCGGGCAGCTCGGCGACGAGCTGTCCGGCATGGTCCGCGAGTACGCCAAGCAGCAGCGGTACACCTTCATGGGCGGCGTCAAGGTCCACCTGGAGAAGGCCGACGACCTCGACACCGGCCTGTACCGGGTGCGCAGCCGGACCCTGGCCTCCAGCGAGTCCCAGAGCCCGGCGGCGGCCCAGCAGGCCCCGGCCCGAGGCGGCGGAGCACCGCAGCAGCGCCCGGGCGGCTACGGCCAGCCCGCGGGCGCGCCGCCCATGCCCAGCGCCCCTCCCGGCGCCCGCCCCGGAGCCCGGAGCGGAGGCGCGGGCGTCGGCCCGCAGCCGCAGGGTCAGACCCGGCGCTGGATTGAGATCAATGGCACTCGCCACCAGATCTCCCGGTCCACCCTGGTTCTGGGCCGCAGTACCGACGCTGACGTGCGCATTGACGATCCCGGTGTCTCCCGCAGGCACGCGGAAATCCGGGTCGGAACACCGCCGACCGTCCAGGATCTGGGGTCGACGAACGGCATCGTGGTGGACGGACAGCACACCACCCGCGCTACGCTCCGCGACGGCTCACGGATCGTCGTGGGCAGCACCACCATCGTTTACCGGCAAGCCGAAGGGTGAAGCGGGGGCAATGTCAGAGCTGACCCTCACGGTCATGCGGTTGGGTTTCCTCGCCGTACTGTGGCTGTTCGTCATCGTGGCCGTTCAGGTCATCCGTAGCGACCTGTTCGGGACCCGCGTGACGCAGCGCGGTTCGGCGCGCCGTAGCGCCCCCGACCGACCGCAGCAGCAACAGCGGCAGCAACAGCAGACCGCACCGCCCCAGCAGCGCCAGCAGCCCTCGGGCCGCGGTCGCCGTGGGGCCCCCACCAAGCTGGTGGTCTCCGAAGGCACCCTGACCGGCACCACGGTCGCGCTCCAGGGTCAGACCATCACTCTCGGTCGTGCGCACGATTCAACAATCGTGCTGGACGACGACTACGCCTCCAGCCGGCATGCCAGGATCTACCCGGACCGTGACGGCCAGTGGATCGTCGAGGATCTCGGCTCCACCAATGGCACCTATCTCGACCGGAACCGGCTCACCACACCGACACCGATTCAGCTGGGTGCACCGATCCGCATCGGCAAGACCGTCATCGAGCTGCGGAAGTAGTAGGACCATGACGACCGGAGGGTGGGCAGCGTGGTTGGCAAGGGGCTGTACCCGGAGCCGACGGGCGAGGTGCGCATGAGTCTGTCACTGCGTTTCGCCGCCGGGTCCCACAAGGGCATGATCCGGGAGGGCAACGAGGACTCCGGCTATGCCGGCCCCCGGCTGCTCGCCATCGCCGACGGCATGGGTGGCCAGGCCGCCGGCGAGGTCGCCAGCTCCGAGGTGATCTCCACCCTGGTCCAGCTCGACGACGACGTCCCCGGCTCGGACATCCTGACCTCCCTGGGCAGCGCCGTGCAGCGGGCCAACGACCAGCTGCGGGTCATGGTCGAGGAGGACCCCCAGCTGGAGGGCATGGGCACCACGCTCACCGCCCTGCTGTGGACCGGTCAGCGGCTCGGCCTCGTGCACGTGGGCGACTCGCGCGCGTATCTGCTGCGCGACGGCGTGCTCACCCAGATCACCCAGGACCACACCTGGGTGCAGCGGCTCGTCGACGAGGGCCGCATCACCGAGGAGGAGGCGGGCACCCACCCGCAGCGCTCCCTGCTGATGCGCGCGCTCGGCAGCGGCGACCACGTCGAGCCCGACCTGTCCATTCGTGAGGTCCGGGCCGGCGACCGCTACCTCATCTGCTCCGACGGCCTGTCCGGCGTCGTGAGCCACCAGACCCTCGAGGACACCCTCGCCAGCTACCAGGGACCGCACGAGACGATCCAGGAGCTGATCCAGCTCGCGCTGCGCGGCGGCGGCCCCGACAACATCACCTGCATCGTCGCCGACGTCCTCGACGTGGACGGCGGCGACACCCTGGCGGGCCAGCTCAACGACACCCCGGTGATCGTGGGCGCGGTGGCCGAGAACCAGGTCCCCCTCGGGGACGGCGGCGCCGGCAACACCCCGGCGAGCCGCGCCGCCGAGCTGGGGCGCAACCGTCCCGTACCGCAGCAGGGCGACGCACCGGGCGGCTTCGGTCCGCCCGGCAGCGGCGACCCGGGCCTCGGCGGACCGCCCGAGGGCAGTTACGGGGCCTACGCGGAGGGCGACTACACCAAGAAGAGCGGCCGCAAGACCTGGGTCAAGCGGTCGCTGTTCATCGCGCTGGGCCTCGCCGTGCTCGGCGGCGGCCTCTACAGCGGCTATCAGTGGACGCAGACGCAGTACTACGTGGGCTCCAACGGGGACCACGTGGCGATCTACCGGGGCATCAGTCAGGACCTCGCGTGGATCAAGCTCAACAAGGTCCATGAGGATCACCGCGAGATCGAACTCAAGTACCTCCCGACCGATCAGCGCAGCCGCGTGGAGGACACCATCGCGGTCAGCGGGCTCGGCCAGGCCGAGGACAAGACGAAGGATCTCGCCACTCTCGCCAGCGCCTGCAGAAAGGCTGACGCACAGCGCAAGGCCGAGGAGAGCCAGAAGGACCTCACCGGCGGCAAGGGGCAGGCCGGCGGCGGATCCGGAGGCAAGACAGGTAGCAGCGGCAGCACGCCGCAGAGTCAGAGCGCGACGACGGGGTTGCGCGCCGCCAAGGCCACACCGACGCCGAAGAACACGGCGTCGTCCTCTCCCACTCCGAAGCCGGGTCCCACCCTGTCGGAGCAGGAGAAGGAGTTGGTCCCGCAGTGCAGCAGCACCCAGCCGTGAAGCCGTGAGAGGGCCGCCCACCCATGAGCAGTAGTACGACCAACACGACCACGATCAGTACGGCCGGTCCACCGAGCCGCCGCAACACCGAGCTGGCCATGCTGGCGTTCGCGGTGATCATCCCGGTCTTCGCGTACGCCAACGCGGGCCTGGCGCTCAGCGACGAGCTGCCCTCGGGCATGCTCAGCTACGGCATCGGGCTCGGCCTGCTCGCGGGCATCGGCCACATCGTGGTGCGCAAGTTCACCCCGTACGCCGATCCGCTGCTGCTGCCGATCGCCACGCTCCTCAACGGCCTCGGCCTCGTGATCATCTGGCGGCTGGACCAGTCGAGGCGGCTGGCCCAGCGGGCGGAGGACATCGGTCAGACCTTCGCCCCCTCCGCGCCCAACCAGCTGATGTACTCGGCGATGGGCGTGGCCCTGTTCGTGGCCGTCCTGATCCTCCTCAAGGATCACCGGATTCTGCAGCGGTACACCTACATCTCCATGATCGGCGCGCTGATCCTGCTGATCCTGCCGATGTTCTTCCCGGCCCGGTTCGGCGCACGCATCTGGATCACCGTCGGCTCCTTCTCCATCCAGCCCGGCGAGTTCGCCAAGATCATCATCGCGGTCTTCTTCTCCGGCTACCTCATGGTGAAGCGGGACGCGCTCGCGCTGGCCAGCCGCCGCTTCATGGGGCTGTACCTGCCGCGTGGCCGTGACCTCGGTCCGATCCTGATCGTCTGGGCCATGAGCATCCTGATCCTGGTCTTCGAGACGGACCTCGGAAGCTCGCTGCTGTTCTTCGGCCTGTTCGTCGTCATGCTGTACGTGGCGACCGAGCGCACCAGCTGGATCGTCTTCGGTCTGCTGATGTCCGCGGTCGGCGCGGTCGGCGTCGCCTCGTTCGAGTCGCACGTGAAGGTCCGTGTGATGGCGTGGCTGCACCCGTTCGCCGTCTACGACACCCCCCGGCCCAGCTGGGCCACCACCGACCAGATCGCCCTCTCCCTGATGGCCTTCGGCTCCGGCGGCGTCTCCGGCACCGGCTGGGGCCAGGGCGCCTCCGACCTGATCGGCTTCGCGGCCAACTCCGACTTCATCCTCGCCACCGTCGGCGAGGAGCTGGGGCTGGCCGGCACCATGGCGTTCCTCCTGCTCTACGGCCTGATCGTGGAGCGCGGCATGCGCACCGCCCTGGCCGCCCGGGACCCGTTCGGCAAGCTGCTGGCGGCGGGCCTGTCCGCCGCGTTCGGCATCCAGGTCTTCGTCGTCGCCGGCGGTGTGATGGGCCTCATCCCGCTGACCGGTATGACGATGCCGTTCGTGGCGTACGGCGGTTCGTCGGTGCTCGCGAACTGGGCACTGGTCGCGCTTCTCATCAAGATCAGCGATACCGCCCGGCGGCCCGCTCCCGCGCCCGCCCCCTCCACTGACGCCGAGATGACTCAGGTGGTCCGCCCGTGAACAAGCCTCTGCGCCGAATCGCGATCTTCTGCGGCCTCCTCGTCCTCGCCCTGCTGGTGCGGGACAACTGGATCCAGTACGTCCAGGCGGACGGCCTCAAGACCCATGAGCAGAACCGTCGTGTGGCGATCGAGCAGTACAGCCAGCCGCGCGGCAACATCATCGTCGACGGCCGCCCGATCACCGGGTCCGTGGAGACCGACGGGGTCGACTTCAAGTACAAGCGCACGTACAAGAACGGCCCGATGTGGGCGCCGGTCACCGGATACGCCTCCCAGGCGTTCGGCGCGACCCAGATCGAGAGCATCGAGGACGGCATCCTCACCGGCAACGACGACCGGATGTTCTTCAACCGTACGGTCGACATGTTCACCGGCAAGAAGCCGAAGGGCGGTGACGTCATCACCACCCTGAACTCCAAGGCCCAGGAAGCCGCTTACAAGGGCCTCGGCAAGAACAAGGGCGCCGTCGCCGCGCTCGACCCCCGCACCGGCAAGGTCCTCGCCCTCGTCTCCACCCCGAGCTACGACCCGTCGAAGTTCGCGGGCAGCTCGACGAAGGACGCGGACGCCTGGAAGGCGATGCAGGGTGAGACCGACGAGGGCAACCCGACGCTGAACCGGGCGCTGCGGCAGACGTACCCGCCCGGCTCCACGTTCAAGGTCGTCACCGCCGCGGCCGCGCTGGAGGACGGCAAGTACACCGACATCGACGGGCCGACCAACTCGCCCCTGCCGTGGAAGCTGCCGCTGTCCACCCAGCCCCTGCGCAACGAGGGCAACATCCCCTGCAAGAACGCCACCATGCGGCAGGCCCTGCGCTACTCCTGCAACACCGTCTTCGGCAAGCTCGGTGACGACCTGGGCAAGGACAAGATGCTGGAGCAGGCGAAGAAGTTCGGCTTCAACGACGAGGTCTTCATGCCCGTCCGCGCCTCCGAGAGCGTCTACCCCGAGAAGATGGACCGGCCGGGCAACGCCCTGTCCTCCATCGGCCAGTTCGACACCCGCGCCACCCCGCTGCAGATGGCCATGGTCGCCTCCGGGATCGCCAACGACGGCAAGCTGATGAAGCCGTACATGATCGACTCGCTGCGCGCCCCCAACCTGACCACGATCGACCAGACCAGCCCGGAGGAGATGAGCCAGCCGCTCAGCTCGGAAAACGCGGGCAAGCTCCAGGACATGATGGAGACCGTGGTCAAGGAGGGCACCGGCACCAACGCCCAGATCCCGGGCGCCACGGTCGGCGGCAAGACCGGTACCGCGCAGCACGGCGTCGACAACAGCGAGAACCCGTACGCCTGGTTCATCTCGTACGCCAAGACCGACGAGGGTTCCCCGGTCGCGGTCGCCGTCGTGGTGGAGAGTTCCGACACCCTCCGCGACGACATCGCGGGCGGCAAGCTGGCGGCACCGATCGCCAAGGATGTGATGAAGGCGGTACTGGACAGCGAGCGCGACAAGTGACGCCGGTCACGCCCTGATGCCAATCCCGCACGTCGTCGTACCGGTCCGGTATCAAGAATCGGCCGAGGCCGGGTCCCGTAAGACGTGCCGGGTACCGTATGCGCGAGCAGCACTTCGCCGGTCCCCCACACAGGGTGCGGCCGGGAATGACGGAAGAGGGCTGGAGTAGCTATGGAAGAGCCGCGTCGCCTCGGCGGCCGGTACGAGCTGGGCTCGGTGCTCGGCCGCGGTGGCATGGCCGAGGTCTACCTCGCGCACGACACCCGCCTCGGCCGCACTGTCGCCGTGAAGACGCTCCGGGTGGACCTCGCCCGCGATCCGTCCTTCCAGGCCCGGTTCCGCCGAGAGGCCCAGTCGGCAGCCTCGCTCAACCATCCCGCGATCGTCGCGGTCTACGACACCGGCGAGGACTACGTCGACGGTGTCTCGATCCCGTACATCGTGATGGAGTACGTCGACGGCTCGACTCTGCGTGAGCTTCTCCACTCCGGGAGAAAGCTGCTCCCCGAGCGCTCGATGGAGATGACGGTCGGGATCCTCCAGGCTCTGGAGTACTCGCACCGGAACAACATCGTCCACCGGGACATCAAGCCGGCGAACGTGATGCTCACGCGCAGCGGCCAGGTCAAGGTGATGGACTTCGGCATCGCCCGCGCCATGGGCGACGCCGGTATGACCATGACGCAGACGGCGGCCGTCATCGGCACCGCGCAGTACCTCTCCCCCGAGCAGGCCAAGGGCGAGACCGTCGACGCGCGCAGCGACCTCTACTCCAGCGGCTGTCTGCTGTACGAGCTGCTGACGGTGCGGCCGCCGTTCGTCGGGGACTCCCCGGTGGCCGTGGCCTACCAGCACGTTCGGGAAGAGCCGCAGCCGCCGAGCACGTACGACCCCGACATCACCCCGGAGATGGACGCGATCGTCCTGCGGGCCCTGGTCAAGGACCCCGACTACCGCTACCAGTCGGCCGACGAGATGCGCGCCGACATCGAGGCGGCGCTCGAGGGCCAGCCGGTCGCCGCGACCGCCGCGCTGGGCGCGGTCGGCTACGGCTCGGGCGACCAGCCCACGACGATGCTGCGGCCGCAGGACGCCGGTCCGGCGACCTCGATGCTGCCCCCGATGCGGGACGACGACGGCGGCTTCGGCTACGACGACCGGTCGGATCGGCGGCGCGGCGGCCCGGAGAAGAAGAGCAACCTCTCGACGATCCTGCTGGTGGTGGCCGGCGTCCTGGTGCTCGTCGGCGCGATCTTCATCGGCAAGGCGATCTTCAGTGGCGGTGGCAAGAACGACTCCATGGTCCCGGTGCCCTCGATGGTCGGGAAGACGTTCAAGGAGGCCAGCGCCCAGGGGGACAACGGCGACTTCAAGGTCGAGAAGGCCGGCACCGACTTCTGCGACCAGCCGAAGGACACGGTCTGCAGTCAGGAACCCCCGAACGGCAAGGTCGAGCGGGACGGCACGGTCCAGCTGACCATGTCGAAGGGCAAGAAGCCGGCCGAGAAGGTCGAGGTCCCCGACGTCCTCAACGTCCAGTTCGAGTCGGCTCAGGCGTCCCTCAAGGCCAAGGGCTTCACCGTCGACAAGACGACCGAGGAGTCCGACCAGACCGCGAACAAGGTGATCCGCCAGAGCGTGGACGCGGGCAAGAAGGTCGCCAAGGGCACCAAGATCACCCTGACCGTCGCCGCACCGCAGCAGCAGGTCCCCGTCCCCGACGTGACCACCAAGCCGCTCGCGGACGCCGAGACGGCCCTCAAGGCCCAGGGCTTCAAGGTCCAGTCGACGGAGCAGGACAGCGCCGACGCCCAGGCGGGCACGGTCATCAGCCAGGACCCGGCCGGTGGCGGAACGGCCGCGCCCGGTTCGGTCATCAACCTGACCGTCGCCAAGGCCCCGGATCAGCAGCAGCAGGTCCCGGTGCCCAACCTGGGCGGCCAGAAGCTCAAGGACGCCAAGAAGGCCCTCCAGGACCTCGGGCTCAACGTGGGCAACATCAACGGCCCGCAGGACGACAACGCGACCGTGGTCGCCAGCAACCCCGGCGCGGGCACCCAGGTGCCCAAGGGCCAGTCCGTGAACCTCGTGACGGTCCAGGGCAACGGAAACGGGAACGGCGACGATGACGACGGAGGCTTCTTCGGCGGCCTCGGCTAGCCCGCGTCGCGGACAGCACAGCGCGTCACAGCACGTATCGCACGGGGAAGCCCCCGGCGCCCATCGAGAGGGCGCCGGGGGCTTCCCCGTGGTGCGGACAGCTGTGGAGTGCGCTCAGCGCAGCTCCTCGGGGGGCGTACGGTCCGCGTCGACCTTCTCGGTACGCACCAGCTCGCCCCAGACGACGTAGCGGTACTGCGAGGTGAAGACCGGGGTACAGGTCGAGAGCGTGATGTAGCGGCCCGCCTTCTTCCTGCCCGACTCCTTCGGGACCGCGTTCAGCACGTCCACGTTGAACTTCGAGGTCTCGGGCAGCGTCTCGTAGACCTTGTAGACGTACCAGGTGTCCCGGGTCTCGAAGACCACCGGATCGCCGTCGTGGATCTTGTCGATGCCATGGAACTTGGCACCGTGCCCGTCCCGGTGGGCGGCCAGCGAGAAGTTGCCCTTCTTGTCCCACGGCATCGCGGACTTGACCGGCTCCGTGTAGTAACCGGCGACGCCGTTGTTGAGGATCTTGGCCGAGGTTCCCTTCTTCACCAGTACCTCGCCGTCGCCCATGGCCGGTACGTGCAGGAAGCCGATGCCGTCCCTGGTGTCGAGCCTGCCCGGCCCCCGGTCGGCCCAGTGCTTGCGCACCTGGTCGCCCTGCTTCTTCGCCTCCCGGTCGGCGAGGACGTTCGTCCACCACAGGGAGTAGGCCACGAAGAGGGCCAGGATCAGCCCCGCGGTGATCAGCAGCTCGCCCAGCACTCCGATGGCCGCCGCGATCCGGCCGCGGCCGGAGGAGCCGCGGGTCGGCTGGGCGGGCTGGGTGGGCTGGGTGGGCGGGGCGGGGTCCTGCCCCTGCCGCTGGTCGTCGTCGGTCCGTGCCACCGCGTCGTTCCCCTTTTCTGGATCTTCCCGGTCCTACTCGACCAGTGCGTCCGGCTTCCCCTCGCTGCGCGGCCGCTCGTCGACCATCTTGCCCCAGACGATCATCCGATAAGTGCTGGTGAACTCGGGGGTGCAGGTCGTCAGCGTGAGGTAGCGGCCCGGCTTGCTGAAGCCGGAGCCGGGCGGCACCGGGCCGATGACGCCCGTGTTGGAGGGGGACGTCTGCGGCAGGATGCTGGTCATGTCGTAGGTGTAGAACCGGCTCTGCGTCTCGACGACGATCTTGTCGCCGGGCTTGAGGCGGTTGATGTAGCGGAACGGCTCGCCATGGGTGTTGCGGTGCCCGGCGAGCGCGAAGTTGCCCTTCTTGTCCCACGGCATCGCGGTCTTGAGCTTGCCCTTGGCGTAGTGGCCGACCATGCCGCGGTCGAGGACCTTGTTCTTGTCGATCCCCTCGGCGATCGGGGCCTTCACATCCAGCTTCGGGATGTAGATGATCGCGAAGCCCTGGCCGGGGGAGAACACGCCCGGATCGCGGTCCGCGCCCTTCGTGTCCCACTGCTTCTGCAGATCGCCCGCCGCGCCGTTCGCCTGCTGGTGCGCCCGGATGTTGGTCCACCACAGCTGGTACGTCACGAAGAGCAGCATCACCACGCCGAGGGTGATGAACACCTCGCCCACCACCCGGCTCGCCAGCACCCCCGGGCTGTCCTTGCGGGCGCGGGCGGCGCGCTTGGCCTCCATACGGGTGCGGGGCCGCGCCGCCGCCCCAGCCGAGGCGCCTGTAGCCCCTGTGGCGGCCGTACCGCCCCGCGCCCGGGCACCGTGCCGTCCGCCGCGCTTCGCGGCCTCCTGAGCCGCTTTGCGGCGGGCCGCGCGGCCACCGGGGGACGGCGCCTCGTCCGCCCGGTTCTGCTCGACGGTCCGCAGCGGCATGGTCCGGTCGTGGGCGGGGGGTGCGGCGCGGGCGGCCACGGCCCGCAGTGCCATCGTCTCGTCGTCGTCCCCGGAAGCCGCCGGGGGAGCCGCCCCGGGAGCCGCCGGAGGGTCGGAAGCGACGGGGGCCAGGACGGCCGTCTCACCCGCGCTCACGGGCACGGCGGGACCTGTGGGGCCTGTGTGCCCGGCGGGACCTGTGGGGCCTGCCGCTGCCGACCGGGCGCGCCGTCGGCCGGTGGGCGCCGCGGCCGCCTCGTCGGGGCGCTCGTCCGTGACCGCGGGACGGGCGCGGCGGCGGCGCCCGGTGGGGTGCGGCTCGGGACCCGGTGCGGCGCCCGGGGCGGGCTCCGGGGCGCCCTGGGCCGCGCCCTCGGGCCCGGGGCGCGGTGCGGTCACTCGACGGCCTTGCCGCCGACCGCCCCGACCACCGGGGCGAGCCCCGTGGACCGCTCTATCGCGTCCGTGTCGCCGCACTCCACCAGCCAGTTGGCGAGCATGCGGTGGCCCCATTCGGTGAGCACCGACTCGGGGTGGAACTGGACGCCCTCGACCCGTAGTTCACGGTGGCGCAGCCCCATGGCGATGCCCGTCTCCGTCCATGCGGTGATCTCCAACGCGTCGGGGACGGTGCCCCGTTCGACCGCGAGGGAGTGGTAGCGGGTGGCGGTGAAGGGCGACGGCAGCCCGCTGAAGACGCCCGCGCCCTCGTGGGTCACCAGCGACGTCTTGCCGTGCAGCAGCTCCGGGGCGCGGCCGACGACGCCGCCGTAGGCGACGGCCATGGACTGCATCCCCAGGCAGACGCCGAACACCGGCACGCCGGTGTCCGCGCAGTGCCGCACCATGTCGACGCAGACGCCCGCCTTCTCGGGGGTGCCGGGGCCGGGGGAGAGCAGCACGCCGTCGAAGCCGTCCTGGGCGTGCGCGAGGGAGACCTCGTCGTTGCGCACCACCTCGCACTCGGCGCCGAGCTGGTAGAGGTACTGGACGAGGTTGAAGACGAAGCTGTCGTAGTTGTCGACGACCAGGACGCGCGCGCTCATCGGGGACCCGCCATTCCCTGGTCGACGGTCACGTCGTTGAACGGCAGCAGCGGCTCCGCCCACGGGAAGACGTACTGGAAGAGCACGAACACGATCGCCAGCACGAGTACGAGCGAAATCGCCGCCCGCGTCCATGCGTTACCCGGCAGATGCCGCCAGATCCAGCCGTACATGCCGTCCCTACTCACCGATGACGAAGTCGATTGCAGCACCGGAGTGCAGGACCAGAGTAAAGGTCCGGGGGTGGGGCCGGTGGGTCAGCCGGACAAAGCCTCGGGCTTGCCTTGGGCAACGGTTTGGGTGGCGTCGAGGTGCGCCCAGGCGATCAGCCGGTGGCTGTGCCCCCACTCCGGCTCACAGGTCGTGAGCGTCAGATAGCGCCCGGGGCCGCGGAAGCCGGAGGCGCGCGGGACCGGGTCGAGCACTCCGACGTCGGTCGGCAGGGTGCGGTAGGGGCGTCCGGCGATGCGGTACGTGTACCAGGTGGCGCCGTCGGACAGTACGACCGCGTCGCCGGGGCGCAGCCGGGGGAAGTCCTTGAAGGGGTCGCCGTAGGTGCGGCGGTGCCCGGCGACCGCGAAGTTTCCCGTGGCGCCGAGGCGGGCGGTGCCCGCGTAGTGCCCGAGCCCTTTGCGCAGGGTGGCGGCTTCGGTGCCCTGGAGGACGGGCTTGGCCCAGTCGGCGCCGAAGCGCGGGATGTACATGATCGCGAAGGATCCGCCGCTCTCGTAGCGGCGCGGCCGTGGCGCGGGCCGGTCGGCACCGGCCGCGGCGACCGGACCGGCGGCCCAGCGGTCCTGGAGGTGGTCGATCTCGCCGTCCATGGCCTGGTCGGCGCGGACGGAGGTCCAGTAGAGGAGATAGACGACGAAGAGGAGGATCAGGGTGCCCGCGGTGACGCACAGCTCGCTGAGCGTCCTGATGACCAGCCGGATCCTCTTCGGCCCCATCGGCCTCTTCGGCCCCATCGGCCCCCCATCGGCGCGCGGCTACGGGACGGGCTGTGCCTGGTGCAGATCCACTGTGCCGGAGTAGCCGGGAAGAGTCACCGTGTCGTGCTGGTCGACTTTCCAGCCGAGGCCGTACGCCTCGACGTAGGAGCGGTAGTTCTGGATGGCGGGGGAGGCGGTGAGCGCGGTGTTCAGCCGGTCCCGGTCACCCACGGCGGTGATCTTGTAGGGCGGGGAGTAGACCCGGCCCTGGAGGATCAGGGTGTTGCCGACGCAGCGCACGGCGCTGGTGGAGATCAGCCGCTGGTCCATCACCTTGATCCCCTTGGCGCCGCCCTGCCACAGCGCGTTGACCACGGCCTGCAGGTCCTGCTGGTGGATGACGAGGTCATTGGGCTGCGGGTCGGGCACGCCGGGGATCTGGGGGGTGGCGTTCGGCGGGGCGTCGGTGAGGGTGACGGTGAGCCCGGAGCCGCTCAGCCCCCGGGTTCCCGCGGTCTTCTCCAGGTTCTCCAGCTTGCGCTGCTCGGCCTTGCTGCTGCCGTTGTCGCGGCGGGCGAGGGCGTC
The DNA here is from genome assembly GCF_042731515.1 of Streptomyces sp. NPDC059850. Taxonomy (NCBI): domain Bacteria; kingdom Bacillati; phylum Actinomycetota; class Actinomycetes; order Kitasatosporales; family Streptomycetaceae; genus Streptomyces; species Streptomyces sp. NPDC059850. The sequence continues at coordinate 26,511 of NZ_JBHWJI010000051.1, forward strand.
GACGTCGGAGCGCATCTTGGCGGCGCTCTCGTCGAGGGTGCCGTTCTTGCGGCTGCGCTCCTGGATGAGATCGGACAGCCGCAGCATCGATTCATCGCTGCGGATGTCGGTGCCCTGGGCCGTGTTGAAGCTGGTCCAGAAGATGATCCCGGCCAGCGCGAAGACGGCTCCGGTCAGCAGCCGGACGGGCCGGAAAGCGGGGCGGCGGGACGCCGGGGTGGGGGAGTCAGCGGAATTGCTCAACGTACCCTTACTCCTTACGACGCCGCGGAAGGACTACGCTAACTGACGTGTCGGGGAGGGCAGTGGTCCCCTTCACCGTCCCGCCCCGGCGCCGTCCGTACACAGCCCCCGCGCGGTCACGCAGCGCATCGACAGGAGAGTTCCTCGTGCCGAAGTCACGGATCCGCAAGAAGGACGATTTCACGCCGCCGCCGGCCAAGCAGGCGACCAGCATCAGCCTGAGCAGCGGCCGCCGCTGGGTGGCGCCGCTGATGCTGGCGATGTTCCTGATCGGCCTCGCCTGGATCGTCCTCTTCTACGTGACGACAGGGGACATGCCGGTCAAGTCCCTGGGCAACTGGAACATCGTCGTCGGCTTCGGCTTCATCGCCGCGGGGTTCGTCGTCTCCACCCAGTGGAAGTAGAACCGCTCCGCAGAGCCTGTCCACAGGGTTATCCACAGGCGGGGAAAACTCAGAAGATCTGTGGATAACCTCTGTCGGATTGACGCCGGTGTGACCGGCAGAACGGTCGCGTTCGATCGCTCACACCGGCGTCTTCCTGCGAAAACGCAGGTCAGCGGGGAAACGCACAGATGTTCTCCACAGGCTGCGCAAGATCGACCACGTGCTGTGGACAACTGACCGAGCCCACCCCCGTTCGAGACCCCGCCCGGGGCGGGCCCGGGCCCGCCCCGCGCCGCGGTCAGCCGGTGAGCTGGAGCGTACGGACCCAGACCGTCGCGACGATCGCGAGCAGCATCACGGCGCAGGCGCCCCGCTGCACCAGGGCGCGCCGCTCCCGTGGGGCGTGCACCATCGCGTACGCCACCAGCGTGCCGACCACCAGGCCGCCCACATGCGCCTGCCAGGCGATGCCGGACCAGCCGAAGGTGAAGATGAGGTTCAGCACGAGCAGCGCGATGACGGGGCGCATGTCGTAGTTGAGCCGTCGCATCAGGACGGCGGTGGCGCCCAGCAGGCCGAAGACCGCGCCGGAGGCGCCCAGCGAGGGCTGGTTCTGCGCGGCGAGCAGATACGACAGCGCGCTGCCGCCGAGCCCGGACAGCAGGTAGAGCGTGAGGTAGCGGGCGCGGCCGAGCGCGGCCTCCAGCGGGGCGCCGATCCACCACAGGGACAGCATGTTGAACGCGATGTGCATGGGCTGCTGGTGCAGGAAGACCGCGGTCAGCAGCCGGTACCACTGTCCCTCGGCGACGCCCACTATGTCGGCGGTGCCCGGATTGAAGGCCCGGCCGACCAGGTCGAAGTCGTCCACCAGCCGGTCGCCGGTCCCCAGCACCGCCAGCCAGACGGCGACGTTGAGGCCGATCAGGATCTTGGTGACCAGGCGCGGATCGGCGGTGTACGCGCCGCCGGCTATGGTGCGCGGCTCGGCCGCGCGCCGCGGCGGCCCCGGGGGCTCGCCGGGGGCGGACGCACCGCCGCGCACGCACTCCGGGCAGTGGAACCCGACCGAGGCGCTGATCATGCACTCCGGACAGATCGGGCGCTCACAGCGGGTACAGCTGATGCCGGTCTCCCGCTGCGGGTGCCGGTAACAGCAGACCGCCTGGTCCTCCATGGTGTCCCTTCGCCCCCTGTCCGCGGACTCGCGCGCGTTCTCCCGCCCCGCTTGTACACACGGACAAGCGGGGCGCGGAGTTCCCGTGCGGGGTTCAGCCCTCCCGGGTCTCCACGACGACGGACTCGATCACGACGTCCTGGAGCGGGCGGTCGGTGCGCGGGTTGGTCGCGGCACCCCCGATGGTGTCGACGACCTTCTTGCTGGCCTCGTCGACGACCTCGCCGAAGATGCTGTGCTTGCCGGTCAGCCAGGTGGTCGGGGCGAGCGTGATGAAGAACTGCGAGCCGTTGGTGCCCGGGCCGGCGTTGGCCATGGCCAGCAGGTACGGCTTGTTGAACGACAGGTCCGGGTGGAACTCGTCACCGAACTCGTATCCGGGGCCGCCGGTGCCGTTGCCCAGCGGGTCACCGCCCTGGATCATGAAACCGCTGATCACGCGGTGGAAGACGGTGCCGTCGTAGAGCTTCTCCGCGGCCTTCTTGCCGGTGGCCGGGTGGGTCCACTCGCGCGTGCCCTCCGCGAGCTCCACGAAGTTCTTCACGGTCTTGGGGGCGTGGTTCGGCAGCAGCCGGACCACGATGTCGCCGTTGTTGGTCTTGAGGGTGGCGTACAGCTGCTCGGCCACGGTCTACCTTCCATCGTTTTCGCTTCCTTGCCCTGATCCTCGCACGGACCCGAGCGCGACGAGTAGCCGCCGAGGACGCACGCGGCGCGCCATTCCGCGTGTTTTCCGGGAGAATATTCCCTATGACCCGGATGCCGGTTCACGCATGCCGCGTGGGCTGCGAACGGGCATGATCTCCACAAACAGGCATGATCTTTCTTCGGATGGAAACACGAAACTGCGCACATGCAGCTCAGCACTCTGCACCCCGGAGCATCACCACGCCACCGAGGAGGAGGATCCCGTGACCCGCATTGACAGCGTGCGAGCCGCGACCGGCACCGCGAAGGACAGCGTCCTGCACGCCGCGGAGGCGGTGGCGCCGTACGCCGGCACGGCCAAGGACACCGCCACGCATTACGCGCACGAGGCCCGCGTACGGCTGGCACCGAAGGTCTCCCAGGCCGCGCACCAGGCCCGCTGCGCGGCCGGGGGCCAGTACCACGCGCATGTCGCACCCCGGCTCAACCAGGCCCGCGGCACCCTGCCGCCCAAGGTGGACGCGGCCGCCGTCCGCGCCGCCAAGCGCACCCGCAAGGCCGCGCGGCAGGCCGCCGACTACACCGGGCCGCGCGTCGAGCACGCGGTGGCCGGAGCGCGCGCGGCCGCCGGCCCGGCGCGCGAGGAGGCCGTCACGCGGGCGGGCGCCGCCGTCGCGGCGCTGCGCACCCATGTGACGGCGGCCGACATCGAGAAGCTCGCCCGCAAGCGCCGCCGCCGGGCCAGCATGGGCCGCGCCGCCAAGCGGGCCACCTTCATCGGCCTGGTGGGCGCCGGTGTCTACGCCGCCTGGAAGTGGTGGGACCGGCAGGCCAACCCCGACTGGCTGGTCGAGCCCCCGGCGGCGACCGAGGTGGGCGACCGCGAGCGGCTGGCCGCGGTGGACGGCAGCGACCAGAGCACCCTCGACCCCGAGGTGCAGGCCAAGCAGGCCGAGGCCGAGGCCGGGAAGGACGACGACCAGCGCTGACGCTCTCGCCGTCGCACCCTCGTCGCACCCGGCGGAGGGGCGGAGGACCGCGGAATTCCGGCCGCGGGATCCCCTCCGCCCCTCGGCCCGTTCCGATGGCTCCCCGGCCTCGGCTACCCCTTGGCTTCCTTCGCCTCCTTGGCCTCCCGTTCGCTGTAGCGGCGCCGCTCCAGGAAGTACTCGGTGAAGACGGAGACCTTGGCCCGCAGCGCCCAGGGGTCGATCGGCTTGGCCATGTAGTCCACCGCCCCCGCCGCGTAGCCACGCGAGGTGTGCTCCGGATCGGCGCCCATCGCCGTGAGGAAGATGATCGGCACGTCCCGGTTGCGCGGGCGCCGCTTGATGTGGGCGGCCGTCTCGTAGCCATCCATCTCGGGCATCTGCACATCGAGCAGGATCACCGCGAAGTCGTCGTAGTCCAGCAGCGCCTTCAGCGCCTCCTGCCCGGAGGTCGCGGTCACCAGCTCCTGGTCGAGGGTGGCCAGCACCGCCTCCATGGCCAGCAGGTTGTTGGGCTGGTCGTCGACCACCAGGATCTTGGGCCGCGGCCCCGCGCACGGCTCGGGCACCACCGGCGCCGCGGGAACGCCGGGCTCCTCGTCCTGCTGCGGGACCGCCGCCATCCGCTGTGACTCCACCATGGCCAGCTGCCGCTCCAGCATCTGGCAGCGGTCCTCCGCCAGCCGCCCCAGCTGCCGCACCTCCTCCAGCTCCTCGGTGAGCCGGTGCACCTCCTGCCGCAGCCGGTCCCGCTCCTTGATCAGTTCTTGGTGATCCGGGAAGTTCCGCTCCAGGGCGTCCGCGCGGGCCCGCTCCGCCACCCACGCCGCCTCGGTCTGGCTCAGCCGCACCTCGAGGTCCGCGATCCGGTGCCGACGGTCGAGCAGCGCCTCACCCAGCGCGTCCTCGTGCACGCTGGAACGCCGCGCCTCCCGGTCCGCGTCGGCCAGCTGGATCTGCAGGATCTCCAGGGCGTGCCCCGGGGACCCACCGGTGCGCACCGCGGACCGGTGCAGCTCCCGCACCACGTCGATGGCGGCCGGAGTGGGCGCGGAGCCCCGGCACTCCGCGAGATCCGCCAGCAGGTCGAGCACGAACTCCCAGGGCGGGACTCTCGTCCCGCTGAGATAGCGCGAGATCGTACTGGGGTCCCGGAACCTGCGTGCGGCGTACCGGCGCACCGAGACCCCCAGCCCGTCGAAGAGCTTCCGCAGCTCCACGGCGAACGCCCGGCACTCCTCGGGCAGGTTCTCCCCCAGCGGATGCAGCTCACCCATTGCGTCCCCTTGTGCGGCGACTCACGCCGATCAGACGATTCCCGGGCGGCTTGCCCGAGTTGTGAAACAGCGTGAGGCATCAGGGGGGTGTTGCACGGGCCAACACCAAGAGCGGCAACACCACTTTGGTTGACTCCTCTCACTCAGGGAACTAGTTTCCTGACAGGAAACGTGTTCCACTGAAGCACGTCCGAGTCCCCCACGCTCAAGCCCAGGAGGTACCCCATGTCCAACCGTTCGATCTCGGCAGCCGAGGCCGCCCGCGCACTCCAGGACGTCGAGCAGCGCCGCGGCCAAGCCCAGGCGTCGGAGCGGGAATCCCGTTGGGTCGGCGTCGTGTTCGGCGTCGCGATTTTCGCCGAGCTGGCGGCACCCGACTTCTTCGGGGAGGGCGTGCGCATCGGGGTCTCCTGGGTGGTCACCGCGCTCGTCGTGGCGTACGCGGTCATGCTGCGGACCCCACGCGGCGGCGCCCTGCTGGGCCGGGCCACCCATGTACGCAAACGCGAACTCTCCTCGCGTTTCGTGGTGTCGGCCCAGGTGGCGCTCGCCGCTGTGGTGCTGATGGGCTTCATCGGCGCGTACTTCCTGGACGACGGACTGTTCCCGTACGCGGGGACGGTCCTGGGTGCGGTGCTCGGCGGCACCCTGATCCTCTTCGGCCGCAGCCTGCAGCAGGCCCTGAGCTCCCTCGCCGCACGCGACTCCGGCACCAGTTCGGACAAGGGCGCCAATGGATCCCGCTGACTTCGACGCCGCCCTCCTCGACCCGACCCGGCTGTCGATCGTGTCGCTGCTAGCGGGCGTGAACTGGGCCGAGTTCGGCTGGGTGCGCGAGACGGTGGGCCTGTCCGCCTCCGCCCTCTCCAAACAGGTGAGCACGCTTGAAGCCCGCGGCTATGTCGAGACGAAGAAGGGCTACGTGGGCAAGCGCCCCCGCACCTGGGTCCTTCTCAGCCAGACCGGACGGGACGCCCTCGAAGGACATGTGGCGGCGCTGCACCGGATCGTCGAGGAATCCCAGCGAGCCGCGGCGCGGCACGAGAAACAGGAGTCCTAGGCGGCACCCCATCCGCCACCTACCCAAAAAGCTCTCCTGACCTGCGTTTTTGCAGGTCAGGAGAGCTCTCATAGAGTGGAGCCTAGGAGAGTCGAACTCCTGACATCCGCCATGCAAAGACGGCGCTCTACCAACTGAGCTAAGGCCCCTTCGCCGATCAGGATACCTGGTACCGGCGGCCTTTCCCGACCGGGTATCGCTCGCGGGTAGCGCTCTCCGTAGGATGCCACGCAAGATTCGCGGCAGCGAAGCGAAGGGGAGAGCGAGATGGACGCAACACAGCAGGATGCCACCGCGCGCGCACGAGAGCTGCAGCGCAGTTGGTACGGGGAACCGCTGGGGGCGCTCTTTCGCCGTCTCATCGACGACCTCGGTCTCAACCAGGCGCGCCTGGCCGCCATCCTCGGGCTCTCGGCGCCCATGCTGTCCCAGCTCATGAGCGGACAGCGCGCCAAGATCGGCAATCCGGCGGTGGTCCAGCGGGTGCAGGCGCTCCAGGAGCTGTCCAGTCAGGCGGCGGACGGCCGGGTGAGCGCCGCCGAGGCGGCGGAGCGCATGGAGGAGATCAAGAAGACCGCGGGCGGGTCGGTCCTCAACTCCACCGCACAGACCGCCGCCAGCACCGGGGCCCCGACCGTGCGGCGCGTGGTCCGCGAAATCCAGTCGCTGCTGCGGTCCGTGGCCGCCGCCGGGGACATCATCGATGCGGCGGATTCTCTCGCCCCCACCCACCCCGAGCTGGCAGAGTTCCTCCGTGTGTACGGCGCCGGGCGGACCGCCGAGGCGGTCGCGCACTACGAGGCGCACCAGAGCTGACGGGCTGTTGGACTGCTGACCATTCGATGACGGGGCGGGCACGGCGCGATGGGTGAGATCTTCGCGGGCCGGTACGAACTGGTGGACCCGATCGGGCGCGGAGGCGTGGGCGCCGTGTGGCGGGTCTGGGACCATCGCCGCCGCCGGTACGTCGCGGCGAAGGTGCTTCAGCAACGCGACGCGCACACACTGCTGCGCTTCGTGCGGGAACAGGCCCTGCGGATCGACCACCCCCATGTGCTGGCTCCGGCGAGCTGGGCGGCGGACGACGACAAGGTGCTGTTCACCATGGACCTGGTGGCCGGCGGCTCGTTCGCACACCTCATCGGCGACTACGGTCCACTGCCAACCCGCTACGTGTGCACCCTGCTGGACCAGTTGCTCTCCGGGCTGGCCGCGGTCCACGCGGAGGGAGTGGTCCACCGGGACATCAAGCCCGCGAACATCCTGCTGGAGTCCACCGGAACCGGCCGTCCCCATGTCCGGCTGGGCGACTTCGGCATCGCGCTCACCAAAGGCGAGCCCCGCCTCACCGAGGCCAACTACGTGATGGGCACGCCCGGTTACTTCGCGCCCGAGCAGATGATGGGCGAGGAGCCGGACTTCCCGGCCGACCTGTTCGCCGTAGGCCTGGTGACGCTGTATCTGCTCCGCGGGCACAAGCCCGACGGGGAAGCGATCGTGAAGCTGTTCGGCGAGCACGGCGTGCCGCACGCCCCCGAGGGCGTGCCCGAGCCGCTGTGGCAGGTGATAGGCGGGCTGCTGCAGCCCGACCCGGAGGACCGGTTCCGGTCCGCCACGGGGGCGCGCAAGGCGCTCGCGTCGGCGGTCGAGATGCTGCCCGAGGCCGGTCTCGACGACGAGGCGATCGAGGTCTTCGACCATCTCGGGCCGCTGCCGACCGGATTCGGCCCGAACGGCCCGGCCCGGCCTGGCCGCCGTCACGCGAAGGCCGATCCGCCCGGGGGCACCGCGACGGCGCCGCGCCCCTCGCCGCCCGCCACCGAACCAGCCGAACCCGACCAGTCCGCTGACCCCGCCGCCGGACCCGCCGCTGGGCAGAACAACGGACCCGCCGTCGGGCCCGCCGCCGCACTGCCCGCGGCCGAGCCGCCCGCGCAGCCGTCGATGTCGGACACCGGCAGCTTCACCCTCCCGCCACCGCAGCCGCGGACGCCGCACCCCGGGACCCCACACCCCCAGCCTGAACAGCCCCGAACGCCGCCCCCGCGGATATCGCCACTCCCGGCGCCGCCCCAGCAGGCGCCGACTCCGCACCCCGCGACACCTCATCCACAAACCCCCCATCCTCAAACCCCGCTCCCTCAGCCCCCACAGCAGCCGCCGACCCCGTCGACCGCGGCGCCGCTCCCGCAGCCGCCCCAGCCGCCCGCACACCAGCCACAGGGCCCACAGCCCGGACAGCCGGGCCCATCGCCCCAGCCCGCGCACCTTCATACGCCCCCCACTCCCACGCCCGCACCGGCCGCCGCGCCCCTGCCGGCGCCGCGTGATTACCCCCTCACCCGTGCATACACCGCTCGGACGCCCCAGGTTCCCGCCGCCCGCGCCGCGCGGCGCCGGGGGCCGTCCCGCAAGACGACGGTCGCGATCCTGATCGTCGCGGTGCTGTGCTTCGCCGTGGGGGCGTGGGCACTGGTCGCCGCGGGCTGAACTACCAGGCGGGCGGCGGCCCGTACCGGCGCTGTCCGGTCGTCGGATCCACCGCTTCCGGCCCCTCCCGCACGCCGTCCGCCGCGGCCCGGCGCCGGGCGGTCAGGATCCATACCCCGAGCCCGACCAGCAGCAGCGAACCCGTCCCGAAGCTCGTGTAGGCCACCGCCTGGAGCGTGGCGCGGTGCTCGGCGCCCGGGCGGCCCATGGGGTCGGGCTGGAGCGGCGAGGCCGCCTTGCGGGCCTCCCGCTTCTCGGCGTCCGTGAGCCCGAAGCCCGCCGTGACCGCGTTCCCGTCGTAGGCCGGGCCACTGCTCGCCTGCCCTGCGATCCGCACCCGCAGCGTCACCGGAACCGTCCGGTCCAAGTGGGGTTCCACATTCGGCGGATTGAGCGTGACCGCCAGGTAGTACCCGCCGGTGAGGCTCATGGCGCGCACCGAGTAGTCGGCCTTCGCATACCGGTTCCCGTACGCCGCAGGGGCCGTGCTGACCTCGGACTGCGGCCGCTCGCCCTCCGGGGCCAGGGCGGTGCCCCGCTTCGCCAGCCCCCGCGCCGGGTTGTAGGCACGCATGACCACCGCCTGGCCGAGCAGACGGGTGCTCTTGTCCGCGCCGTCGGCGGGGAGTTCGGCGATAGCGGATATCCGCTGTCCCCAGTCGACCGGCACCCGGTAGAAGTGGGTCTCCCCCGGCTCGAAGTCGTCCTGCCACACCCCCGTGGACACCAGCGGCGCGTCGGAGAAGCCCCGCCCGCCCTGCCGTGGCCTGGCGCCGCCGGACGGCGGCTGGGGCGGCTCGGCGTGCCAACTGCCCTCCGGAGCCTGGCCGGTGGATCCGCCCTTCACCGGCGGCTCCACCATCAGCCGCAGCTCCAGCGGCCAGCTGTCGGGGTCCGCGGAACCGGCCTGGCGCTCCACGGTGACCAGATACCGGCCCGCCGTGCGGCAGGAGGCCACCGAGCCCGAGCCGGTCTGACGGGTGACGTAGTCGGCGAGGGGATAGGCGACCCCCTTCGTCTCGATCCGCCGGGGAGTGGTGTCGCAGATGCCGCCCTCGGGGTTCTTCAGCGTCACCGTGACGCCGTCGCGGTACGAGACGACGCCCGCGCCCGGCCGGGGCGCGGCGACCGCCGAGACGTAGGCGGCGGACTTCGCGTCGAGGTCGACGCCGTAGAACCGCTTCTCACCGGGCCCCAGGCGGTCCGCGTACGTCCGGCCGGGTCTCAGGGACGGGGCGTCCGCGCCGCTCCCGGCGCCCCGCACCGGGGTGCCCCGGACCCGGTACTCCCGGGCCCCGGTGGCGCTGTCAGCGGCTGCGACCGGGATCTGCACCGCCATCGTCGCCACGGCGCACAGCGCCGTCACCGCGGTGAAACCTGCCCTGTGCCTGCTGCGGTGCTCCATCGCGTCCCCCTCGTCGCACCGGTCTCATACCGGTCGACCAGCACGTCACATTTGCTTATGCAAGCGATTTGTTTGCGAGAGTAAAGACGAGGGCCCCGACCGCTGCAGCGATCGGGGCCCTCGTAACGGGACTGTGGGGGTCACACACCCGAACCTGCGGGCACGGAGTCGGTCGCCTCCGTCCACAGATCCTGCTCGGCGCGATCCGCCTGGATCTGGCGGTACACGAGGAGCCCGCCGATGGCGGCCAGTGCGACCAGGAGAAGCTTCTTCACCGCGCTACCTCGTCTCTTTCTTGACGTAGGGGACCTCTGGCGCCCGATGATACACACCGACCGATACCGTTCGGTGACCTATGCGCGGCATCGGCGGGCGGTATCCGGTCATCAACTCCCCGGGCACCCAAATGAATCAGCCTGGACGGAGAATCTCCGTCCAGGCTGATCGCGCCGGTGGGGCTAACAGGACTTGAACCTGTGGCCTCTTCCTTATCAGGGAAGCGCTCTAACCGTCTGAGCTATAGCCCCGCGCTGCACCGAAAGATTAGCGCACCACCTGCCCAGTCCCAAAATCGGTAACGGCGGCCGTCCCGGTCCGGCTACTCGTCCTCGGCCAGCGTCAGCTCCACGCCGCCCACGAAGCCCGCCGACAGGTTGTAGATGAACGCGCCCAGCGTGGTCAGAGCCGTTGCCAGCACCACGTTGATCACGGCGATCACCGAGGTGAACGTCATGACGCGGGGAAGCGACAGGAACGACTCCAGATCGAAGCCGCCGCCCTGCTGGCCCTCGGTCGCCTCGCTGATCGTCCCGCCCACCGCGCTGAAGACGCCCATGGCGTCCATGACCATCCACAGCACCGACGCGGCGACCACCGTGCAGATCCCGAGCGCTATCGCGAGCAGGAAGCTGACCTTCATGACCGACCACGGGTCGACCTTCGCCACCCGCAGCCGCGCCTTGCGCGTACGCGGCGCCGGGCGCGCGGCGGGCACACCGCCGCCGGTACCGGGGCCGGGGCGGCGGGCCGCCGCCCCGTGGGGCTGCTGCCCGGGCACGGCGGGCTGCTGCGCCGTGGAGGCTCCGCGCCCGGCCGTGGCCGACGCGCCCGCGGCGCCCGCCGCGCCGCCGCCGGGCGGCGGCGAGTAGGCCTGCGGCGGGTGGTACGGCCGCTCGGGCTGCGGCTGGGCGGCCCGCTCACTGGGCAGCGGGCTCGCCGTACGCCGCTCGGACTGCGACTCGGCCTGCGGCGCGGGCTCGGCGTCCGACGCGGGCACGGGACGCAACTTCCGGGTCTCCGTCACCGTGCCCCCGTGGGAGTCGGCGCCCCCCTGGGAGTCGGAGGCGGGGCCACGGGCGTCTTTCCCGGCGGACGCGCCGCCCGCGGAGGACGGGGGCTTCGATCCCGGACGCCCCTCGGCTCCCGTGCCGCCACCCGCTCCGCCCGTGGCTCCACTCACGACTTACTCCTCGGTCGTCTCATCGGCCGGGGGCGGCGTGCCCCCGGCCGCCTCGGACGCGGCCTCCTCGGCTGCCTCGATCGCGGTCTCGATGACGTCCTCGACCTCTTCAGCCTCACGACCGGCCTCGGCGTTCCGGGCGATGCCGACGACGGCATCGCGCTTGCCCAGGTTGATCAGTTGGACGCCCATGGTGTCACGGCCCGTCTCCCTGACCTCGCTGACCCGTGTACGGATCACACCGCCGCCGAGCGTGATGGCGAGGATCTCGTCGCTCTCCTCGACCACCAGCGCTCCGACCAGCGAACCCCGGTCCTCCACGATCTTGGCGGCCTTGATTCCGAGGCCGCCGCGACCCTGGACGCGGTACTCGTCGACGTTCGAACGCTTCGCGTACCCACCGTCGGTGGCGGTGAACACGAACGTACCGGGCCGGACGACATTCATCGAGAGCAGCTCGTCGTCCTCGCGGAAGCTCATGCCCTTCACGCCCGAGGTCGCGCGCCCCATCGGCCGCAGCGAGTCATCGGTCGCCGTGAACCTGATCGACTGCGCCTTCTTGCTGATCAGCAGCAGATCGTCCGCGGCGGAGACCAGCTCGGCGCCGATCAGTTCGTCCTCGCGGCCGTCGTCCATCTCCCGGAGGTTGATGGCGATCACACCGCCGGAGCGCGGCGAATCGTAATCCTTCAGTGGTGTCTTCTTCACCAGACCCGACTTGGTGGCCAGCACCAGGTACGGCACGGCTTCGTAGTCCCGGATCGCCAGGATCCGGGCGATCTGCTCATCCGGCTGGAACGCCAGCAGATTCGCGACGTGCTGACCGCGCGCCTCGCGGCCCGCGTCCGGGAGCTCGTACGCCTTGGCCCGGTAGACCCGGCCCTTGTTGGTGAAGAACAGCAGCCAGTGGTGGGTGGTCGAGACGAAGAAGTGGTCGACGATGTCGTCCTGCTTCAGCTTCGTCCCGCGCACGCCCTTGCCGCCGCGCTTCTGCGAGCGGTAGTCCTCGGTCTTGGTCCGCTTCAGATAGCCGCCACGGGTGATCGTGACGACGATGTCCTCCTCGGCGATCAGGTCCTCGATGGACATGTCGCCGTCGAAGGGCACCAGCTTGGAGCGCCGGTCGTCGCCGAACTTCTCGATGAGCGCGGTCAGCTCCTCGCTGATGATCTGCCGCTGCCGCTCGGGCGAGGCGAGGATCGCGTTGTACTCGTTGATCTTCGCCTGCAGCTCGTCGTGCTCCTGGATGATCTTCTGACGCTCCAGGGCGGCCAGCCGCCGCAGCTGCATCTCCAGGATCGCGTTCGCCTGGATCTCGTCGATCTCCAGCAGCCCCATCAGGCCGCCGCGCGCGGTGTCGACCGTGTCGCTGCGCCGGATCAGCGCGATGACCTCGTCGATCGCGTCCAGCGCCTTGAGCAGGCCGCGCAGGATGTGCGCCCGCTCCTCGGCCTTGCGCAGCCGGTAGCGGGTCCGGCGGACGATGACCTCGACCTGGTGGGTGACCCAGTTGCGGATGAACGCGTCCAGCGACAGGGTCCGCGGCACGCCGTCGACCAGCGCCAGCATGTTGGCGCCGAAGTTCGTCTGCAGATCGGTGTGCTTGTAGAGGTTGTTGAGGACGACCTTGGCGACCGAGTCCCGCTTGAGCACGATGACCAGGCGCTGGCCGGTGCGCGACGAGGTCTCGTCGCGGACGTCCGCGATGCCGCCGATCCGGCCGTCCTTCACCAGGTCGGCGATCTTCTGCGCCAGGTTGTCCGGGTTGACCTGGTACGGCAGCTCGGTGACCACCAGGCACTGGCGGCCCTGGATCTCCTCGACCTCGACGACCGCTCGCATCGTGATCGAGCCACGCCCGGTGCGGTACGCCTCTTCGATGCCCTTGCGGCCCACGACCAACGCGCCGGTCGGGAAGTCCGGGCCCTTGATGCGGTCGATCAGGGCCTCGAGCAGCTCCTCCTGGGTGGCCTCCGGGTTCGCCAGGAACCACTGGGCACCCTCGGCGACCTCGCGCAGATTGTGCGGCGGGATGTTGGTGGCCATGCCCACCGCGATGCCCGCCGAGCCGTTGACCAGCAGGTTCGGGAAGCGGGCCGGCAGGACCGTCGGCTCCTGGTTACGGCCGTCGTAGTTGTCCTGGAAATCGACGGTCTCCTCGTCGATGTCCCGGAGCATCTCCATGGCCAGCGGCGCCATCTTGCACTCGGTGTACCGCATGGCCGCCGCGGGGTCGTTGCCCGGGGAGCCGAAGTTGCCGTTGGAGTCGACCAGCGGCATGCGCATGGACCACGACTGGGCCAGCCGCACGAGGGCGTCGTAGATGGACGAGTCACCGTGCGGGTGGTACGTGCCCATCACGTCGCCGACGACGCGGGCGCATTTGTAGAAGCCCTTCTCGGGCCGGTATCCGCCGTCGTACATCGCGTACAGCACGCGCCGGTGCACCGGCTTGAGGCCGTCCCGGACGTCGGGCAGCGCACGGCTCACGATGACGCTCATCGCGTAGTCGAGGTACGAGCGCTGCATCTCGGTCTCGAGGCCGACCGCCTCGATGCGCATGGCGGCGCCTTCGGCGAGTTCGTCGGGCGTGGTGGGGTTGTTCTCGTCGGCCATTGCTGGTCAAGTCCTTCTGTCGTCTGCGGCTGCGGGTGGCCGACTCAGATGTCGAGGAAGCGGACATCCTTGGCGTTGCGCTGGATAAACGAACGCCGGGCCTCGACGTCCTCGCCCATCAGGACCGAGAACAGGTCGTCGGCCTGCGCCGCGTCGTCCAGCGTGACCTGGCCGAGGACCCGGCTGTCGAGGTCCATGGTGGTCACGCGCAGCTCCTCGGCGTTCATCTCGCCCAGACCCTTGAAGCGCTGCACCGAGTCGTCCTTGATGCGCTTGCCCTGCTCGCGGCCGGCCTGGATCAGGGCGTCCCGCTCCCGGTCCGAGTACGCGTACTCGAAGTCGTCCCGGCCCCACTTGATCTTGTAGAGCGGCGGGCGGGAGAGGAAGACGTGCCCGGCCTCGACGAGCGGACGCATGAAGCGGAAGAGGAACGTCAGCAGCAGGGTGTTGATGTGCTGGCCGTCGACATCGGCGTCCGCCATCAGGATGATCTTGTGATAGCGGAGCTTGGCGATGTCGAAGTCCTCGTGCACACCGGTGCCGAAGGCCGAGATCAGCGCCTGGACCTCGTTGTTCTGGAGGATCTTGTCGACCCGGGCCTTCTCGACGTTGAGGATCTTGCCTCGGATCGGAAGGATCGCCTGGTACTGCGGGTCACGGCCGGACTTGGCCGAACCGCCGGCGGAGTCACCCTCGACGATGAAGATCTCGCACTTCGCCGGGTCGTTGGACTGGCAGTCGCTCAGCTTGCCCGGCAGCGACGCGGTCTCCAGCAGCCCCTTGCGGCGGGTCAGGTCGCGCGCCTTGCGGGCCGCCACCCGGGCCGTCGCCGCCTGGATCCCCTTGCGGATGATGTCCGCCGCCTCGTTGGGGTTCCGGTCCAGCCAGTCGGTCAGGTGCTCGTTGACGATCTTCTGGACGAAGGTCTTCGCCTCGGTGTTGCCCAGCTTCGTCTTCGTCTGGCCCTCGAACTGCGGCTCGCCCAGCTTGACCGAGATGATCGCGGTCAGGCCCTCGCGGATGTCCTCACCGGTGAGGTTGTCGTCCTTCTCGCGGAGCAGCTTCTTGTCGCGCGCGTACTTGTTGATCAGGTACGTCAGCGCTGCCCGGAAGCCCTCCTCGTGCGTACCGCCCTCATGGGTGTGGATGGTGTTCGCGAAGCTGTAGACACCCTCGGAGTACTGGGTGTTCCACTGCATCGCGATCTCCAAGGAGAGCAGCCGCTCCTTGTCCTCGGCCTCGAAGCCGATCACCGTGGGGTGAACCAGCTCGCCCTTGCGGGAGTTGAGGTACGTGACGAAGTCGACGATGCCGCCCTCGTAGTGGTACTTCACGGAGAGCGGGTTGCCCTCCTCGTCCACATGGGCGTCGCGCTCGTCCCGCAGCGAGATCGACAGCCCCTTGTTCAGGAACGCCATCTCCTGGAAACGCCGGGACAGCGTCTCGAACGAGTACTCGGTGGTCTCGAAGATGTCCCCATCGGCCCAGAAAGTGACCGTCGTGCCGGTCTCCTCCGTGGCCTCGTTGCGGGCCAGGGGCGCCGTCGGCACACCAGTCTTGTAGTCCTGGGTCCAGCGGTGTCCGTCCGTCCTGACCTCGACTGAGACCTTCGTGGACAGGGCGTTGACGACGGAGACGCCGACACCGTGCAGACCACCGGAAACGGCGTAGCCGCCGCCGCCGAACTTGCCGCCCGCGTGCAGGACGGTCATCACGACCTCCACGGCCGGCTTCCCCTCCGAGGGGACGATGCCCACCGGGATGCCGCGGCCGTTGTCGATGACGCGAACCCCGCCGTCGGGGAGGATCGTGACGTCGATCGAGTCCGCGTGACCGGCCATGGCCTCGTCGACGGAGTTGTCGACGACCTCCTGGACGAGGTGGTGCAGGCCGCGCTCGCCGGTGGAACCGATGTACATACCGGGTCGCTTGCGGACCGCGTCCAGCCCTTCCAGCACGGTGATCGCACTGGCGTCGTACGACGGCGGAGCCAGGGCCTCGCCGCCGGGGATGGACGTGATGTTTTCGATGGGGTTGCCGGAATCGGCCACGAAGCGCCCTTTCTGGCACAGCACATGCCGTCTCCGGGCAGGCAGGAGCGGCTGCGTCGTTCAACATGTGTCCGCAAGCGCTCGGTGCGCCAGCGGCGACGGTGTACTCGCCCAGTCTACCGGTAGCGCCGACAAGAATGGGGGCTTGCTGGTGCCTGAGTCCGCATGTGCCGCCCTGAACCGGTCGGCGGCGACTCCCCATATGCGGGGACGGGCTCCAAGAGGCTCACACCGCCACTCAGCGCTTCGAGCTGTCAACCACCGGCTACCGTGACCGGGGTCTCAGCCGTCACCCTGTGCTCAGGCGTCCATACAGGCCCTGAGGACGGGTCCGGACGGCGTCCGGGGGCGGGCCGGACAGGCTTCCGGGGACGGATCCGTACGGGCCCCGGGCGACCGTCAGCCGTAGGTGTCACCCGGGCCGGTGCTGCCGGGGGAGCGCAGCGGGCCGTAGCGCCGGGGCGGGCCGCCCGGGCCCAGCACCTTGATCAACCGCACCGTGCCCTGCCCGAGATCGGCGTTGAGCCGGGCCACCAGCTGCGGTGCGAGCAGCCGCAGCTGGGTCGCCCACGCCGTGGAGTCGCAGCGCACCGTCAGCACCCGGGCGTCCTCGTCGTACCGCTGCGGCTCACAGTGCTGGGCGACCTCCGGGCCGACCATCTGCGGCCAGCGGCCCATCACCCCGCCGACCGCCGCCGGGGCCTCCCAGCCCCGCTCGGTGATCAGCCGGTTGATCGCCGCACCCAGCGGGAGCGGATCGCGTCCATCGGCGCGCGCGCCGGAGCGCAAGCCCCCTCGACGCGCCTGCTTCTTCTGCTGGGCGGCCGCGCCACGGGCCCGCGCCTGCTCCTTGGCGGCGCGCAGCGCGACCCGCGCCAGATCGACGCCCGAGGGCTCGGGGGTCTTCGGGGCCTGGTCCGTCATACCCGCCGCACCTCCCCCTCGGCCACCGCGTAGCGCACGCCCGCCAGCACCTCCGGGACATCCTCCTCCACGGCCGCCGTGACCAGCACCTGCTCCCCGGGGGCGACCAGCTCGGCCAGCCGCTCCCGGCGCCGGGTGTCCAGCTCGGCGAAGACGTCGTCGAGGACCAGCACCGGTTCGGCGCCCTCCGCGCGCAGCAGGTCGTACGAGGCCAGCCGCAGCGCGAGGGCGTACGACCAGGACTCGCCATGGCTCGCGTAGCCCTTGGCCGGAAGCCGCCCGAGCTTGAGGACGAGGTCGTCCCGGTGCGGTCCCACCAGCGTGACGCCGCGCTCGATCTCCTGTTTGCGCGCGTCGGCCAGGGCGGCCATCAGCCGCTCGTACAGCTCCTCGCGGCTGCCGGCCGCGGCCAGGTCCTCACCGGCCGAACCGCGGTACTCCAGCAGGACCGGGCCACCGCCCGGGGCCAGTTGCTCGTACGCCTTGTCGGCGAGCGGCCGCAGCACGCCGATCAGATCGAAGCGCTGGGCGAGCAGCTCGGCGCCGGTCCGGGCCAGGTGCTGGTCCCAGACGTCGAGGGTGGACAGCGCCGCGTCGCCACTGCTGCCGCCGCTCCCGCCGCGCGAGCCGTGCCGACGGGCCAACGCGGCGGTCTTCAGCAGGCTGTTGCGCTGCTTGAGCACCCGGTCGTAGTCCGAGCGGACCCCGGCCATGCGCGGTGCACGGGCGGTGATCAGCTCGTCGAGGAAGCGGCGGCGCTCACCGGGGTCGCCCTTGACCAGGGCCAGGTCCTCGGGCGCGAACAGCACCGTGCGCAGGATGCCGAGCACATCACGCGGTTTGACCTGCGAGGACCGGTTGATGCGGGCGCGGTTGGCCTTGCCGGGGTTCAGCTCCAGCTCGATCAGCTGCTGCCGGTCCCCCTGGACCACCGCGGCCCGGACGACCGCCCGCTCGGCGCCCATGCGCACCATCGGGGCGTCTGAGGAGACGCGGTGACTGCCGAGCGTGGCGAGATAGCCGACGGCCTCGACCAGATTGGTCTTGCCCTGGCCGTTGGGCCCGACGAAGGCGGTGACGCCCGGGCCCAGGGCGACCTCGGCCCGGGCGTACGAGCGGAAGTCGGCGAGCGACAGATGCGTGACGTGCATGATGGGCTGCGCCGACCTCCCCCGGCAGTACTACACCCTTGAGGTGCTGCTTACTTGGTGTTCTCGACCGCGTGACCGCCGAACTGATTGCGCAGCGCGGCGACCATCTTCATCTGCGGGGAGTCGTCCTGACGCGAGGCGAAGCGGGCGAACAGGGACGCCGTGATCGCGGGCAGCGGCACCGCGTTGTCGATCGCGGCTTCCACGGTCCAGCGGCCCTCACCCGAGTCCTCGGCGTATCCGCGCAGCCTGGTCAGGTGCTCGTCGTCGTCCAGGGCGCGGACGGCCAGGTCCAGCAGCCAGGAGCGGATGACGGTGCCTTCCTGCCAGGAACGGAACACCTCGCGGACGTCGGTGACCGAGTCCACGGCCTCCAGCAGCTCCCAGCCCTCGGCGTAGGCCTGCATCATCGCGTATTCGATGCCGTTGTGGACCATCTTGGCGAAGTGGCCCGCGCCGACCTTGCCCGCGTGGACGGCCCCGGCGCTTCCCTCGGGCTTGAGCGCGTCGAAGACCGGCTGGACCTTGGCGACATGCTCGGCCGCACCGCCGTACATCAGCGCATAGCCGTTCTCCAGGCCCCAGACTCCGCCGGAGACACCGCAGTCGACGAAGCCGATGCCCTTGGCGCCCAGCTCCTCGGCGTGCTTCTCGTCGTCCGTCCAGCGGGAGTTGCCGCCGTCCACGACGATGTCGCCGGGCGACAGGAGTTCGGCCAGCTCGTCGATGGTGGTCTGGGTCGCGACACCGGCCGGAACCATGATCCACACCACGCGCGGGCCCTTGAGCTCGCTCACCAGCTCACCGAGGCTGTGCACATCGGCGACGTCCGGGTTGCGGTCGTATCCGATAACGGTGTGGCCTGCGCGGCGAATGCGCTCGCGCATGTTGCCGCCCATCTTGCCGAGGCCGACGAGACCGAGCTCCATCAATGATCCTTATGCCGTAGTCAGTGCGGTTCGTACCTGGGACCGAGCCTACGCCCGCGAGTGTCCGCACAGATGTTGGCTACACCCGCTCATCCGCTCGGTCTTCGGCACCTCAGCCGCTCAGCCGGACCGGCATGATCAGGTACTTGTACGCCTCGTCCGCCTCGGCGTCCATGGCGGGCTTGCCACTGAGCAGAGCGGGCTTCGTCGACGTGGTGAAGGACAGCTGGGCGACCGGGGAGTCGATCGCGCTGAGCCCGTCGAGCAGGAACGTCGGGTTGAAGGCGATGGAGACGTCGTCGCCGTCGAGCTGGGCGTCGACGCGCTCCACAGCCTGTGCGTCGTCGCTGGAACCGGCCTCCAGGATCAGCACGCCCTGCTCGAAGCTGAGCCGCACCGGCGTGTTCCGCTCGGCGACCAGGGCCACACGCTTGACGGCCTCCACGAAGGGCGCGGTCTCGATCACCGCGACGGAGTTGAACTCGGTCGGGAAGAGCGAGCGGTACTTCGGCAGGTCACCCTCGAGCAGCCGGGTGGTCGTACGGCGCCCGGCGCCCTCGAAGCCGATCAGCCCCTCGCCCGCGCCCGAGCCGGACAGCGCCAGGGCGACCGTGTCGCCGCTGGTCAGCGACTTGGCGGTGTCGAGCAGCGTCTTGGCGGGGACCAGGGCGACGGCGGAGATGTCCGGCGTCTCCGGCTTCCACAGGAACTCGCGGACCGCGAACCGGTAGCGGTCGGTGGACGCCAGCGTGACGGTGTCGCCCTCGATCTCGATCCGCACACCGGTGAGCACCGGCAGGGTGTCGTCCCGGCCGGCCGCGATGGCGACCTGGGCGGCGGCGGCGGCGAAGACCTCACCGGGGACGGTGCCGGTCGCGGTCGGCATCTGCGGCAGCGCCGGGTACTCCTCCACAGGCAGTGTGTGAAGGGTGAAGCGCGACGAGCCGCAGACGACGGTCACGCGCACACCGTCGGTGGAGATCTCCACAGGGCGATTGGGGAGAGCGCGGCAGATGTCGGCGAGGAGGCGGCCGGAGACCAGGACCGTGCCGTCGTCCTCCACGTCGGCTTCGACGGAGACGCGGGCCGAGACCTCGTAGTCGAAGCCGGAGAGGCTCAGCGCGCCTTCCTCCGCCTTCAGCAGGATGCCCGCGAGGACGGGCACCGGCGGACGGGCCGGGAGGCTGCGGGCTGTCCAGGCCACTGCCTCCGCGAGTACATCGCGCTCCACCCGGATCTTCACCGGAAACCGCCTCCTGCTGTTGCTGGCTCGCCCTGCTGGCCTTCGTCGTCGGCTGTTGTGCCGGAGACCAGTCTGACGCACGGCGCTGACAGTCGGCGCGGCTCGGGGTCAAGTCGGTGCGAGACGTGTCGGGCGGCTCGGCCCGAAGTTGTGCACAGGCCCCACTTCGAAGCGATTTCCCCGCTCTAACTCTGTGGTCGTAGTAGTAGGGCCTGTGGAAACCGTGGATAACTGCCTTTGCGCAGGTCAGCACCGCTTTTTTGTCCACCGACCCTGTGGGCGGCACCCGTGGACAACTCACGCGTTCTGTGGACGCCGGAAAGTTCTGCACACGCGATGCACAGGAGTGGCCCGGTTCTCCCCAGCGGCGTCCCCAGTTTTACCCACGTTCCCCACAGCCCAACCCGGCTCCTTGGTGTGACGCCTTTCACTCGGTCCGGTGAGGGTGACCATTTCGTTGCCGAACAGTGGACAGGCGTGTGGAGGAGCTGTGGGTAACCCCCCTGTGCCTGTGGGCGGCCGGTGGACAACTCGAAGCACGGCCTGTGGGCAATCTCGTCGTCCACAGTCTGTGGACTGAGGTTTGCCACAATTCCACAACCGCCTGACCTCCACTGATCCCATCCTGCACCCCAAGCCTGTGGACGGATTCGGGACAACCGAGAAGTCCCCAAGGTGTGGACGGCGCATTCGCCGCCGATCTGTGGAGAACTCGCCTGTCAGGGCATGGAATCGAACAGCTGGGGAGAGCGAACGACGAAGGGCGCCCCGGGAGTTGTCCGTCCCGGAGCGCCCTGGTGCGTCTCTGCGGTGTGTCACGGGGCCGTGTGGCGCCCGTCGCCGACCGTCTCCGCGGCCCGCTCAGCCGTTCTTGATGCGGTTGGTCAGCTCGGTGACCTGGTTGTAGATGGAGCGCCGCTCGGCCATCAGAGCCCGGATCTTGCGGTCCGCGTGCATCACGGTCGTATGGTCCCGGCCGCCGAACTGCGCGCCGATCTTGGGCAGGGAGAGATCGGTCAGCTCACGGCACAGATACATCGCGATCTGCCGCGCCGTGACCAGCACCCGGCTGCGGGAGGCGCCGCACAGGTCGTCCACCGTGTGCCCGAAGTAGTCGGCGGTGGCGGCCATGATCGCGGTGGCGGTGATCTCCGGGGCCGCGTCCTCGCCGCCGGGGATCAGATCCTTGAGGACGATCTCGGTGAGGCCGAGGTCCACCGGCTGCCGGTTCAGGCTCGCGAAGGCCGTGACCCGGATCAGCGCACCCTCCAGCTCCCGGATGTTGCGGGAGATCCGGGAGGCGATGAACTCCAGCACCTCCGGCGGCGCGTTCAGCTGCTCCTGCACCGCCTTCTTGCGGAGGATCGCGATCCGCGTCTCCAGCTCCGGCGGCTGCACATCGGTGATCAGCCCCCACTCGAAGCGGTTGCGGAGCCGGTCCTCCAGGGTGACCAGCTGCTTGGGCGGCCGGTCGGAGGAGAGCACGATCTGCTTGTTGGCGTTGTGGAGCGTATTGAAGGTGTGGAAGAACTCCTCCTGCGTCGACTCCTTGCTCGCCAGGAACTGGATGTCGTCGACCAGCAGGATGTCCATGTCGCGGTAGCGCTTGCGGAACGCGTCCGCCTTGCCGTCGCGGATGGAGTTGATGAACTCGTTGGTGAACTCCTCGGAGCTCACGTAGCGCACCCGGGTGCCGGGATAGAGGCTGCGGGCGTAGTGCCCGATGGCGTGCAGCAGATGGGTCTTGCCGAGCCCCGACTCCCCGTAGATGAAGAGCGGGTTGTACGCCTTGGCCGGCGCCTCGGCGACCGCGACCGCCGCGGCGTGCGCGAAGCGGTTGGAGGCACCGATGACGAAGGTGTCGAAGAGGTACTTGGGATTCAGCCGGGCGGTCGGCTCACCGGGGCCGGACGCGGGCGCGGGCTGCGCGGCGAGCGGGCCGGGGGCGCCGGTCTGCGAGGGCAGGACGGGCGGTCCGCCGCGGGCGCGCTCCAGCGGGTCGGGGAGATCGTGGCGCTGCTGCTCGTACGGCGGGCGCTCGGGTGCGCCGCCGTGGCCGCCCGGACCGCCGTGGCCCCCATGACCGCCATGGCCACCGTGGCTGCCGGAACCGCCCGGACCGGGGCGCTCCTGGCCGGGGCCCCGGTAGTCGCCGCGCGGCTGCTGGTCGTACGGCTGCTGGTCGTAGCCGGACGGGGAGCGCTGCTGCGAGGCGTACGGATCGGCCTCGGGGAAACCGCCGAGCCGGGGCTGCTGCCAGCCGTAGTCGTCATGGGGCCGCTGCCAGGCGGCGGGCTCGGGGCGCTGCTGCTGATAGCCGGGGTACGCGGGGCGGGCGGTCGGCAGCTCGTCGGGCGCCTGGCGGCCGTAGCCGTCGCGGCTCTCGTAACTCTCGTACCCGTCGCGACC
This sequence comes from Streptomyces sp. NPDC059850, assembly GCF_042731515.1. Classification (NCBI taxonomy): domain Bacteria; kingdom Bacillati; phylum Actinomycetota; class Actinomycetes; order Kitasatosporales; family Streptomycetaceae; genus Streptomyces; species Streptomyces sp. NPDC059850. Next base: position 48,968 of record NZ_JBHWJI010000051.1, read on the forward strand.
GTCGCGGTTCTCGTATCCCTCGCGGTGGTTCTCGTATCCGTCCCGGCTGTCCCGGCTGTCGCGCTGCGACTGCTGCGGGATGATCGGCTCACCGGCCGACTCGTCGACGGTGATCGCGATGCGGATCGGGCGGCCGCACTCCCGGCTCAGCGTTTCGCTGACGATCGGGGCCAGCCTGCCCTCCAGCACGCCCTTGGCGAATTCATTGGGGACGGCGAGCAGGGCGGTGTCGGCGACGAGGGCGAGGGGCTGGCACCGTTTGATCCAGTGCTCGTCCTTGGCCTCGACGCCCTGCCCTCCCTGACCCGTGCCTTCTCCCAGAAGCCGTTCCAGCACGCGTGGCCACACTGCGGCAAGATCGGCAGGTACGTCAGCCACAGGGCACGCTCTCTCACTCGCTGGGTGGGGGACGCCGACATGTCCCACGAAAGGTGGTTCTCGGGACGGGTGGGAAGGAATCGGAGCCCGGCCACGGTAGTCAGGCCGGGGTACAGGGTTCAAGTCGTTGTCCACAGGGTGTGTACAAATGTGCCATGTGATGTCGCCGGTCGTTCCCGTGCCCCACGGGCGGACGGAGCGGTGCGCGGTGCGGGCCGTCTGTCGGTTTGACCGGATGGCGTAACCGCGCGTACCGTAACCAGGTCGAGTTGTCGATGGCTGCTGCCGCCTGCCTCCGATGGGCAAGGGTCACGGACTTCATGATCCGTGATCGTGAAGCGGTGCACTCGGGCGTATTGCGAGCTACTCGTGGGCGCACGGTGACAGCCAGGCGATGTACCGCCACTACCCGATTCATTTCTGGAGCCCCCGAGTGAGCAAGCGCACCTTCCAGCCGAACAACCGTCGTCGCGCGAAGACCCACGGCTTCCGGCTGCGTATGCGGACCCGTGCCGGCCGCGCGATTCTCGCGTCCCGCCGTAGCAAGGGTCGCGCCAGCCTGTCGGCCTGAGCAGCCTGACCCAAGGTCCATGACGTGCTGCCTACCGAGCATCGGCTGAGGCGGCGCCAGGACTTCGCCGCCGCGGTACGACGCGGACGCAGGGCTGGTCGCCCGCTTCTCGTCGTGCACTTTCGCAGCGGCCTCACCAGCAAAAACACGGACCCGCACGCACCTGGGGAGAGTGCTCCCCCGGCGCGTGCGGGTTTCGTCGTCAGCAAGGCGGTCGGCGGTGCCGTCGTCCGCAACCTGGTGAAGCGCAGACTGCGCCATCTCATGCGGGACCGTCTCGATCATTTTCCCGCAGGTAGCCTTGTGGTCGTACGGGCGCTGCCCGGTGCGGGTGAGGCGGGTCACGACCAGCTGGCCCGCGACCTCGACACCGCAGTGCAGCGGCTACTGGGAGGGGTGCCGCGATGAAGTACCCGCTGCTGTGGTTGATCAAGCTGTACCAGTGGACCATCAGCCCCATGTTGGGACCGGTCTGCAGGTACTACCCGTCGTGCTCACACTATGGCCACACGGCCATTGACCGGCACGGCGCGGTGAAAGGAACGGCGCTGACGGCGTGGCGCATCCTGCGCTGCAACCCGTGGTCGCCCGGTGGCGTCGACCATGTGCCGCCCCGGAAGCATCCGGTGTGGCACCAGCGGCTGCGGAACCGCTTCGGCGGGCACTCCGCTGTGGAGCCTGCCGCACAGCCCGAGACCCAGCCCAACGCCCAAGGAGCCTGATTCGTGGACACGATCCTCGGTCCTCTTTATGACGTAGTTTCCTGGATCATCGTCCAGTTCCACTCGTTCTACAGCCTTCTTTTTGACCGGAACAGTGGCTGGGCGTGGGGTCTGTCCATCGTTTCGCTGGTGGTGCTGATCCGCATCTGTCTGATCCCGCTCTTCGTGAAGCAGATCAAGGCAACGCGGAACATGCAGGCGCTCCAGCCGAAGATGAAGGCGATCCAGGAGCGCTACAAGAGCGACAAGCAGCGCCAGTCCGAAGAGATGATGAAGCTCTACAAGGAGACGGGCACCAACCCGCTCTCGAGCTGTCTCCCGATTCTGGCGCAGTCGCCGTTCTTCATCGCGCTCTACCAGGTCCTCAACCACATCGCGAACAACAAGACGGTCGGCGTCATCGACCAGTCGCTGTTGGACAGCGCCCGTAACGCGCACATCTTCGGCGCTCCCCTGTCCGTGAAGTTCATGGACTCCGCTTCGAAGGTCGAGTCCCTCGGAGCGTCGCTGACGGACGTCCGCATCGTGACGATCACCATGATCGTGCTGATGTCGGCGTCGCAGTTCTTCACCCAGCGCCAGCTGATGACCAAGAACGTCGACCTCACGGTGAAGACGCCGTTCATGCAGCAGCAGAAGATGCTGATGTACGTCTTCCCGATCATGTTCGCCGTCTTCGGCATCAACTTCCCCGTCGGTGTCCTCGTCTACTGGCTGACCACCAACGTCTGGACCCTCGGCCAGCAGATGTTCGTCATCCGCCGCAACCCCACCCCGGGCAGCGTCGCCTTCGAGGCCCGCCAGGAGCGGCTGCGGGCCAAGGGCAAGCTGAAGGAGGAGCCGGCCGAGGTCGCCGCCAAGGAGGCCGCCGAGACGGCCCGTGCCAACCGCCAGCAGCCCAAGCGGCAGACCAAGTCGAAGCGCACCACCGCGGGCGGCCACGGCCACAGCAAGGCGACGGCGCAGTCGGAATCCACGGCGAAGGTGACCAAGTCCGACCAGGAGCCGACGCAGCAGAGCGCGGCGGAGAAGAAGGGCTCGCAGGGCGGCAAGCCGGCCGGCGGCTCGGCCTCCGGCTCCCGGAACACGAAGTCCGGGCAGCGCAAGGGCCAGCAGCGGCCCAAGCACCCGTCCAAGAAGTAACGAAGGAGTCCATCCGTGACGGAAGGCACCACCCCCGCCGCCGAGGGTGTCGACACCCTGACCCGCCTCGAACAGGAAGGGGAGATCGCGGCCGACTACCTCGAAGGTCTGCTGGACATCGCGGACCTCGACGGTGACATCGACATGGACGTCGAGGCCGACCGCGCAGCGGTGTCGATCATCAGCGAATCGACCAGCCGTGACCTGCAGAAGCTGGTCGGCCGTGACGGTGAGGTGCTGGAGGCCCTTCAGGAGCTGACCCGGCTCGCGGTGCACCGGGAGACCGGTGACCGGAGCCGGCTGATGCTCGACATCGCCGGATACCGGGCCCGTAAGCGCGCCGAGCTGACCGAGCTGGGCACCAAGGCCGCGGAAGACGCGAAGGGCTCCGGCGAGCCGGTGAAGCTCAAGGCGATGACGCCGTTCGAGCGCAAGGTCGTACACGACGCGGTGGCCGCCGCCGGACTGCACAGCGAGTCCGAGGGCGAGGAGCCCCAGCGCTGTGTGGTCGTACTCCCGGCCTGACCAGGCCCGGCCTCATGGTCTCCCCGGCCCCGTCTGTGCGCAGACGGGGCCGAATCTTGTCAGCCTTACATCAGCATCGTTCAGACAGTGCTCGGTACGGAAGGACGGTCCCCGTGACGGAAGCAGCGGAGCTACCCCCGGCGCCCGAGGAGGCTCGGGATGTATTCGGTGAGTGCTTCCCGGAGGCTGTTCGGTATGGCGAGCTGCTGGCCGATGTGGGCGTGACCCGCGGGCTGATCGGCCCGCGCGAGGTGCCGCGGCTGTGGGAGCGGCATCTGCTGAACTGCGCCGTGCTCTCCGAGGTGGTGCCCGAGGGCGTCACCGTGTGCGATGTGGGCTCGGGCGCCGGCCTCCCCGGCATCCCGCTGGCCCTGACCCGCCCGGATCTGCGGATCACTCTGCTGGAGCCGCTGCTGCGCCGTACGAACTTCCTTCGGGAAGTGGTGGAGCTGCTGGGCCTGGAGCATGTCACGGTCGTGCGCGGCCGGGCCGAGGAGGTCCTGGGGAAGCTTCCTCCGGTGCATGTGGTCACGGCGCGTGCGGTGGCCCCGCTGGACCGGCTGGCCGGCTGGGGGGTTCCGCTGCTGCGGCCGTACGGGGAGATGCTGCTACTGAAGGGCGACACGGCCGAGGAGGAGCTGAAGCATGCCCGCGCGGCGCTGAGCAAGCTCGGCGTGGTGGACACCTCGGTGCTGCATGTCGGCGAGGGCGTCGTGGATCCGCTGTCCACCGTGGTGCGGGTCGAGGTCGGGGAGAGCCCCGGTGGTGTGAGGTTCGCCGCGAAGCGTGCCAAGGCGGCGCGGAAAGCGCCGCGACGTCGTCCCTGAGCCCCCTGACGTAGGCCGACCGGCCTGACAGGGTGCTCCATACAAGCTGCCTAAACTACGCATACCGGAGTGTCGCGACGGAACAACGGGCCTGCCCGTGCATCGTGTTTCACGTGAAACGTCGCTCCCTGCTGCATGGAATCATCAGTCGCGGTCGTGCGGCGGCTCTGCCCCGCGACCGTCGCCCCCGTAAAGATGTGGATTCATCCACAGGAGGACGGGCCTCGCTGGTTCACAACCCCCAAAGCATGGCAGGCTCTGTGCATCGCGAGCCTGATGTCGAGGAGAGTGAATCCTTGCGGTCCGACGCCAACATCGCGGGGCCGATGACCGATCCGGTCCCCGGCCCCCGTACCGAATCGGCGGGGGAGGACGTTTCACGTGAAACTCCGCCCCCGATGGACGACACCCCAATTGGCCGTTCCGCTCAACTGGCGGTGGAAGCGCTTGGCCGGGCTGGTGAGGGACTGCCCAGGCCGGAGCAGACCCGGGTGATGGTGGTCGCCAACCAGAAGGGCGGGGTCGGGAAGACCACGACCACGGTCAATCTGGCGGCGTCTCTCGCCCTGCACGGTGGACGAGTCCTCGTGATCGACCTCGACCCGCAGGGCAACGCCTCGACGGCGCTGGGGATCGACCACCACGCCGAAGTCCCCTCGATCTACGACGTCCTGGTCGACAGTAAGCCGCTGTCCGATGTGGTGCAGCCGGTGCCGGACGTGGAGGGGCTGTTCTGTGCCCCGGCCACGATCGACCTCGCCGGTGCCGAGATCGAGCTGGTCTCTCTGGTGGCGAGAGAGAGCCGGCTGGAGCGAGCCATCCAGGCCTACGAACAGCCACTGGACTACATCCTCATCGACTGTCCGCCCTCGCTCGGGCTGCTGACGGTCAATGCGCTGGTCGCCGGGGCGGAAGTGCTGATCCCGATCCAGTGCGAGTACTACGCTCTGGAGGGGCTCGGGCAGCTCCTGCGGAACGTCGATCTGGTGCGGGGTCATCTCAACCCCAAGCTCCATGTCTCGACGATCCTGCTCACGATGTACGACGGCCGGACCCGGCTGGCCTCCCAGGTGGCGGACGAGGTCCGCAGCCACTTCGGCGGCGAGGTGCTCCGGACGAGCATCCCGAGATCGGTGCGCATCTCCGAGGCCCCCAGCTATGGGCAGACGGTCCTCACCTATGACCCGGGATCGAGCGGTGCGCTCTCCTATCTTGAGGCGGCCCGGGAGATCGCGCTCCGCGGGGTGAACGTGCAGTACGACCCCCAGCACGCTCATGCCTTGCCCATGCCCGAGATCAGCCAGCACGACCAGCACAGCATGCAGCAGGAGGGGATTCAGTGAGTGAGCGACGCAGAGGACTGGGCCGTGGGCTCGGTGCTTTGATCCCTCCCGCGCCGAAGGGGACCGACAACGCCGGGTCCGCGACGGGCGGGGGGACGGCCACGGCCTCAGGGGCCAGCACCTCACCGACCGCGGTCCCGGTGCTCACCCAGGAGCGCGGGGTGGCGGCGGCCAAGGTGGCCGGTCTGGCCGCACAGAGCGTTCCACGTGAAACCGAGCCACCCGCCCCGCCGGAGAAGGAGCCCGAGGCCGCGCCTCCGGCCCCGGTGGACGAGGTGGCCGGGGCGCACTTCGCCGAGCTGCCGCTCGACTTCATCACACCCAACCCCCGTCAGCCGCGTGAGGTGTTCGACGAGGACGCCCTGGCCGAGCTGGTCACCTCGATCCAGGAGGTCGGCCTCCTCCAGCCGGTCGTGGTGCGGCAGCTGGCGCCGGAGCGCTATGAGCTCATCATGGGCGAGCGGCGCTGGCGGGCCTGCCGTGAGGCGGGGCTGGAGAAGATTCCCGCGATCGTCCGGGCCACCGACGACGAGAAGCTTCTGCTCGACGCGCTGCTGGAGAACCTGCACCGGGCACAGCTCAATCCGCTCGAAGAGGCGGCGGCGTACGACCAGTTGCTGAAGGACTTCAACTGCACGCATGACGAGCTGGCGGACCGGATCGGGCGTTCGCGTCCGCAGGTCTCCAACACGCTGCGGCTGTTGAAGCTCTCTCCCTCCGTCCAGCGCAGGGTCGCGGCGGGCGTCCTCTCCGCGGGCCATGCCCGGGCCCTGCTCTCCGTGGATGACTCGGAGGAACAGGACCGGCTGGCGCATCGCATCGTCGCCGAGGGGCTGTCGGTGCGGGCGGTCGAGGAGATCGTCACCCTCATGGGGTCGCGGTCGGACGGTGCTCCCAAGTCGAAGGGACCGCGGGCCGGTGCCCGGGTATCCCCCGCGCTCACGGATCTGGCGTCCCGGCTGTCGGACCGCTTCGAGACGCGGGTGAAGGTCGACCTCGGTCAGAAGAAGGGAAAGATCGTCGTCGAGTTCGCCTCGATAGACGATCTGGAGCGGATTCTCGGCTCCCTGGCACCGGGCGAGGGACCGGTGCTGGAGCAGCCGCTGTCCGCCGAGGACAAGGCGGAGGACGAGGACGAATGAGGCGCTGACCCCGCGGTCCGGCCGTGGGGAAGCACCTGGGGGCGGGGGGGGGGTGGGGGCAGACGAAGAGACACACACCCCGGGATAAGAAGAGGGCGGTGGGGTGGGAAAAGGACCAACTCAAGAGTGCAAGATGTGTGGGTCGGTAAGGAGGAGGGCAGCCAG
>NZ_JBHWJI010000051.1:55793-74585 GCF_042731515.1 Streptomyces sp. NPDC059850
GCCCCCTTGGGGCGCCCCCCGCGCGGGCCGGCCGGGGGTACCCCCGGGGGGGGGGTGGGGGTTCCGATGCCATCGGAACACGACCCGCTCTTTTCGCAAGGGCGGTATCGGTGCAATCTCCGCACGGATACGATGCGATCAGGTAGGGCGGATCCATGGGAGGCACCTCATGCGGAGGGCAGGGCCATGCGATCGGTGAGCCGCACCGGACTGGTGGCCACAGGGTTGGGCCTGGGCGCTGTCGGCGGTTTCGTCGGTAGTCTGATCAGGGAGCGTAGTGCGCTGTCAGCCGCCCGTGCCGCGGGTGGCCACGGAAGTGAGGGACTGGCTTCATGGGGCGTCGGCTTGTACCGCTCACGCTGGACAACCTCCCGGACATCCCCAAGCGCTGTCGCGCGTGTGTCTTCTGGGAGCTCGACCCAGTCAGCGGCGAGGCTGCGGTAAGGGCCGGGCGTCCGGAGCTGGAGAAGGAAGCCTGGATCTCGGCCGTTCTGCTGGAGTGGGGATCCTGCGGCCGCGTGGTCTACGTCGATGAGGTGCCGGTGGGCTTCGTGCTCTACGCGCCGCCCGCGTATGTGCCGCGCTCCACGGCCTTTCCGACGAGCCCGGTCGCGGCGGATGCCGTGCAGCTGATGACCGCCTGGCTCATGCCGGGATACCAGGGGCAGGGGCTGGGCCGGGTGATGGTGCAGACCGTCGCGAAGGATCTGATCCGCCGGGGCTTCAAGGCGATCGAGGCGTTCGGGGACGCCACCTGGAAGGAACCGGCGTGTGTGCTGCCCGCCGATCATCTACTCGCGGTGGGCTTCAAGACCGTGCGGCCGCATCCGCGGTATCCCCGGCTGAGGCTTGAGCTGAGGACGACGATCTCCTGGAAGGAGGACGTCGAGCTGGCGCTGGACCGGCTCCTCGGTGCGGTGCAGAAGGAACCGGCGCTCCGTCCCCTCTGAGCGTTCCCCGCTGACCGTTCCCTGCTGAGAGTTCCACGTGAAACACGAAGGGGCTGCCCTCTCGGGCAGCCCCTTCGTCGGTGTGGGTGAAGGCTCAGCCGATGAAGTCGGCCAGGTCGCGCTCGATCGCGGCCTTCGGCTTGGCGCCGACGATGGTCTTGGCGACCTCGCCGCCCTGGTAGACGTTGAGCGTCGGAATGGACATCACGCCGTACTTGGCGGCAGTGGCCGGGTTCTCGTCAATGTTGAGCTTCGCGATGACGATCTTGTCGGCGTGCTCGGCGGCGATGGCCTCCAGGGAGGGGGCGATCTGACGGCACGGACCGCACCACGCGGCCCAGAAGTCGACGAGTACCGGCTTGTCGCTCTTGAGGACGGTCTCCTCGAAGTCGGCGTCTGTCACGGTGACCGTGGCACCGGCCATGGCTAATCTCCTTAATCGTTGGTGCAGGGAAGGAAGCGGGTTCAGACGGTGGCGTCTTCGCCGTCGCCCAGGGAGGCCAGGAAGCGCTCGGCGTCCAGGGCGGCCGCACAGCCGGTGCCGGCGGCGGTGATCGCCTGACGGTAGGTGTGGTCCACGACATCACCCGCGGCGAAGACACCCGGCAGGTTCGTGCGGGTGGAGGGCGACTCCACCTTCAGGTAGCCCTCGTCGTCCAGGTGCAGCTGGCCCTTGAACAGCTCGGTCCGCGGGTCATGGCCGATCGCGATGAACAGGCCCGTGACCGGCAGCTCGGAGGTCTCGTCCTTCTTGATGTCGCGCAGGGTCAGGCTGGCGAGCTTGCCGTCGCCGTGGATCTCCGTGACCTCGCTGTCCCAGATGAACGAGATCTTCGGGTCGGCGAAGGCACGCTCCTGCATCGCCTTGCTGGCCCGCAGCGTGTCCCGGCGGTGGACCACGGTGACCGACTTGGCGAACCGCGACAGGAAGGTCGCTTCCTCCATCGCGGTGTCACCGCCGCCGATGACGGCGATGTCCTGGTCCTTGAAGAAGAACCCGTCACAGGTGGCACACCAGGAGACGCCACGGCCCGAAAGCTCGTCCTCACGGGCCAGCCCCAGCTTGCGGTGCTGGGAGCCGGTGCTGACGATGATGGTCTTCGCGCGGTGCACCGTCCCGGCGGAGTCGGTGACGGTCTTGATGTCCTCGCTGAGGTCGACCGCGGCCACATCGTCCGGGACCAGCTCGGCGCCGAAGCGCTCGGCCTGTCCCCGCATGTTGTCCATCAGGTCAGGGCCCATGATGCCCTCACGGAAGCCGGGGAAGTTCTCCACGTCGGTGGTGTTCATCAGGGCACCACCGGCGGTCACGGATCCCTCGAAGACCAGCGGCTTCAAGGAAGCACGGGCGGTGTAGAGCGCGGCCGTATAGCCCGCGGGCCCGGAACCGATGATGATCACGTTGCGGACGTCGCTCACGGATGTCTTCCTTGTCTCTGCCGACTGCCGACTGCTGACTGGGCGACGGCGCATTCCCCGGGCTTCCGGAGAATCGCTGCCATCCCACCCAACGGATCCTACGGGTCCCGCATTCCCGCGTGCTGCCAGGCGGGCCGTGGTTGTGGGCTGTGCCTCAGCCTCGCGGATACGTACGGGTCACCAGAAGCTTCCCGGGGCTGGCGTGGGAAGCGGAGACACAGGAGGCGTCGATCACGAAGGCTTCGACGAGCGAGCTGTCGGAGCGGTGCGGCAGGACGACGATGTAGGCCGTCTTGCCGTCGTAGGTGTCCTGCTGCGCGGCGAGAACGGGCTGGGACCGACCGGTCCCGCGCTGGACACAGGACGGAACCACCGGGTCGTTCGCGCGCAGCGGCATATCCGGAGTGTTTTGGGTGGTGACTCCGCGCGACGGGGTGGTCTTCCGCTCGGCGAGCATCTCCTGCACGCGGCCCTTGAGGCTCCCCGCGGAGAGGCCGGCCTTCGCTGTGGAGCTGGGGTCCGCGTGGGCCGTGGTGCCGGGGCCGCCGTTGTCGTGATCCGAGCCACCGGGGAAGAAGAGGGTGCCGACGCCGATCACGGCGGCGGCGCACGCGCTTCCGAGCAGCACCTTGGGCCAGCGCCGGGTGCGGCTCCCACGGGCCCCTGCGGCCGTGCGAGGGGTGGCCTTGCGTCCCGGTCCGGTGGCGGCGCGCGGGCGCCCTGCGGGGCGGCCCACGGCCGGGGAGGGCTTCCCCTCCGTCGCGGGGTCTGCGGGGTCGGCCGCGCCCTCGGTTTCACGTGAAACATGCTCGGTGGACGCGGCTGCCTCGGTTTCACGTGAAACCGAAGCGCGGTCACCGGGAGCCGTCGCGTCGAGCAGGGCCTCGGCGGCGAGCGCGGCGTCGATCCGGCCCGCGATGTCATCGGGCATCCGCACCGGCCCCGGGAGGGTGCCCAGCGTCGAGCGGATCTCGTCCAGGGACGTCTGTACATCGGCACACAGCCCGCAGGTGGCGAGGTGAGTGCGCACATCGACGGTGCGGGACGGAGAGAGCAGTCCCTCGGTGAGTGCGGAGATCTCCGCGACTTCCGGGTGCTCGTCCGTGTCCGTCGAGGATGTCACGCTCGCCCACCTCCGCCCTTCACGGCATCTGTGTCAGTCGGTCCTGCCGCTGGTGGGACGGATGTCCCCTGCGACCGGTTCCTTCCCCCGCCGGAGGGGACGCTACCCCTTCCATTGGGATGGAGGTGCGACAGCAGCGGGAGCAGCCGGGCGCGTCCCCGCGCGCAGCGGCTTTTCACGGTGCCGGTGGGGACATCCAGGACCTTCGCGGCCTCCGCCACGGGATAGCCCTGCATGTCGACCAGCACCAGGGCGGCACGCTGCTCGGGCGGGAGGGTGCGCAGCGCACCCAGCAGCTCGCGATGGAGATCGCCACGCTCGGCGGGCGCGGCGGCCGACTCATGGGGCTCCAGAAGCTGCTCGAGCCGCTCGGTGTCGTCGACGGGGGAGGTGCGACGGGAGGCGGCCTTGCGGGCCCGGTCCAGACACGCGTTGACCGTGATGCGGTGGAGCCAGGTCGTCACGGCGGACTGGCCCCGGAAGGTGTGCGCGGCGCGGTAGGCGGAGACGAGCGCGTCCTGGACCGCGTCGGCGGCCTCCTCCCGGTCGCCGAGGGTGCGCAGCGCCACCGCCCAGAGTCTGTCGCGGTGGCGTCGCACGATTTCACCGAAGGCATGCGGATCGCCGGCCACGTGCTGAGCGAGGAGCTCGCCGTCGCTTGCTCCGCCGATGGTGGCGTCGTCCAACGTTGAGCCCCCTCCCCGGTCGGCCGGCTGCCCTGGGGTCAGCCGGTGAACTTCACTTCAGTGATGGCCTGCTTGTAGCCAGGGTCGCTGTACTCGTCGCCCGGTGCGCTCGGCATCGCGGTCATCCAGACGAGGACGTACCGGCTCTTCTTGGTGCCCTTGACCTTCAGCTCGGACGTCGTGGACGACGTCTGGCGCGAAGCAAGCTTCGTGAACGAGCCGACGGGGTCCCCTGCCGACGCGGATGGTGTGAGGGAATCCGTTCCGTACAGTGAGACTTCCGTGTAGGGGCCGCCGAACCGAAGCGAGAGCGAGGCGCCGCTGATCTTCTGCTCCGAGCCGAGGTCGTAGACGATGCCGACCCCCCGCTTGATGCTCGGGGCGAGCTGAGGGCCGTCGAAGAAGCTGTTGGTATGCCAGGCAGTCGACGTCTTCCCGTCATGGGTGAGGTCGGCCTCGTCGGCGTTCTGCGCTGCGCCGTCCGGAGCGAACTCGGCGGCGTCCTGGATCGAGATCGGCTTGCTGGCAACCTGGCCGGGCTTGTCGTCGTCCTTCTGACTGGTGGACTTGCCGGGGTCCGGCTTGTCCTCCTTCTTCAGAAGGGTGTCCGCGAGTTGCCAGCTGCCGAGGCCCAGGGCCGCGATCAGCAGGGCCGAGACGGTCCACTTGAGGGCCCTGCCGGTACGGCTCTGCAGCGGGGGCGGCGGAGCCATGGGGACCGCGGCGGGGCCCGCCGCGCGCGACGCGCCGCCGTGTGCGGGCGGCTGGCCGTAGCCCTGCTGGTACGTGGTGCGCTGGTACGCCGGGGAGGGCGTGAAGACGGGCTCGGGCGGCCGGATGCGCGGCATGGCCGCGACCGCCTTGGACAGCTCCTCAGGGGTGGTGCAGGGCTGGTCCTGACGGGAGGCGGTGGCGCCGTCGTTGACCAGCGCGCGCATCGCCAGCTCGGACAGCCCTCGGTGGACCCCCGCGCGGACCTGGTCGGGGGCGATCAGGCCGACGCCCTTGGGCAGCCCGGAGAGGCCGTGGGCGTCCTTGTCGTACGGCCAGCGCTGGGTGAGCGCGGCGTACAGCAGGGCCCCGATCGACTCGGTGTCGGTGCGCTGCGGGTGTTCGGAACTGATGCCGCGCAGCGCGGCCATGACGGCGAGGCCGCGGATGCGGTACTGGCCCGATTCCGTGCGGAGCACGGAGCCGGGGTTCAGCCGCAGATGGGCCAGGCCTTCGCGGTGGGCGGCGGCCATGGCCTGGGAGACCTGGCTGACGAGTTGATAAGCGTCGTGCGGCTCGAGCGGCGCCGAGGCGAGCACAGTAGTCAGCTCGGTGGCGTCGGGAAGCCATTCGTGGACGACGTAGACGAGGTCGTTCTCCTCGACGGCGTCGAGTACCTGGACGAAGCGAGGGTCACCCAGCAGCGCCGCCGAGCGGGCGGCGGCCAGCACCGGACGGGCCCGCGGATGGTCTGCTGGAAGGACGTGAACGCCGACGGCCCGGCGCAGTTTCTCGTCCACCGCACGCCAACTGCTGAATCCGTCCAGTCGGGTGACGCACTCCTCCAAACGATAGCGTCTGGCCAACTTGTGGCCGCTATGTAGCTCGGGGGGATTTACGTCGGCCGCGGCACCTTTATCCCGGTTGCCCGCGGCCTCTGTTTCCTGACCGGTCTTCTGATGCGTCCCCGCCCCGTCGGCCGTGGCCTTTCCCGCCTCGGCGGTCAGCGACTCCTCGCCGTCGCTGTCGGCCACGTCGACGGCAGCCGTGCTCCGTTCCGCCACCGTCGTTCCTGCCTCCCCATCCGTTGCGCCTACTCCGAGCCAAGACAATTGTGCCCACAGTCCGCCGCTATGCACGACACACGATGACGGACGATGGTTGTGCTCAATGATCAGCGTCCGAGTCGTCCGCGCACCATACCGACCATGGCCGTCAGCTCATCAATGCGCATCCGTTTCGCAGCAATGTAGAAGACCGCGATAAGAACGAGACCTCCGCCCGCCAATGCGGCTAGGGAACCGGACATGCCGGACCCCAGCGCCTGAGTGATGGCATAAGCCGCCGCGCCGCTCAGCAGAGCGGCGGGGATGCTGGCGCCCACCAGGCGGGTGTAGGTGCGCACGACACGGCGGCCGTCGAGATCGCCACCCAGTCGCTTGCCCAGTCGCTTCCAGGCCACGCCCACACCGGCGGCGTACGCCAGGCCGTAGGAGGCGGCCATACCGGCCACGATCCATCGGGTCGGCAGGAGGACGTAGCAGAGCGCGGAGGCGGCGGCGTTGACGGCGGCGACGATCACCGTGTTGTAGAAGGGGGTGCGGGTGTCCTCGTAGGCGTAGAAGCCGCGCAGGACGACGTACTGCACCGAGAACGGGATGAGCCCGAGGCCGAACGCCATCAGGATGTAGCCCATGTTCTGGGCCGTCGCGGTGCCCGAGGTGCCGAAGAGCAGGGTGCACAGGGGGACGCCGAGCGCCACGAAGCCGAAGGCGAGCGGGACGATGGCGACGGCGGAGGTGCGCAGGCCCTGGGAGAGGTCGTCGCGGACCGCCCCGGGGTCGCCGTCGTGGGCCGACCGGGAGAGCCGCGGCAGCAGGGCGGCCATCACCGAGACGGTGATGATGGCCTGCGGCATGTTCCAGATGAGCTGGGCGCTGGTGTAGCCGACGTAGCTGGCACCGGGGGCGTTCATGTTGTCGGCGTCGGAACCGGCCGCGGTGGCGAGCTGGGTCACCACGATGTTGCCGGCCTGGTTGGCGAGCACGAACAGCACGGTCCACTTGGCGAGCCTGGCGGCCTTGCCGAGGCCGTGGCCCCGCCAGTCGAACCGGGGACGGAAGCGGAAGCCGGAGGCCCGGAGGTAGGGGAACATCGCCAGGGCCTGGACGGTGAGGCCGAGCAGGGTGCCGATGCCGAGCAGCCGCATCCCCTCGTCCGTGATGGTGGTGACGCCCATCTGGGAGGTGCTGAAGGTACCGAAGACCCAGATGAAGAGGCCGAAGGTCGCGATGACGACGATGTTGTTGAGGACCGGGGTCCACATCATCGCGCCGAACTTGCCGCGGGCGTTGAGGATCTGGCCGACCACGACGTGCACACCCATGAAGAAGATGGTGGGCAGGCAGTAGCGGGCGAAGGCGACCGCGACCTCGTTGGCCGCCGGGTCGCCCGCGATGTCCGCCGAGAGCATCCGGATCAGAGCCGGGGCCGCGAACATGGACAGGGCGACCAGGCCGCCGAGGGCGACCATCGTGAGGGTGAGCAGACGGTTGGCGTAGGCGATGCCGCCGTCTTTGTCCTCCTTCATCGCGCGCACGAGCTGCGGCACGAAGACGGAGTTCAGACCGCCACCGACGGTGAGGAAGTAGATCATCGCGGGCAGCTGATACGCGACCGCGTACGCCTGGCCCAGAGAGGCGGCGCCGAGGCCCGCGACGATCACCATCTGCCGGACGAAGCCGGTCAGCCGGGAGACCAGGGTTCCGGCGGCCATGAGGGCGCTGGACTGGAGCAGGCTGGCCGCGCGGCCGCCGGAGCGCTTCGGGGCGGCCTCGGCCTTCTCGTCGCTCTCAGGGGGGCCGGGCGGGCTCACCACCGGAGCGGCCATGGTGGGAGCACTGGCCGACGGGGGCACGGACTCGTGCCGCGCGGGCCCGGGCACCGGCGGCTGGCCCGGCGGGGGCACGGGCGGGTAGCCCTGAGCGCCCTGCGGATACCCCTGGGCGCTCCGCGGGTCGTAGGGCTGCTGCTGGTCGCGGTAGAGGTGTGCGAAGGCGTCCTGCTGCGGCTGCTGCTCCCCCGGCCCGTAGCCGCCCTCGCTGTATCCCGTGGCGGTGGGCTCGGCCGCGTACTGCTGTTGGTACGGCTCCTGGGAGCCGGGTGCCACCGGCCACACCTGGGGGTCGGCGCCCTGCGGCGCGGCGGGCTGCTGCTGGTACGGCGTCTGCTGCTGGTAGCCGTTCTGCTGGGGGCCGGACCGGTCGTACAGCGGATCCGTCAGCGGGTCATGTCCGTACGCGTCCTGCGCCGGATAGGGGTACGGCGTGAAGCTGCCGGTCGCGTACGGGTCGTCCGCGTACGGGTCCTGCACGTAGTACTGCCCGTAGTCCTGGCGGGGATCGCTCGCCGGCGCCTGAGGAGAGTTGCCCAGGTATGGATCGTTCTGGTGCGGTTCCTGTCCATAGGGTTCCTGGGGCGCGTGGGGGGAAGGCGGCGGCATCCGCCGCTCACCGTCATACGGCGCGTTCATCGCTACCCCACCTCATCGTCCGCTGCGGCCGGCCGGCCCCGGAATTGCTCAACGGTCCACTTTCTCACCCGCGCCGGACGCCCCGGCGCTTTGCGAACCGGTGTCCGGCGCCGGGTCACTCGGCTGCTCGGGCACGAGGGCGGGGGCGGGGTCGCTTCCATCGGCCTCCGCGTCCGTCGCCTCGTCCTCCTCCGTGGCCTCGGTGTCCTCATCGCCGCTGTTCGCGGTGGCCGCCCGCTTGCGCTGGAGGTAGATCCGGATTCCGGCGAGGACCAGCAGCAGCACACCGCCCGCGATCACGAGGATGACGGTCGATGTGATCTCGGTGACATTCACCTCGAACGTCTCCTCGTCGCCGTACTTCTGCCCGTCCGGCGTGACCAGCTGGGCCGTCACCCACACCGGACCGTTCGCGTTGGCCGTGGTCCCGAACTTCACGGACTGGCTGTGCCCGCCCTCGACGTTGACCACCTGGGGCTCGCTGACCGCCAGGCGGTTTCCCTGCTGGGACTTGAGGACCAGCCGCAGCCGGACGGCCTGCACCAGGTTGTTCTGCACGGTCACCGGGATGGTCGCGCTCCGCCCGGACAGCGTCATGTCCGTCTTCGGGATCAGGCGCACCTTCTTGGTCAGCCCGGTCAGGTAGCGCTGGACGCCGTCGCGGAAGTGGGTGGCGCCCAGGGCGTTGCCCCGCCATGAGGTGGACATCTCCCGCCGGATCGCGTTGCCGAAGGGAGTGACCACCCGGAACTTGGCGGTGAGGATCGGCTCGAAGCTGCTGAGCGTGTTCTGGGTGTCGCGGACGTCCTTGAACGCCTGGGTCGGCAGCTCCTGGCGGCGGAGCGAACCGGGGTACGCGCGGGTGCTGGGCACGCGCTGGGTGGCGTTCGGGTCGGGCTTGGCCTTCGCGGCCTGTCCCAGGCCCAGCGGCTGGGTCCACTGTCCGGACAGGCCGTCCAGGGCCGCCGCCATGGCCTGCGCCTGGCTGGTGGTCGGAATGCGCTGCGGAGCCACGACGACGCTGCGCTGCCGGTCCGGCGCCTGAAGGTTGATCATCTGGCTCTGGGCGAGGAACCGCTGGATGGCGAGCGTGGAGTTGTCCGCCTTGGACATGTCGCCGGTGAAGGCGGTGGACAGCCGGGCGTCCGCGACCACCGCCGTGTTGCCGCCGCCGATCTGCCGGGCCGCGGTGGGGGTGTACGAGAGGTTGCCGGTCTCCCGGAGGCTGTCGCTCCGCGCGATGACGTTATGGGCGCCCGCGGAGGTGGCGACGTCGACGATCGAGGAGTCCACCGCGCCGTCGGCGGGCCAGGCGAAGTCGGTGCGCGGCTTCACCCCGAGAACCGTCTGCACGGTCATCGAGGCCAGCTCGGTGGCGTCCCGGAGGTGGCTGAGGGCGCCGGGGACGCTCGTGCCGTGGTGGGCGAGCGACGCGATGTCGGGGTCGGAGAACGGCAGGGCGACCACCTGCTGGCCCTCCACGGCCTTCTGCAGGTCGTTGAGCCACCGCTTGGCGACCGTCTGCCCGGTCCCCGCCGTGGTCCCGTCCCCGTGCCGCTTCTGGACCTCGTACTCCCGCGTCATCGCGTCGACCGTGGCGAGCAGATCGGGGTCGATCACCCAGGTGATGGGGAGGTTCTTCCCGAGGCTGACCATCTGCTGGAGCCGGCCGCCGGGGGCCAGCTCCGCCTTGAGACGGTCGTCACGGAAGATCGGTGTCCGGTCCTCGTCCGCGTCGGTGCGCGACGTCACATGGGGCGTGGAGATCAGCGGCCACAGATAGGTGAGCTGCGTCTTCTTGGACGGCGCACCCGACTGCCAGGGCAGGAAGGTGCGCTTGATGCCCAGCACCTGCTGCCAGGGGCGGCTCTGGGTCTGGCCGGTGAGGGAGACACCGAGCTGATAGACGCCGTCCTCCCCGAGGTGCAGCTCGTTCACCGGTATGGAGAGCGTGAAGTCCCGGCTGGCACCCGCGCCCAGCTTGCCGATCTTCTCGGTGTACTTGCCGCCGATCTCGGTGCCGTCGGCACCCTGCTGGTAGCCGGTCCGCCGGGAGGCGCTGTCGATCGCGTTGCGGCCCTCCAGGGTGGGGCCGACGCGGAGGCCGACATGGGAGCCGGAGACCGTCGAACCGCTGTCGTTGGTGACGGTGCCGCTGACGGTGAGCGTGTCGCTCTTGGCCGGTGCGGTGGGCGTCAGCGAGGTGATGTCCACATCCACCGAGCGCGAGCCGGTGGGTTTGCCCGCCGCCTGGGCCGCGGGGGCCGCCGGGGCCTGCAGTACGCCCGCGAGTACGGGCGCCGCTGCGAGCAGCGCCCCGGTCCGCCGTAGCCATCGGCGGGCGCGAGAGGACGTCGTCTCCCGGAGGTCTGCCGCATCGGCCACGCGCTCGCCCGTCCCTTGTCGTCTGTGATCGTCAGTGGTCGTCGCAATGTGCGTCCACGAATGGTAACGATGCCCGCTGTGGCGAAGTGCTGTGGACAGCTCCACAAGATCGTCACCGTGATGGAATCGACGATCAACGTGGAGGCCCCGGGGCGCGCGGCCACGTACCCTGTTCTGTTGTGCCGAACGCCAACAATGACAGCCGATCCCCGCAGTCCACCAATGAGCTCAACCAGGTGCAGCGCCGTGCCGTGGCCGAACTCTTGCGGGTCTCTCCCGTCGCCGACGATCTCGCCCGACGCTTTCAGCAGGCCGGGTTCAGCCTGGCGCTGGTCGGCGGCTCGGTACGGGACGCGCTGCTCGGCCGCCTCGGTAACGATCTGGACTTCACGACGGACGCCCGCCCCGACGACGTGCTGAAGATCGTCCGGCCCTGGGCGGACGCCGTGTGGGAGGTGGGCATCGCCTTCGGCACGGTCGGGTGCCAGAAGGAAGGACCGGGCGACAACGGGACACATCAGAACTTCCAGATCGAAATCACGACGTATCGGTCGGAAGCCTATGATCGGACGTCCCGGAAGCCCGAGGTGTCCTACGGCGAATCCATCGAGGAAGATCTGGTCCGCCGCGACTTCACGGTCAACGCGATGGCGGTGGCGCTCCCGCAGAAGGAGTTCATCGACCCGCACAACGGGCTCGAAGATCTCGCCGCGCGGGTGCTGCGCACCCCCGGCACCCCGCAGGACTCCTTCTCCGACGATCCGCTGCGGATGATGCGCGCGGCGCGGTTCGCCTCCCAGCTCGACTTCGAGGTGGCGCCCGAAGTGGTCGCCGCGATGACGGCGATGGCCGGACGGATCGACATCGTCTCGGCGGAGCGGGTGCGGGACGAGCTGAACAAGCTGCTCCTCGGCGCCCACCCCCGGAAGGGACTGCGGCTGCTGGTCGAGACCGGGCTCGCCGACTGCGTAGTGCCGGAGATCCCCGCCCTGCGGCTGGAGCGTGATGAGCATCACCGGCACAAGGATGTGTACGAGCACTCGCTGACCGTGCTGGACCAGGCCATGGATCTGGAGGAGGACGGGCCCGACCTGGTGCTGCGGCTGGCCGCGCTGCTGCACGACATCGGAAAGCCGAAGACCCGCCGCTTCGAGAAGGACGGCCGCGTCTCCTTCCACCACCACGAGGTGGTGGGCGCCAAGATGACCAAGTCGCGGATGACGAAGCTCAAGTACTCCAATGAGCTGGTGAAGGATGTCTCCCGGCTGGTCGAGCTGCATCTGCGCTTCCACGGCT
Organism: Streptomyces sp. NPDC059850; assembly: GCF_042731515.1. NCBI lineage: Bacteria > Bacillati > Actinomycetota > Actinomycetes > Kitasatosporales > Streptomycetaceae > Streptomyces > Streptomyces sp. NPDC059850. The sequence goes on from NZ_JBHWJI010000051.1 coordinate 67,896, forward strand.
ACGGCACGGGCGAATGGACCGATTCGGCCGTGCGGCGCTATGTGCGCGACGCGGGGCCGCTGCTGGACCGGCTGCACAAGCTGACCCGCTCGGACTGCACGACGCGCAACAAGCGCAAGGCCATGGCGCTCTCGCGGGCGTACGACGGGCTGGAGGAGCGGATCGCGAGGCTCCAGGACCAGGAGGAGCTGGACGCGATCCGCCCGGACCTGGACGGCAACGAGATCATGAAGGTGCTCGGCATCGCTCCGGGGCCGCAGGTCGGCAAGGCGTACAAGCATCTGCTGGAGCTGAGGCTGGAGCACGGCCCCATGGACCGGGACGCCGCCGTCGAGGCGCTCAAGGAGTGGTGGGCGGCTCAGTCCCAGGGCTGACGCCGCGCCCCCGCGCGTCACGTTTCACGTGAAACATCGATCCCTGTGCGTGTCCCGGGGCGGCGTTTCACGTGAAACATGAGCAGGGCGGCGGTCGCCGCGTAGAGGAGTGCCACCCCGGCCACCAGAACGGCCGATGCTCCATCCGGCGGCAGCATCAGGGCGGCCACTCCCGCGGCTCCCACGAAGGCGACGTTGAAGAGCACGTCATAGAGGGAGAAGATCCGCCCGCGGAAGTCGTCGTCGATCGCGGACTGGACGACGGTGTCGGTGGCGATCTTCGCGCCCTGGGTGATGAGGCCGAGCACGAAGGCGGCGATCAGCATCGGGGCCGGTTCGAAGGGGAGTCCCAGGCCCGGTTCCAGGACGGCGGCGATCCCCGCGCACACCATCACCCAGTGCAGCTGGCCGTCCGGCCGGGAGGCGTCGAGCGAGGACAGTTTGCTCACCGCCCAGGGGGTGATCACCGCTGCGGCGAAGAAGCCCGCGCCCGAGACGCCGACCGCGATGCCGAGGAGCGCCAGCCCGCCCGACTCGTCGTCGGCCCATGCGTACCGGCAGAGCATCAGCACGGTGACGGTGAGGGCGCCGTAGCAGAAGCGCATCAGCGTCATCGCGGTCAGGGCGATGGTGGGATCCCTGCGCTGCAGGAGATGGCGTACCCCGGCCACCAGTCCGCGGGTGGTGCTCACCAGGGCGGCTCCCAGGTGCGGTTGCAGGGCCGCCGGATCGGGCCCAAGGAGGCCGGAGGGCATACGGAGCGCCGAGAGCCCGGCGAGGAGGTAGAGCGCGGCGCCCAGCAGGACGACCAGGGCGTCCGAAGAGGAGCCGCCCGGGCCGGAGAGCCGGACCACGAATGCCACGCCACCGCCCGCGGTGGCGGCGAGCGTGCCCGCGGTCGGTGAGAGGGAGTTGGCCATGACCAGGCGCTCCTGGCTGTCCACCACCCGTGGCAGCGAGGCGGCAAGGCCTGCCAGGACGAAGCGGTTGACCGCCGTCACCGACAGGGCGGAAACGTAGAAGAGCCACTCCGGTACCTGGGCGAGGACCAGGATCGCGGTTCCGGCGGCCAGCCCGGAGCGCAGCAGATTGCCGTGGAGCAGGACCTGGCGGCGGCGCCAGCGGTCCAGCAGCACACCGGCGAAGGGGCCGAGGAGGGAGTAGGGGAGTAGCAGGACGGCCATGGCGGAGGCGATGGCCGCGGCGGACGTCTCCTTCTCCGGCGAGAAGACCACGTAGGTGGCGAGTGCGACCTGGTAGACACCATCGGCCGCCTGGGACAGCAGGCGGACGGCCAGCAGATGGCGGAAGTCGCGCAGTTGCAGCAGCACGCGGAGATCACGCACAACGGGCATGACGCCACCTTCACACACCGCACGGGCCTCCGGGGGGATTCCCGGAGGCCCGTGATCAAGCGGCGGAGATCAGCGCCGCACGGCGCACTGTCCTGGCGCGCCGTCCTGGCTCAGTGCCGAGGCTCGGTGCCCTGGCTCAGCGCTCGACCTCACCCTTGATGAACTTCTCCACGTTCTCCCGGGCCTCGTTGTCGAAGTACTGCACCGGCGGCGACTTCATGAAGTACGAGGAGGCGGAGAGGATCGGGCCGCCGATGCCGCGGTCCTTGGCGATCTTCGCGGCGCGCAGCGCGTCGATGATGACGCCCGCGGAGTTCGGGGAGTCCCACACCTCGAGCTTGTACTCCAGGTTCAGCGGGACATCGCCGAACGCCCGGCCCTCGAGGCGCACGTACGCCCACTTGCGGTCGTCCAGCCAGGCCACGTAGTCCGACGGGCCGATGTGGACGTTGTCGGCGCCCAGGTCGCGGTCCGGGATCTGAGAGGTGACGGCCTGCGTCTTGGAGATCTTCTTGGACTCCAGGCGCTCGCGCTCGAGCATGTTCTTGAAGTCCATGTTGCCGCCGACGTTCAGCTGCATGGTGCGGTCCAGGATGACGCCCCGGTCCTCGAACAGCTTCGCCAGCACCCGGTGCGTGATGGTGGCGCCGACCTGCGACTTGATGTCGTCACCGACGATCGGCACGCCCGCCTCGGTGAACTTGTCCGCCCACTCCTTGGTCCCGGCGATGAAGACCGGGAGCGCGTTGACGAAGCCGACCTTGGCGTCGATGGCGCACTGGGCGTAGAACTTGGCGGCGTCCTCCGAGCCCACGGGCAGGTAGCAAACCAGGACGTCGACCTGCTTGTCCTTGAGGACCTGGACCACGTCGACCGGGGTCTCGTCGGACTCGTCGATGGTCTGCCGGTAGTACTTGCCGAGGCCGTCGTGCGTGTGGCCGCGCTGGACCGTGATGCCGGTCGACGGCACGTCGCAGATCTTGACGGTGTTGTTCTCGCTGGCGCCGATGGCGTCGGAGAGGTCGAGCCCGACCTTCTTCGCGTCCACGTCGAAGGCGGCGACGAACTCCACGTCACGGACGTGGTAGTCGCCGAACTGCACATGCATCAGACCCGGCACGCGGGTGTCCGGGTCGGCGTCCTTGTAGTACTCGACGCCCTGCACCAGTGACGCGGCACAGTTGCCCACACCGACGATGGCTACACGAACCGAACCCATTCCGGTTGCTCCCTGTGTGTACTTGACGAAGCCCTGCGGGGTGCGGGGCCTCACTTGGCGGTGTCATCGGGCTCGTCGCGCTGGTCGCGCCCGGCCCGCTCGCTCTCGATCAGCTCGTTCAGCCAGCGGACCTCGCGCTCCACCGACTCCATGCCGTGTCGTTGGAGTTCGAGGGTGTAGTCGTCCAGCCGCTCGCGGGTGCGGGCCAGGGAGGCCCGCATCTTCGCCAGGCGCTCCTCCAGGCGGCTGCGCCGCCCTTCAAGCACGCGCATCCGTACGTCCCGCGACGTCTGTCCGAAGAAGGCGAAGCGGACGCCGAAGTGCTCGTCCTCCCATGCGTCCGGGCCGGTGTGGGAGAGCAGCTCCTCGAACCGCTCCTTTCCCTCCGCTGTCAGCCTGTAGACGATCTTCGCCCGGCGGCCGGCGAGGGTGGCCGCGACGGCCTCCTCGGAGGCGTTTCCGGGCTCCTCGATCAACCAGCCGTTGGCGACGAGCGTCTTGAGACAGGGATAGAGGCTGCCGTAACTGAACGCGCGAAACACCCCGAGCGAGGTGTTGAGGCGCTTTCGCAGCTCATATCCGTGCATCGGGGACTCGCGGAGCAGGCCGAGGATGGCGAACTCGAGGATGCCTGAGCGTCTGCTCATCGCCCGCCTCTCCCGTCTCCTGGGGCCACTATGCCGAGCTGATGTATCGACTCGATACATCCAGACGATAGATCCGGGATGCCGGTGGGACAAGAGCGACCACGGTGAACGGCGTCACATCACCGGTTCGTGGGACTCAACCGGAGCGTTATGGAGTGAAGGCGCCGAGGAGACAAGATTTGGCCGTGCGTACTCTGTTCGCCATGCAGACCAAAGGGAACCGTGTGACGCTGTCCTGCGTCCTCGTCCTGGAGGCAGTGCGTCCGGTTGCCAGGTGTGGCCGGATCGCACATCGGGGGGACCGGAAGCCACCTGCCGCTTTCAGGCGATAGCGCCTGCCCGAGGAGTAGTCGTTCCATGAGCGAGCACCGTCGCAAGCCGCCGCAGCCCCAAGGCGGCGGCCGAGCAGCGGCCCGGCGTGCCGGACAGCAGTCGTCCGGCCGTCGCGCAGCACCACCGCACAACGCCGCCGCCGGGTCGGGCTCGACCTCGCACGGGGAAGAGCCTTCCCACGGCGGCAGGGCCGAGGCCCGGCGCGCCGCGCAACGCGGCGGCGGAGGAGGCCGGAGAAGAGACCCAGGCGCCGGTGGTGCCGGTGGTGCCGGCCGCGGTGGCGGTCGGCGGGGCACCGGTGGTGGCCACGGGCAGGGTGCGGGCGGCGACGGGCCGTCCGGCAAGAAGCGGTACATCGACTACCCGCGCGCGGGTAAGACGGGCTTCCGCCGCTGGATGCCCTCCTGGCGGCTCGTCACGGGAACCTTCATCTTCTTCTTCGCGGCGATCCTCAGCGCCGTGGGCATCGGGTGGATGATCGTCGACGTTCCCACCGAGCAGGCCGCGTCGCAGACCCAGAAGAACGTCTACTACTGGGGCGACGGCAAGCAGATGGTGGTCTCGGGCGGCGGTGATCTCAACCGTCAGATCGTGCCGCTCAGCAAGATCCCCAAGTCGATGCAGAACGCCGTGATCTCCGCGGAGAACGCCAGTTTCTACGACGACTCGGGCGTCGACCCGATGGGTATCGCGCGCGCGGTCGTCAACATGGCGCGCGGCGGTGCGACCCAGAGTGGGTCGACCATCACCCAGCAGTTCGTGAAGAACACGTACCTCGACCAGTCGCAGACGGTGACGCGCAAGGCCAAGGAACTGCTCATCTCCGTCAAGGTCGGCACGACCAAGAGCAAGGACTACATCCTCCGGGGGTACCTGAACACCGCGTACTACGGTCGCGGTGCCTACGGCTGTCAGGCGGCGGCCCGCGCGTACTTCGACAGGGACTGCGAGAAGCTGAACCCGAGCCAGAGCGCCTTCCTCGCCGCGACGCTCAACGGGCCCAACCTGTACGACCCGAACGGCGGCTACGGACCGTCCGCGAGCGCGGAGGCGAACACCAAGCGGGCCACGGCGCGCTGGGCGTGGATCCTCAAGCGCGAGGTCCAGGTGGGTCGGCTGTCCAAGGACCAGGCCCAGTACTGGCTCGACAAGCGCTTCCCGCAGACGAAGAGCCCGAAGGTGGCGACGAACAAGCAGGGCCAGATCGGCTATCTGACCGACCTCGCCGACAACTACGTCGTCGCCAACACCAACATCTCCAAGACGGAGCTGGACAAGGGCGGCTATCAGATCCACACCACCTTCGACCGCAAGAAGATGGGTCAGCTGGAGAACGCGGTCCGCAAGGTATCCAAGGAGAACATCAAGCCGAAACAGCGCGATGTGGATAAATACGTGCAGTTCGGCGGTGCCTCGGTGGAGCCCAAGTCGGGCAAGATCAAGGCCATCTACGGTGGCAATGACGCGCTGCAGCACTATCGCAACAACGCGGACTACACCGGTGTCCAGGTGGGCTCGACCTTCAAGCCCTTCGTACTGGCCGCGGCGATGAGGGACGGGGTCCGGGACCGCAACGGACCGCGTGACCAACCGGACGCGGAACGCACCAAGGTCTCCCCGGCGAGTGTCTACGACGGTGACAACAAGCTGACCCTGCGCGACTACGACGGATCCGTCTGGACGGACCGGAACAACCAGGAGTGGCACCAGAGGAACGACGGTGATGAGGACAAGGGCAAGATCAACCTCCGCACCGCCATGCAGTACTCGGTGAACACGCCCTTCATCCAGCTGGGCATGGACGTCGGCACCGACAAGGTGCGGGACGCGGCCCTGGACTCGGGCCTCAGCAAGGACCAGCTGGCCGAGATCACCCCGACGTTCTCGCTCGGCACCTCCCAGCCCAGCGCCATCCGGCTGGCCGGGGCGTACGCGACCTTCGCGGCCAGCGGCCAGCAGGCCGATCCGTACTCGGTCGAGCGGGTCGAGGACAAGGACGGCGAGGTCTACAACCACAAGGAAGACGCCAAGCTCAAGCAGGCCTTCGACGCGAACGTGGCGAACAACGTCACCGACGTGCTGAAGAACGTCATCCAGCGTGGCACCGGCACCTCGGCGAAGATCGGGCGCCCGGCGGCGGGCAAGACCGGAACCACGGACCAGAACAAGTCGGCCTGGTTCGCCGGTTACACCCCGCAGCTGTCCACGTCGATCGGCATGTGGCGGGTGAACGACCAGGCCAAGCGGCAGGTCTTCCGCTCCATGCGCGGGGTGGGCGGTCAGGAGACCATCCACGGTGCGTCGTACCCGGCCGAGATCTGGGCCGACTACATGCGCCAGGCGATGGCGGGCCAGCCGCCGAAGGACTTCCCGGTGGCCAAGCCGATCGGTGACAAGGTCTACGGCGAAAACGCGAGCCCGACGCCCACGACCCAGAAGCCGACCCAGACGCCGTCCCAGACCCCGTCGCAGACGCCGTCGCAGACCCCGTCCCAGACGCCCTCCGGCAGTGCCAGCCCCACAGAGTCGTGTGATCCGCTGGACTTCGACTGCCAGGAGAACGCCGGCGGCGACAACCAGGGCGGCGACAACCAGGGCGGCGAGAACGCGGGTCCCGGCGATCCGGGCGAACCCTCGCCCTCGCCGACCACGGAGCCACCGGGCGGCGGGATCTTCGGCGGACCGTCCGGCTCCCGCAAGGACGAGTAGTCCCGACCTCTCGCACACCGATCGGCGGCCGCGCCGGAGCACCCGCTCCGGCG